>CAZOOX010000114.1:0-13259 GCA_964581545.1 uncultured Anaerolineaceae bacterium
GTTGCAAGTCAAATTGACTGTCTGATCGATCTGACGTGGACGGATAACTCTGACAATGAAACGGGGTACGAGATATTTCGTTATGATCCTGGAAAACCAGACTCTTACCGCATTGCCCAGCGTGAAGCGAACACGACGCAATATCAAGACAGGGTGCCTCAACCAGGAAAATATGGATACACCGTCAACGTAATACGAGATGAAGGTAAGAATAAACCGCGTAAATTTAGCGATACTGTTTGGGTGGATGTTCAACCCACAGCAAATTGTCAATTGGGGGATGGACCCAAACGTCTTTTCTTCCAACCTGTTGGCTTTGTTCCCAAAGACGGTGGCATCTCAAAAGGTTTTGTAATGGTAACGATCGGCAATTTGTCACCGATCCGTGCGCCACGTGGAAGCCAAAATTACATCCCGACCGGATATTGGGGCAATTCCGGCGAATGGGCGATTCCCATGCCTGAATCCATGCTGATGAAATCGGGCGATTCGGTTGTCTTGGAAGTCAACGGAAACGGCTTTTCACCCACCGGTCCCAGTAACTTGGGAACATTCCAAAATACTCATACTTATGATGTGCTGACAGACCCGGCAAATCGAAATTCGCAATATCAAGGCTCAGGAACTGCCTTTGATCTGACTTACCGCCTTTGGGCAGAGAATTGGACATGGGGAGGCAAGGTTTCTGACGCGAGTTTGCCGGCACCTACAAATGCCCGGATAGATAATAAAGGAGCAACTTATCATCGTATCCTTTGGGACTATGATGCCACAGCAAAGCAAAATTTCAATGTTGATGGTTTCATCGTATATGGAAATTATGAGTGCCCGAATATGCCATCTGGAAAACAAAACACCTATGTGGTACTTAGCGATCAGGTCATAGAGATCCCTGTTAGCAAGGAACCTATGGGCTGTCGCTGCTCCTATCAGGTGAGCGCATTCAGCAAGCAAGGGGAATCAAAATTGAGCGCCCCGACAACAATAGATTGTTTTACGAATCCGCCACAGATGAGTCTATCTGTAATATTCAAAAACTTGCTAATAGATAATATCCCGCCAACCAGCTCTACAGTTCACTTCTTTGCAAATGATTCAATACTGAAAACAAAGCAGGTTTTACTGGAAGATAAAACTTATGCCATAAGCTCACTTACAGCCGGTGGAGTAGATTCTGTGCTCGTGGGATTCAAAAAAGAGATCGGCTCGACCCTCAAGATCGGATTCCAGATACCGGGCACTTGTATGGGAGAAGAGACCTATATCTCTGTAAAAGATGATTTAAGTGATATTTCCGGTTATCGAGACATCGTTTCTTCAGATGGACGCTGCAAGGTCACAGTTTTTATCAAACGCTCGCCATGGTCTGTGCCCGGGCTGCCTTCATCAGGGTCGTTGATCGAGAATGGGAAGAAATGTGTAGCTGACTCGGAATGTAGTTCTGGCGCCTGTCGGAATGATACTTGTGTAGCGAAACCCGGGACGGGAAAGGCTCTTGAATTCTGTTCTGCAAACTCCCAATGCGAAAGTCAAAGATGTGTCGGCAGTGGAACCAACGGCGCGCTGCCATTAGGGGGTGTTGGCACATGTTCAGTAGGCGCACCGAATGGCGCTTCATGTTTCGAGGGTGCCAATTGCGCTAACTGGAATTGTGATGGCAATATGTGTACACCCCCAAAAAAGACGGCACAGGTAGGAGAGTTTTGCTATAAGGATGAACATTGTGCCAATGATTTCTGTGTCTGCCCGAATGGTTATCAAAATGGGCTGTGTATCGCCGCAGGGCCAGGAGACAATGGCGGTGGCTTCTGTGGCGATTGGCCTGGCTTAGAAAATGGAGAAGATTGCAAGGCTAACGATGATTGTCAATCGCGTTATTGTGCAAACAAAGTCTGCGCTCCACAAAATGGAACAGGGTTAGGTGGAGAGTATTGCCACCATAATAATCACTGCCTTACCAAAACTTGTAATTGCCCTAACGGGACTGATTGGCTGGGTTTTTGTAAAACCGACAAAATATCCTATTTTACTCACGGCACATGCAAGCCTTAACGAGAAAGGAAAAGTATCCTATGAAAACCTCTCAACGAATTAGAATCGTTTTATTTGGCATATCCTTGGTATTGACATTATTCCTGAGTGGCTGCGGGGCGGATGTGACATCCCTTGATTCCTCGGCGCAAGCCTGGTTCGAATATCCTTTCAATGGCGACACCTTGCCGATGGGGCCTGTGACGCTTGTCGCTTATGCGGCAGATTCCGAGGGCGTTAGCTCTATCCGCGTTACGGTCAATGGGAAGGAGCTGCCCACCTCTTCAATTGCTTCGTTAGCAGCCAACGGGAGTAGACGCCTGGTGCGCACCGACATCAATTGGCAGCCGACCGAGGAAGGGGAATATATTGTGGAGGCCGTAGGTGTTAATGCATCCGGAGCAAGAGGCGGGTCCGGGACGACGCGGTTTTGCATCGTCAGTTGTGTACCCGGGCAGGGTAGCACACCTACACCAGCTGGAGAAGAATATGCAAAACGAGGCTCAGAAGGTCCTTCTGCGCCAGAGATCGATACCGATTCAACAGTTGCAACATCTACATCTACGCCACAACCCCAGTCTGCGCCAATTCCTACCAATACAGCCACTTCAGCGCCACCACCTCCGGGTAAAGTTGCTGTTGAGTTCTATGCTCATCCATCCACAGTCGAAGCGGGAAACTGCTCCACGCTGCACTGGGATGCAAGCGGGGCAACGAATGTTTATCTGAATGAAATTTCAGTATGGGAAGTTGGCAGCCAGGATAGTTGTCCCTGTGAAACCGAAACACACCACCTTCAAGTCACCCAACCAGATGGGAGTTATGAAGATTATTATGCAACCATAGCCGTGAACGGCAGTTGCTATACTGAAATCGATCCAACTCCAACGGTCGAAGCCCCACCAGCAGACACAAGCGGTCCCAGCATTCTCTCCGTCACCACCTATTGGGAAGGATGCAGTTTATACGGGGATTCTTATATAACCGACGAATCGGGTGTTTCATGGGCAGAGTTTTGGTTCAATCTAAATGATGGTGGTTGGGCATGGATCAAGATGAATCCCAGTGGCGATACCTGGGTCAGCCAGGTTGGTGTAGATACAGCCGGTATGCCGGGCACACTTGAATATAAAGTACGCACGCTAGACACCTTGAATAATGAAAGCTGGTCAGGTGTGTCAACGCGAAAATTTGCTTATTGTGGTGACTAAATAACTGATGTTACGCAGCAGATTAATTATGAGCGCAATTTTACATATAGCCCCCATCCTAGCCTTCCCCCGAAGGGGGAGATGCCCGATAGGGCAGAGGGGGCTAGCGCTCAAGTTTTTCCTAATATCAGTAAACAAGAAAAAGAGAGAAAACTATGCAAAACAGAAATAAGCTTTTTGCCTTATCTGCCTTTCTGCTGACCATTATGGCCTGCAGTCTACCGCAGCCCAAAGTGGAAACTGCGCCCGTTATCACGCTTACGCCTGCGCCTGTAGTGCAACCAATGACAGCCACCCCTGTCCCAACTTCGCCTCCAACAGCAACAATTGTTGTAGAAAAAGAATTCTCGGCAGTGCTGGATACAGGGAACAGCGGCAGCATCTGTCCATCAGGCCCCACAATGGTAGAAAATGGCGGGCCTCCTCCCACGATTGGTGAAAAGAACGACAGCTACGACTGCGAAGGCTTTTGGACTTTCGATATTCGGAACTTGCCCAGGTCGGCAACAATTTTCTCTGCCATCTTCTCTCCGGGTGTTTGCACTACCAGTGGAACCCCCTTCTCGTTTGGCAACCTTGGCTTCGAGTTGGTTGAAATCAATATGCTGGCAGTTGGCGATTATGGCGCAGGAGGTATTGGAAATTTCCAGCAAGATCAACGCAATCTAGAATTTCAGAATTGCTCGCCGGGTGATATTAATATCACCAAGCATGTCATGTCTCGCTTCGAAGACGATGCAACAACTGTCCAGATCCGTGCTTACACACTTTCCGGAAATTTCTCCAATGGAGTGAGCGACTATATTTCCTTTAGCGGAACTACACCAACGCTCATCATTAAATACAGATAATTCCCCATTGCCCCAGATTCTAAAAGTCGCTTCTCAAAAGGGAAGCGACTTTTTCTTTAAATCAAGCTAACGATAGGATATGCGTCACAGCCGTGGATGCCGGTCCCCCCAACGACTGGATCATCCCAACATTTGCCGGATCGCTCTCATCCCGAAGCTTGGCTGCTGCTTCCACGACCTGATACACGCCCGTAGCGCCACCCGGATAACCCCGTGCCTTAAGTCCTCCCGCTATGGATGCGGGGATACGCCCCTCAGGCGCGATGCCGCCATCTCGGGCCAACTCCCAGCCTTTGCCTTTTTCGGCGAATCCTGCCGCTTCTAATGAAAGGGCAGCATAAATCGAGTAGGCATCGTGATATTCGAAGAAACTGATCTCATCACGGGTGATGCCAGCCTTTTCAAGTGCCTGGTCTGCAGAACGGCGTGCGGCATCAAAGCTTAACGGATCACGCCTGTCGTGCAGGGTTAACATATCGGAAGCGGAACCAGACCCAATAACACGGACGAGCCGGTGATGATAATGGGCAGGCAGAAGCTCGGAGCGTGTCAGAAGAACAGCGGCGGCGCCATCTGCTGGAGGTGCGGCATCAAACATATTTAAAGGCGGTGCAACCATTCCTGCGCGGAGATAGGTTGATTCCTTGATGGCACGCTGGAACATGGCATTGGGATTCCCGATAGCGTTGGCATGTGCCGTGAGGGGGAAGCCCGCAAAGCCATCGGCGGGGACATTATATTCGTACATATAACGCTGCATAAGCATCGCGGCTTGAGATGTGGGCGTCAGCCCCTGCACGGCTTCAAAATCACTGTCAGTCGCGGTGGCGAGGGCATCTTCGACCTTCGCGTCAACAAGATCGGTGAATTTCTCCACGCCAACGACGAGAGCGACATCCACCATACCGCTTTTCACGGCGAGATAGCCCTGTCGGAGGGCTGCTCCACCAGAGGCTCCCGCGGCTTCAATGCTAGTGGCTTCGATACCGATCAAGCCGCTGAAATCAGCGATGAGCGCACCGAGATGAGCTTGTCTGGAAAGATTAGGCGCGAGCATATTGCCCACAAAAAGGGCTTGGGGGCGCAAACCACCCGCATCTTTGATGGCGGCTTCGAGGGCAAAATGCGCCAGCTCACGAATTGAAAATTGCCAATGTTCGCCGACGGTGGTTTGGCCGATGCCGGTGATAACAATATTATCTGTCATAAAATTTTCCTGATTGAAAAGTCATTACGTAATGCGTACGTAGTGCGTAAACATGCCTTCTGTTTTTTTATTCATCACTACTTGTAAAAGCCAACGCTCCCAGCACTAAAGCAGCAAAAGTGAATGTGATGACAAAATTCAACAAAATTGAGATATCAGGAAAGGCGGCGTCTATTAATTGCATGGGGATGCCAACAAGCATAATAAAGCCTCCCAATAACTTTCCGCGCTTCCCACCGATGAGAAAAAAGAACGCTCCAATGGCAAAAAAGATACCGATGGTTTTCAACATTTCCATAATTTGTCTCCAGCAAACTTTATCGTAATAGAACACGAGTTTGCGCGAATGCCGCTATGGTTTCGATATGAATGACGATAAAACTGTCTTTCTACTCAACCTTCGCTGGATGTTTTTATAAAAAATCCAATCTGCGAAGTCCTTACATAATAACGTTTACGCAAGGCGTAAACCTGTGTCCTAATTACCTGATACCCAATATCTATTTCATCAAAATCTTACCGCGCATCCGTGCATAGGTCGCATAATCAATTTCTTTGCGACGGGCGATATAGTCCTGGGTTTTGAGTGCTTTGTCGCGGCGTTCGAGGAGTGCATCTGTCACGAGAATGGACATAGAATCCGCACCTGCGCCGGAGCCGAAGGAGGTCATCAAAATTCTGTCACCGGGTTTGGCAATGTCGAGGGTGGCAGTCAGGCCGATGATCGCCGCACCAGAATAAGTATTACCGATCATGGGCGAAAGCAAGCCCGGCTCCCATTGTTCGGGCGTGAAGCCAAGCATCTTTGCCGCCCGCATCGGGAATTTGGCATTCGGCTGGTGGAAAATGGCATAGTCATAATCGGATGCGCTTGTACCCATCTCTGCCATTAGCGTTTTCGTGGCTTGGCTGACATGCTCAAAATAGGCAGGCTCACCCGTGAAACGTGAGCCATGTTCGGGATATTTCTGATAGGCGCGCCGCCAAAAATCGGGCGTGTCGGTGACGTAGGAATAGGTCGCTTCGATCACGGCCAAAGAATTTTCTGCGGGGCCCAGCACAAAGGCTGCGCCACCCGCTGCGGCGGTATATTCGAGGGCGTTGCCGGGTTTTCCCTGCGCAGTATCCATGCCGATAGCAAGAGCGTAATCTGCCATCTCGGAGCCGACGAGCCCCATCGCGGCGACCATGGCTTCTGTCCCGGCTTTGCAGGCGAATTCCCAATCTCCGGCCTGGATGTGGGGGACAGCGCCGATGGCTTCGGCGACGATCGTGGACGTGGGCTTGACGGCGTATGGGTGTGATTCTGACCCGACCCAAACAGCGCGCAGTTGATGGGCATGAATGCCGGCACGGGCAATGGCATTCCGGGCGGCTTCGATGGACATGGTCGCTACATCTTCATCGAGACCGGGAACGCTTTTCTCTTTGATCGGCACCGCGCCGCCGCCCTTCCAAACACGAGCGATCTCGGTGGCGGGGATGCGATAACGCGGCACATAAGCGCCATACCCGACGATGCCGACGGGGCGGGTGGGTTTTAGTATAAGGCTTTTCTTTTCTGTCATGGAAATAAATCTCCTTGAATGATTGCAATTGTAAGGGCGAATCTGAGACTCGCCCCTACGTATATTTTATCCCTTGCGCGCAATAATTTGGTAATAACGCGCTAACAGTTTATAGGGGTATTTGTCGGTTAATTCAAACTCTAATTTTTCAAGCTGCTCTTGAGTTGTCATATCTGCTTTTTGTTCATTATCTCCCCAATAATCGTAGATATTTCTAATCCCATAATCGGCTTCAACAGCTACATTAGCTTTCTCAAGCATTTCTGAGACTTCTTCAGCAGAGTAATTGATTAGTGTCGTATCAAATGAATATCCATGATATTCTCTCGTACCAATTTCTGCTAAGGCTGTTTCTAAATCTCCATGTAAAAATGCTCTTTGATAGGGAAGGGAATAACGATTAATACTAATTACTGAGAGAAGTCCACATGGTCTCAATAATTCGACCAAGTTTCTCATCAGCAATAAGACATTATTAACATACTGGAGAACATTATGACAAAGAATTAAATCAAATTTCGTACTTGGAAAGAAAGAATTAACATCTCTAATATCTGCATGATGCACAGTGATATTTTCTTCTGCTTTTGCACTTCTTGCAATACTCGCAGCTTCTGTAAGCATTTCCTTTGAATAGTCAACAAGATGTACATGATGTCCTGCTTTGGCAAAGTCAAGAGAATCTACACCATTGCCACCGCCTGCATCCAATATTTGGAGACTTCCAGAATGAAGATGCTTTTCAATGTTGGCCTTAGCTAATTTGTATTTCAATATCTGCCAAGGTTGCCCCTGCTCTTTCTTCCATACAGATATATTTTTATCGAAGACAGATGAAGATGTTGTCATATGTTTTCCCTTTTGCCGAAATCTACAGCAAGTTGCATCAACGCCATTGTTTCACTCTTCTTGTCTTTAAAAACGCTACCTTCTTTCCATGCCAATGCCCAATCAATAAGCTCCTGCCATTCGCTAAACTTCTCCTGCACCCAACGCGCGGATACGGGCTTGGATGCAATTTCGCCCTTCTTAAAAGTATAGAGCATGCGGCACATGGTCAAGATGGCGTAGGCTTGGTATTCCTGCGATTCGAGTTTGACGGGATTCTTCAGCATCGGAATCCACCATTCGTAAAGAAAGGCACGCAGCGCGCCGTGGATGTCGTCCACGCTCACGGGGGCGATGAAATTTTTCGGCTTTTCCCCTTCTACAATGACGGCGTTCTTTAATAGAAGGTGACGCTGAATGATCCAGTGGCTTTCGTGCCCCGCGAGATAAAATTTCCCTTCGTGGACAGTGGGATAAGGCCCATTTTCAGGATTGTAGCAGTACATATCCGCTTGGGGGGTGAAGGAGCCTTCGAGTTTATACCACCATTTGAAATCAATTTCCTTGAGTTCAAAATACATTTCTTCCAAAGCTGCGACAATTTCTTCGGAGAGTTTATCGGCAGTCACACAAAGAAAGTCAATGTCGCTGCTTTCGAGATTGAAGTCTCCTGTAATGAGAGAACCGTGTAAATATAAGCCGACAAATTGCTTGTCAAGAATGCTTTTTGCATTAGAGAGTAGATGGTCAACGATATTATTGACTTCGGGATATGGCGTTGGGTAGTTTTTTTTCATCTGATTATTTTCTAACGCATACCGAATAAATTTGAAAAATCTTCAAAATTCCTATCCCCGCCGCAAGCGGACGGGGTATTACGGAATTTTGCCCCTACGGGTACAGATTTTTCTTAATGCTCGGAACCCTCGTAGCAAGCTACGGGGTATTCAGAGAAGAATAAAACTCAAGGTTTCATTTATTTCTTCTTTGTCAGCCTTCCCACTTGGGTTGTGTCGTCCAATCCAAGCTCTTTCAATCAGAGAATTGAAGCGAGGATGAAGTGCTTCTTGTGCCCATTTTGCGGCAATTTGCTTTGAAGCACCAGAGCCGTGTTCAAGTGTGTATTGTATTCGGCATATAGTTAGCACCACATAGGATTGATACCCGCGATGGGTTATCTCTTCGGAGTGGTCAAGGAAATTGCTTGCCCAGCTT
Source organism: uncultured Anaerolineaceae bacterium (assembly GCA_964581545.1). Classification (GTDB taxonomy): domain Bacteria; phylum Chloroflexota; class Anaerolineae; order Anaerolineales; family Villigracilaceae; genus Desulfolinea. The sequence goes on from CAZOOX010000114.1 coordinate 8,912, forward strand.
TCTAAAAAGGCTAGTGCCGCTTCACGCAATTCATCGGATGAAATGGGAGGAAGTAGCGTTTTTGGAGTAAGACCCACCAGCGTGATACCGCGCTCTCGTATATCCTCACACAAAAACACCCACTTTGCCCACCATGCTTTGCTGGAGATAGGATTGTCAATTTCTATTCTGTGAAGATCTTCATTCTTGCCCCTATCAATATGTACATGAAAAGCGTGGATAGGATCATATTCTTGCAGAGCTTTCTGTGGAATATAGGACCCTTCCAATTGGATAGCGCACCATGAATCCATCGTAGAGATGTTTTTGTGCATGGAATCTAGTTCTGAAAAAACACCATCATTAATCTCATTCTTGGTGACGACAATGTAATCTACATCACTATTGCGGTCAAAGCCACCATTCGCGAGTGAGCCATAGAGATACATGCCCATGAAGTTTTCCCCTAAAATAGTCTGTACACTTCTCAGCACTTCTTCTAAAACAAGATTGACTTCGGAATATGGAGTTGGGTAGTTTTTTCGCATTTTTCGCTAATCCGACACTGCAACGCATCCTACGGATGCAATGCAGTGTCTATCCTGATTACCTGCTTCCTAATGCATAATCAAGGAATCTTTTTGGAAAAGCCCCCCTCTAACTCCCCCCGCATGCGGGGGGAGAACAGTCCCCTCTCCCTTTGGGAGAGGGCGGAGGGTGAGGGAAGAACCAAAGTTATTATTTGAAAGTGCACTAATCAACCAATCCCTTCAAAATCTCTTCAGCTCTATCTATACGCACAACACCTTCGGCAACGAGCTGTGCGGCAACCTGATCGACCTGGTCTCCTTCAGCACCCGCCGCGATAGCGACCTGTCGCGCGTGAAGGGACATGTGTCCACGTTGGATGCCTTCGGTGGCGAGGGCGCGCAGGGCGGCTAAATTTTGCGCTAAACCGACCGAGACGATGATCTCGGCAAGTTCAGCGGCGGTTTTTACATCCATTAATTTTAACGCAGCTTGTGCGGTGGGATGCACCTTTGTCGCGCCGCCAACGATGCCTACTGCCATCGGCATTTCGAGTGTGCCGACGAGATTGCCATCCGCATCTTTGCCCCAGGTGGAAAGGGATGTATATTTTCCATCTTTGACGGCGTAGGCATGTGCGCCTGCTTCGATGGCGCGCCAGTCGTTGCCCGTGGCGATGACAACGGCATCCACGCCGTTCATTATTCCTTTGTTGTGAGTTGCGGCGCGGTAGGGATCGGCTGCCGCAAAAGCATAAGCTTCGATGATGCCGTCGCGGACAGATTCCCCTGAAAAATCGTCAAAGGCTAAAGCTTCCACAGGCACAGTACAGCGAACACGCGTCATACGGCGGTCGGATAAATTCGACAAAATCCGCAAATGCACACGTCCGCCCGTTAATTGCTCAATACGCGGGGCGAGTTTTTCGCAAGCGGTGTTAACGGCGTTCGCGCCCATTGCATCGCGGACATCGTAGATTAAGTGTACGACAAGAAATTCACCAATAGGGGATTCTTCTATGACGCGCACTTCCAGGTCTCTTGCGCCGCCACCAAGTTTTTTCAGGATGGGGTCGATCACATCTGCTTCGGCGAGCAGACTTTCGCGCTCTTCGTAGATAGCCATTTTTGCGGCGTGGATGTCTGCCACATCGAGCACTTGCATTTGGCCTATCATCTCGGGGGCAGATGTCGTAGCGAAAAAGCCGCCGCCTTTGCGGGCGAGTTTTGCCATAAAGGATGCGCCCGCCACGACCGAAGGTTCTTCTATCGCCATCGGCACAAGCCTGTCGATGCCGTTGATCTTGAAGTTGAGTCCAATGCCCAAGGGCAGGTTATGCGTGGCAACCACGTTCTCGACCATTTTGTCTGCTTCTTGCGCAGTGAGCAAGCCAGAGGCCAGGAGCGGAGCGAGTTCTTTCATATCCATCCCGGAAGCTTTGGCGAGGGCATCCAGACGTTTATCCAACGAAAGTTTATAAAATCCTGCAATGCGTGAGTTTGTCATAGTTTTTCCTTATAGCCTTGCGAAGCTTTTGAAGCTTCGCAAGGCTTATTGTATAAAAAAAATCTAGCAAAAGCTATCAAAGTGGTTATAATAGGCGGCGAGGAGTATTATGACATTATCTTGTGAACAATTGCAAGACCGCTTACTGGCGTTGCACCGTGCGAATTTGGAGCTTATTAAAGATATATCTTTAGAGACCTTGCTCCAGCGTATCGCTCAAGTAACCAGTGAGCAAGCAGAGGCAGAATATGCCGCATTAGCAGTTTTAGATAAAAATGGGGAGATAGAAAATTTTGTTACCTTGGGAATGAGTGAAGCTCAAATTAAGAAAATGCCGCATCAGCCTAAAGGCTTGGGGTTATTGGGTGCCTTAATGGATACGAAAGACCCGATCCGTTTAGCCATTTTGAGTGAGGACCCGCGCAGCGTTGGCTTTCCCGAGCATCATCCCCCGATGCGCTCTTTTTTGGGCGTGCCCATCCTTGCGGCAAGTCATCAACTCGGACAGATCTACCTGACCAACAAAATCGACGCAGATGAATTTAGCGAGGAAGATGAGCAGATCATCCAAATGCTGGCGGGCTACGCTGCCGCTGCTATCCAGAATGCGCGTTTATACGATAATTTGCGCGAACGCGATATTGCCCTAACTCAACGCAGCGAAGACTTAACGCTGCTAAACGATATTGCTGCTGCTCTTGTCCCCACACAGGGTTTAGATGAGATCGTCAGCAAAACCCTCGCACTTGTAATGGACTATCTTAGCGTCGAAGCTGGTGAAATTTTCTTATTAGATGAAGAAACCCAAACTTTACGCTTGGTTTTACATCGTGGAGAAGCAGCAGAAGCCTTCTGGACACGCAGTCGCTTTAAATTAAATGAAGGCTTTGTCGGCATTGTTGCCGCAGAAAACAAAACCCTGATAAGCGAAGATCTTTCTGAAGATATGCGTTATCTACGCTCTGCGGTCGTGGATGCAGGCTTCCGCCAATTTGTTTGTTTACCACTCACATCGGGTGAAAAAATGATCGGTGTTCTCGGCATAGCCAAACGTGGCACTGAAGCATTCAATGATCGCAGCATTCAACTGCTAACAGCCGTCGGCAATTGGGCAGGTTTGGCGATTGACAATTCCCGTTTACACACAGATGCTCGCCGTTTGGCCGTTCTTGAAGAACGTAACAGGATCGGCATGGATATGCACGATGGCGTTATCCAGTCCGTTTTTGGGGTGGGCTTGGGCTTGGAAAACGTACGACACCTCATTGACGAAAATCCCGCTCAAGCAAAAGAAGGCGTCAGACTCGCTATAGATGGGCTAAATCAGGCAATTCGTGATCTGCGTACCTATATTCTCGACTTACGTCCTCGTCAATTAGGCGAAGAGAATCTCCTGGTTGGTCTCCGGCGTTTGCTGACAGAATATCGCGTTAATACCCTTTCTGAAGCAATGTTAACGGGTAAAGAGACTGACATCGCCAACCTTGAATCTTCTCAAGCACTGGTTCTCTTTCATATTGCCCAAGAAGCACTTGCCAACACAGCTAAACATGCCAAAGCCAAACGGGTCAGCGTCAATTTGTGGACAACACCAGATCGTGTTTTGATGGAAATCGAAGATAACGGGAATGGATTTTCCATAGACAAAATGAGCATGACACTCGGGCACGGTCTTTCAAATATGCATACGCGTATTCGCAATGCTGGTGGTGAAGTAGAAATCACATCAGCACCAGGAGAAGGGGCAACTATTTTAGCCTGGCTGCCGATAGACTAAGAACCTATCCTAAAATTCAGCAAGATGTGCATTGCATCTGCCTGTACCCGAAGGGTGAAAGATGCGTTGCACATCGGGTGTGCGGAAGCGGTGTTGCCTTTGAAAACCCGACTTGCATACCCCTTCGGGGCACTTACGCACTTCTGAAGTGCAATGCAAGTCTGACAACCTCCAGAAAATTATTTTTTAGGATAGATACGCTGGACTTTATCCATTGTACAGATTCTATGCAAGACATTTTCTGAGAATGCCTTGAAAATGCTGTCTTTTTCAAATATCGGGCATGTATGCAGAGATTCAAAAAGTCTTTTACTCTTGTAGGTCACGTTTTCAGCGTGACACTCTTGCTCTGTGGAGATTGTCACACTACAAGTGTGACCTACAAAAGCGCTAACGACAAATGGATAAAGTCGAACTAAGAACCAAATCGCTTAGCCTTCAGAGAGCAGGTAATTCCGTCGGCAAAATAATTTGCGCCTGTTTTTTTACCCTGAATGTATTTTATAGGACTTTCGCTTTAGGCAGGCTGAAAAGCTTTGATAGTAGGGTTCTGCAGTT
>CAZOOX010000115.1:0-13219 GCA_964581545.1 uncultured Anaerolineaceae bacterium
TGTTTTGGATGCCAAGTCATACTTGTATCTTAATCGATTTATACGAATGTCAATAGCCCCATTTATAAGGACGAAAAAGAGACAGGCAGGAGTCAAATACGGAATACAATTTGGCTAGATGGTGCAGGGTTTTCCCCTTTACTTTTGGCTATGGGGGCTAGTACATTAGCATCTTTAGATGCAAGAAGGGCAGTACTTACAGAAGGGGTAACAGATGTCATTCTATTGCCAAGATTACTTCGTGAAGCTATGGGGCTTGAAAAACTTGGATTCCAAGTTGCTCCTGGTTTAGCCAGTGTTTCGCCAAATGATATTCAGAAATTAGAATTAGAGGCTCCCAAAGTTGCTTATTTTGTTGATGGCGATAATGGTGGCAAAAAAATAGCAAATAAGCTGCTAAGCGAAGGTGTCTCTGAAGATTTGATTATTATGCTAGAAGAGGGCTATGTGATTGAGGATTTTCTTGACGCGAATGTCTATGTGAACGCAGTAAACGAAGAGTTAAGGCGAAGTCATGGAGAAGGCTACGAACTAAAAGCAACAGAGTTACCGAGTGTCAATCGCCCAGAATATGTGAAACAATGGTGTAAAAAAAGTAAAGTAAAAGTTCCAAATAAGCAAAAAATCGCGGCGCGGCTCGTTGAAAAAACATCTATAAATCAGATTTTTGATTTGCATCAAAAAGAAGCGTTAGAAGAAATCTTCAAAAACATAAGTGCAACTCTTAGTCCTGAGAAAAAAGAGAAGGTAACTAAGATGTAGCTAGTTTTCTTTTTATGTATGATAGAAACCGTTTTTAGAGCGAAAGGAAACCAAAAAACTATGCGCCCAGAACAATTAAAAGAACTTATTGCCCAAGATGAAAGTATCTACTTGGAGCTTAAGAGCGAACTTACTCTCGGTAACAAAGAAAGCAAAGCCAAATTCCTAAAAGAGGTTCTCTCATTAGCAAATAGTTCTGTAGAGAGAGCCTACCTGATTGTTGGCGTAAGAGATAAAACGAAAGACTTAGTAGGGATAAGTGGCATTACTGAAGAGCAAATACAACAGGTTGTCGCCAACTGGTGCCGCCCGGCAATAGGGTTTGATTTTGAAGTTGTTGAATATGAAGGCTCAGAACTTGGAGTGATGACAATTTATTCAACTCACCCGCCTCACACATTAAAGAAAGAATTGAAATATCAAGATCAGAGGGGTAAACAAAGAAATATTCGAGATAAGCAGGTTTTTGTTCGACGTGGTTCTAGCATTGATGAAGCTATGCCAGACGAAATTGTAGAAATGGCCCAGCGTGATCGTGAAGACTTATCATCGGTTGTTTCCCGTCTGGATCGCATCGCTGACTGGCAGGAAGAAATCGCAGAAGCCCTATATAGTCAAAACAGAAGGCTATCAATCGGAAATGACAATTGGGAAACATGGCTTTCCGTACCGATATTTATCGCGTTGCTGACAGGCGCGTTACTTGGTTGGTTCTGGAATCAAATCCCACACGAATTCTTTCCTGTAGTATCGAGTGTTATTAGTATTTTTATCTTGACAACCTTCGCTGTTTTTAGAGTGAGTGAATTCACATTCAAGCAGGCTTTTGTTGGAAGTACCATCCTTGCTTTTGCTTTTTGGGGACTAGGAAAAGCAGAGCTGAATCTAGCGGTGTCACAAATCCCTATTTTGCGGGTGTTTTTTGCCAGCTTCGTAGGTGCCATAGTAGGTGGCTTGCCTACATCCATTGTTACAATGTTTATTAGTTAGGAAAAAGCCCTGCCGCCATCTTTTCTCCGATAGCTACTGTCAAGGAACCCGGTAGACAAAAAGGACGATGGAATCCCATTGTCCTTTTATCTATGTTTTAAATTGATCGGTTGATGCTATTTTATGTTTCTCCTGCTAATTTTTTTGAAGCCCAACTGTTTAAGCTTACACCTTGGGCCGCAGCCTCTAGTGCAAGTTCAGCATGAAGAGCAGGATCAACACGCAAATTAAACCTGCCAGAGTATTCTTTGCGTGGTTCAATCCCTTTTTCTTCGCACATTTCCAGAAAAACTTTCAAGGAAGCTCTTCCCTCTTCGCGCAATCCTTTTATGTCTTCTGCGTAAAAATCAGCCCCACCATTGAGGCCGATAAATTCACCTCGAAACATTTCAATATCAGGGTCGTACTGAATGACAGCTTTAAAGCTGTTAATCTCCATAGTGTTTATCTTAGACATGTTACTCTCCTTTTTTGAGAGACCTTTTTCGATGGTCAAATCGTGTTTACTTCTTATGGGTGTACTCCATTTTTTTTAAGCCACTTGCGGATGCTGGCAATAGCACCCTTATCTGTTTCTGGTGATGGGTGAGGTCTATGAAACACCCGGATTTCACCGAATAAATAAACTCCAATTCGAGAGCCTTCTCTCTCTTGGATTTCAGCACCTAATTCTCGGAGCAATCCTTCGATGTCGCTCCATTTGATAGTGCCTCTTGTTGGTCTTGAGAAGATTTTCTCAAGGGTTTTTCGTTGCTTTTTTTTCATTGCATTGCCTAATTCGATGCTAGAAATGGATTTCTTTTATAGTACCATTAAGTAGTACCGTTCGCAAGGGTGAAATGTCTATGAAATCCTCTTTATGTAGGTCAACAGGTAGGAATATGCTTAGATTAATGTGGCGTGGTAACTGCTAAATCTCTTCTGCTGCTTCGATCACGTCTTGCACTTGAACAGCATCATACTTTCTCATTGTCGCTTCGCTGTGCCCCATCTGTTTTGCAACTGTTCGATCATCCCCCACCTTCTTGCGCCAAAGGCGCAGAGCAGTGTGTCTGAGAATATGTGGGGAAAGCTCGATCTCTAGCTTGGCACGTTTCCCCGCTTCCTGCACCATCTGCTGCACAGAACGAACGCCTAACGGTTTGTAGCCCTTTCTGATTTGCACGAAAACAAGGTCGTGCTGACAGCTTAAACCTTCTCTGGCTTTTAACCACTCCCGTAACTCCCGACGTGCCTCTGCCGGTACACCAGCAGTGCGATCTCGATCACCTTTTCCCTGGCGAACCAGAATTGTCCCGGATCGCTCTCTAAGGTCGAGATCGCTTAATTTTAAATTGACCAGTTTGTCCACACGCAACCCAACATACATGAATGTAATAACGATAGCTCGATCCCGGATCAAGCGCAGACGAGCTGCATCTGTGTCCTTCCAAGGAACGGTGAAAACCCGCTTCACAGCTAGGCGCTCCAAGCGACGTAGGCCACGCTTTGTCATCGGGTCATGGCGTGGTAGACGGATACCGTCCGATAGATCACGCTGGATGCGTGGATCGGTTTTTTGCAAGTAGAGACAATAAGATCGGATCGCAGCGAAATAACGTAATACTGTGTTGGGCTTGCACCCCTGTACTGTTTGTAGTTGGCTGACGAAGTCTTGGATGTCATCCGGGGTGAGGGTTTCGGCGGATAGCTCCAATCCAGTGCTTTGTCCGAACCAGCGTGCAAAACGATCCACGTCACTGGTATAGCCTTGGATGGTCTTCTCGTTGCCGCGCTGGTGTTTGCCTGGCAAGGGGTTTTCCCTGATCCACAGAGCAAAGTCTATAACTGTTTGATGGTTGGATTTCATATCACTTTTCTTTTCTGGTAAATCTACGAAGTATTTTTTAGGGGTTAGACCCTGTAAACACTATGTTTTTACGTAGTATTTTAACATTTTAATTCGCAGTAGAAACCTTTTGCGAAGTAGAAAATTGGACACAGAGAAAGTTTTCCCCTACCTACGAAATCCCTTATAATCTGTTGAGTTAGCTTTTTTTAAAAAACCAGGAGGCAATCATGGTAAAGAAAAAAGATGGTGCAACATTCAATTTCAAGGGGAATGTGGAAGTTAAAGGTGACATGATCGGCAGGGACAAGAATATTACCCAAGCCATCACCAATATCCAAAATAACCAAACGCCAGAAGGCTTTCTCCAGGCGTTGCAAGCGGTACAGGGACAAATCACCGCTCTGAGAGAAGAGAAAACTCTTCTGCCTGCCCAAAAAGAAGAGATCGAGATCATCGAAGGCAAGATCGTTGAAGTGGTGGAAGCCAGCCAGAGCGAGAAGCCTAATGGGGCAAAGATTCGCGAGACTTTGGATGAAGCCAAGGCGATGCTGGACTCTATCGGCGGGGCGGCGACTTCAGCGATAGGCTTAGGGGCTATTCTGGCGCAGATCGCAGATATGGCGATCAAGGTTTTCGGCGGGTAATTTCAATTAGCACGGGGTAGATAAGATGACAGATTATCAATTTGACGGCGACATCCATTGCGCTGACTTTGTGGCGCGTGATAAGCATATTCAATACGGCTTCGATGCAAAAGAAGTTGAAAAAATCATCGAGAAAGTGCTAAGCCTGATGCAGGCTGGAGGTGTTTTCTTGCCTCCACAAGACAACCCTGAAGCACTGGAAATCAATGTCGATGGAGAGAAGCTGACCTTTTCTCCCGGCTCTGTCCAGCAGCTCGCAAGCTCACGTAACGAGCGCGCCTATTTGCTCTCGCTCACGATCAATCGGGAATACCAACGCTGGGCAACGCGTTTTGTCTCGCTCTCTGGCAAAATGGATGTGCGCCAAATGATTGAAGGGCTACCTATCGCCTTTTCGGAAATCATTATCCCTACCGATGATGATGGGATGCAGGCACAACCCACGCAACGCAAATTGGAAAGCATTGCCGAAGCCCTCCAGAGTCATAGTGCCTTTGTTATTTTGGGCGACCCCGGCGCGGGGAAAACCACCACCCAGCAAAAACTTGCCTTCGATTCTGCCTATGCTTTGTTGAGAGGGGAAAGAGTACGTATACCGCTCTTTGTGCGCCTTAGCCAACAAAAAGATGCTGATCCTTACGCTTTCCTAGAAAAAGAATGGGAGCGGCGCACAGGCTCTTCTTTTGCTGAGGCACTGACCACAGGCAGGCTTTTGTTACTTGCCGATGGGATCAACGAAATCCCGCGCGAAAAGCAGAATGAAACTTTAGCCGCTTGGCGTATTTTCGAGCAGGAATATCGTGGAAGAAACCAGTTGATTTTTAGCGGACGCAGCTTGGACTACGACAATCAGCTCAACCTGCCCCGCGTTCAGGTAGAGCCGCTGGATCGTCCTCGTATTGTGGATTTCCTTGAAAAACACAAGGCAGAAGGTTTGCAAGAAACGCTCGATGATCCTCAGAGCCGTTTGCATGAGATGGCAAGCAATCCGCTTAACCTTTTCGTACTGGCGATGGTTTACCTGAATGCGGGAAAGAACTTGGCTCTGCTGGAAAATCGGGGACGCTTATTCCTTTCCTTTACGCAGGAACTCTTACGAAATGAACAACTTTGGCATCCCGATGATTTATCTATTGATACCAAAGTAGAGCTTTTCTCACAGCTTGCCTATGCCATGCAAAAACAAAGCGCTGGTACAACCTTTGGCGTAGAAATTGCTGCTGAAGCATTGCCAGAAACGATCACGTTAATGGGAGAGAAAATCCCGCTCAACAGCGCACGTCTTTTTCATTTTGGACGTGGTGCGACTATCCTTGACCCAGCCACAAGCCCGGATATTCGCTTCTATCACCATCTTTTGCAGGAATATTTTGCCGCTCGTGAACTCCTGCGCCGTTTCAATCAGGGTGAAGACCTGAGCGATTTTTGGCGTGCACCGCGTCTTGCGGAGAAGATGCCTGCTTCCACTGTCGGTGAATGGGACCCGCTCCCGGAGCCGCCCACCATCGGCTGGGAAGTGACCACTATTCTCGCCGCTGGCTTGGCGCGTAACCCGGCCAAGCTGATCGCAGCCGTGCGCGCAGCAAACCCCATTTTGGCGGGACGCTGCCTGGATGAGGCTGGCTTGGCAAAACCTGATGAAGTCGCCGAAGTTAGAGAACAAGTGAAAGCAGACCTTTTGGCCGATCTCTATGCCCCAAAGATAGATTTGCGCGCCCGCCTCTTGAGTGGCATGGTCTTGGGACGGATTGGCGATCCGCGTTTCCCTGTCGAAGAAGTGAATGGTGTACAAGTAATTTTGCCTACGATGGTAGACGTACCTGCCGGAGAATACCTGATAGGTAGCCCAGAAAATGATAAAGACGCTTATGAAGATGAAAACCCGCTTAGCAAAGTAAAGCTGGATGCCTATCAAATAGGTAAATGGTCACTGACCAATGCTGAATATGCCTGTTTTATGGAAGCTGGTGGCTATGAAAACGAAGCCTATTGGCAAACAGATTTAGCGCGCCGCTGGCTGGCTGGTGAAGAAGTAACGGGTGGGCAATTTGCTTCGTGGTTATCCTTATGGAAGCAGTTGCAAGACATTTCAAATTGGAGAGAACAACTTGAAAAAACAGGAGATTATTCTCCAGATGATTTAGATTATTATGAACATATTGCAGAACTGACAGAAGACGAATTGAAAGAAGAATTAGCTAAAGACCTGAATAAAAAATCTCGCTCGCAACCAAGTTATTGGGAAGATATTCGTTTCAACAATCCTTCGCAACCTGTTGTAGGGATCACCTGGTTTGAAGCCCAAGCCTATTGCGCCTGGTTGAGTGAAGTAAGCAACAAAACCTATCGTCTGCCCACAGAAGCCGAATGGGAAGCGGCTGCGCGTGGCTTGCCCAAGCGTGGCAAAGCCCGTATTTACCCTTGGGGCAATGAACGGGATGAAAAGAAAGCCAACAGTATCGAAGGGCGTGTGCAAAAAACTTCACCTGTGGGAGCTTATACTGCTGCTGGCAATTTAGGTCCTTTTGAGACAGAAGATCAGGCAGGCAATGTTTGGAATTGGACCAACAGCCTTTTCTTGCCTTACCCCTATGATGCTGAGAAAAGCGAAATTGAAGCCGAGGGAGAACGCACCTTGCGCGGCGGCTCTTGGGACTATATTGAGTGGATTCTGCGCTGCGCCTACCGCGATTGGTTCGTGCCCGTTAGCTTCATCGTCAGTCTCGGGTTTCGTATTCTCTCCCCTGGCTCTGTTTCTGGTTCCTGATTTCTGGTTTCTGTGTTCTGTCTTCTGTTTTTCTGAGATATATAGGTATCTGTGCCTTTGTAAAGTCATCCTAGCGAGAAACCATCTGCTTTTTCCGGTTTTTAAACGCGCAAAATTTCTGGAGAGACCCTTGAAAAGCTATAAGAATCTTTACCCGCAAATCACCGAGTTTGAAAATCTCTACCTGTCTTTTAAAAAAGCTGCGCGCGGGAAACGCAAGAAATGGGATGTGGCGGCTTTTGAATATAACTTGGAAGCGAATTTGTTTGCTTTGCAGGATGAATTAGAAAGCGGAAGTTACAAACCGGGTTCATATTTCAACTTTCGCATTCAAGACCCCAAGCCACGCCTGATCTCTGCTGCGCCATTTCGTGATCGTGTTGTGCATCATGCCCTATGCAATGTGATCGAGCCAATCTGGGAAAGACGTTTCATCCACGATACTTATGCCTGCCGTGTAGGGAAAGGTACGCACGCTGCTCTGAAGCGCACAACTGAATTTTCACGCTCTTACCCTTATGTGCTGCAATGCGATTTAGAGCATTTCTTCCCCAGCATGGATCACGAAATCCTCTTTGGGCAACTCATCCGCCTGATCGCGGACAAGAAAACGTCGGGGTTGTGTAAAAAGATTATCGACAGCGGAGCAAGTATCCACAAGAGCAATTACGAGATGCGCTATTTTAAAGGGGATGATTTACTCGCATCCAATCGTCCACGCGGGCTACCTATCGGCAATCTCACTAGTCAATTCTGGGGCAATGTCTATCTTGATCCACTGGATCAGTTCGTAAAAAGAGAGTTGAAGTGTAAAGGCTATATCCGTTATGTTGACGATTTTCTTCTTTTTGCTGAAGACAAGAAAATCCTTCATCAATGGAAAGAAGAGATCGTCCAGTATTTAGCCAAATTGCGCCTGACCTTACATGAGAAGAGGGCTGTTGTTTTTCCTGTGAATACAGGTATCCCTTTTCTCGGCTGGCGAACCTATCCCACCCATCGAAGACTCAGAAGATATAACGGCGTGCGCTTTCAACGTCGTTTTGCCGAACAACGCCAGGCATTTGCACGCGGTGAATTGAGCTACGAAAAACTAAACGCCTCTGTACAGGCTTGGATTGCCCATCTCGAACATGGAAATACTTGGGGATTGCGCCGCTCTCTTCTCAATCTCCCCATCCCTGTGATGCGAGGATAAAATGCAACAATCACCGATCTTTAGCAAAACCTATGACTTTTTACTTTGGCTTTTTCCGCTCACGGTAAAATTTCCTCGGCAGCAACGTTTTGTTTTGGCATCCGCTTTGCAACGGGATGCCATTCAATTTCAAGAGTATCTGATCGAAGCAGCACATCGTAAAAGCAATCCTGAACCTTTACTTTCAGCAGATATAGAATTGGACAAATTACGCACCCATCTGCGTATGAGCCGTGATCTCGGAATTATTGAACCCCGACAATACGAACATGCCGCTAGAATGATGGTAGAAATCGGCAAGTTACTCGGTGGCTGGCAAAAGAAAATTTCAACCGGCAACTAGCGATCTCGAATCGCTTTTGTAGGGTCGAGTAGGTTTGCGCGGCGGCTCTTGGAACAATAATGAAAGGAATCTGCGCTGCGCCTACCGCAATAGGAACGTACCCGATAACTTCAACAACAATATCGGGTTTCGTATTCTCTCCATGACGATGTTGGCTGACCGGTAAATCCTGTTATCACAGTGATGCAGGACGGTGTCCCAAAACAGAGCCAGTACTGCTCGCTCCTGGTTACTTCTTCGGAAGAAGCCAAATATATACCCCATCTCTGCCCTCTGGTAGGATTACCGAAAGTTGGCAGAGACAAGAAAATTATTCGACGTGCATTGCACATCACAACAAGACGAGGTTTCCCATGCCTAAAAAGAAAACGACAAACTTCGGCAAAACAAAAATTGAAGGCGACTTCATTGGCGGCGATAAGATCACCCAGATCATCCAACTGCCTGCATTTGTGCCACCGCCTGATTTAGAAGAACTTAAAACTGAGTATTTGGCATATCTTCGGCGCGCTTATAGAGCATTGGATTTCAAGGGCATTCCCCAATTTGAAGCGATCTCTAGCGAGTTACTGCTCGAAGAAGTCTATGTGCCGCTCCTTGCGCGCCCAGAACGCCCTGGTGGAGAAACCTGGGAGCGCCGTTTGGCGGGGCGAGTGCTTCGGGACGAGTATCTACCAGATGAAGCGATAGCAAGCCTCGAGAAAGGTGCGGTGCATACAGTCCGAGTCGAAGACGCACTCGGCGAAGAAGCACTCGTTGTTGTCTTGGGTGATCCTGGCTCGGGTAAATCCACTTTGCTCAAATACCTTACTTTGAGACTCTCCGCAGAAGAAGATGCGCCGCTCCCGATCCTTTTGCCGCTGAATGCCTATGCCCGCGTTTTACACAAGAATGGCGATGGTAGCCTACAAAGTTACCTCTCAACCTATTTTGCAGATCAGGGCGTAAAAAACCTTGCACCACTTTTTGAATCTGCACTCTCTCAGGGGCAAGCTGTGATCTTGTTGGATGGCTTGGATGAGGTCCAGGATGGACGCGCTTATTTGGTTAATAAAGTTGAAAATTTCGCCAGCGAAGCGGTCGAAAAAGGCAATAAACTGGTCGTTACCAGCCGGATTGTGGGCTACCAACAAGCTCCGCTAAAGAGTGAGTGGAACCTTTATACCCTGCTTGATTTCAACCGTAGTTCTGTTGAAGATTTTGCCGAACGCTGGTGCTGGGCATTTGAGAGAAGCACGCTTGGAGACACCCCCGAAGCCAAGGCTTCTGCTGAGAAAGAACGCCTTGCCCTACTCGAAGCAATTGATGCCAATCCGGGGGTGGGCAAATTAGCCACCAATCCCCTTTTGCTCACCATTCTCGCCCTTATCAAAAGGCAGGGTGTTTCTCTGCCTAACCGCCGTGCCGAACTTTATGAACTCTATCTCGAAACCCTGATCCGCTCCTGGAATAAATCTCGCGCCCTCGATCAATACCCTGTTGGACCCGAACTTAATCACAACGAAGTCCTGATGACTTTAGGTCCCCTTGCTCTTTGGCTACGTGAAAAAAACCCCACTGCCGGTGTTGTCACTGAAGAAGCCCTGCTCGGCGAACTTTCCCGCACCTATATGGGCGAAGATTGGGGTCTCAAGCGCGGTCCTGCCAGAGAAAAATCACGCGAATTTTTACACAGCGTCCGCCACTACTCTAACCTGCTGGTTGAGCGCGGACCGCGTCTTTATGGCTTTTTACACCTGACTTTTGAAGAAATGCTGGCTGCTTATGGCATTTACCAACTAGGGCAGCTCGACCTGCAAGAGAGCCTAAATGTGATTGAAACCCACCTGAGCGAACCCGGTTGGCATGAGACCATTTTGCTCTCTGTGGGGGTTTGGGGATTAGCGAACAAGCAACCGCGCGTGGCAGCAAAAGTGGTGCGTGCCATGCTCAAGATGACCTGCAAGGGGGATGATTCTGCTCAGAATATCCTCTTGGCAGGAGCCTGCCTGGAAGATGTGGGGGAAGAGGGATTAGGACGTGCCGCAGCCAATGAAGTGATCGACGCACTGGAAGGAGCCGCCCTTGACCGCAGCTTGCTTCCGGCAACCCAGCGTGATGCCGGTCTTAGTCTGGGTCGTCTCGCCTCGAGCAGCCCCGATTTCCTAGCCCGCATCCGTCCCGATCTGGACGAACTGATCCACATCCCAGCAGGCGATTTTCTCTATGGTGATGATAAGAAGACTGAAAAAATTGAAGAAGACTTTTCTATTGCCAAATACCCCGTCACCAACTGGCAATATCGGCGCTTTATTGAAGCAGGTGGCTACGATGAAGAAAAGTTTTGGAGCGTAGAAGGCTGGTCTTGGCGTACAGGTAGGTATGATACAAAAGCAAGTGGAGCGACAAAAGATTATCTTGAACGTCGCCCCGCAGAAAAACGTTATGAACCCTTTTTCTGGCACGATACCAAGTGGAATAATCCCCTTGCGCCGGTGGTAGGGGTTACTTGGTTTGAAGCCGAAGCCTATTGCAATTGGCTGGCAATAGAGCTGGCTCGCCCGATCCGCCTACCTACTGCATACGAATGGGAACGCGCTGCACGCGGGGTAGAAGGTAGGGAATATTCTTGGGGTGATAAATTTGAGTTCAACCGCGCCAATGCTGCCCCATTCTGGAAACAGGACAATGATGCTAGTTACGCTTTATCATCAAGCGGAGCATCCACAACTCTCATTGGGCAATTTGATGGTGCAACCCCGGAAGGGATTGCAGACTTGAGCGGCAATGTCTGGGAATGGACAAATTCCTGGTATGAAAAAGAAGAGACCAATCGTACCTTGCGCGGCGGCTCTTGGATCTTTAATGACTGGTATCTGCGCTGCGCCTTCCGCATTAGGAACGTTCCCGTTTTCTTCTACAACAGTATCGGGTTTCGTATTCTCTCCCCTGGCTCTGTTTCTGATTTCTGATTTCTGGGTGCTGGTTTCTGTTTTCTGTTTTTCTGAGATACAAAGGTGTCTATGCTTTTGCAAAGGTATCCTATCGAGAAAGCCTCGCTTTTTCCGGCTTTTAAACGCGCGATTTTTTAGCAGTTCTCAAGCCATAGGATTATGACTGTAGCAGGAACTGCTTCAAGAGACAAGAAAGAAATGATAAAAAGCATAATTGGCAAGATCAAGTACATGTTCTATCGAGTTAGAGCGCATTTGTACTCTCTCTATCAGATGAATTTCAACCCGGATTGGAAAAATCCACTACCGCCTATTCCTTGTAACTACTGTGGAAAAACAGATCATCGGGAAAGATACTGCCCCAATGCAAAGGGGCTGGGCTTTCTGGATTAAAGAAAAAGCCGAGATGCTGGATGAGGGGGGCATCCAACGATCTCGACTAATCAAATTCTAAGGCAAAAGAAAATTCTTTTCAAGTGCGAATTTAGGGCGCACCGCACTCGCTACCGTTGAACGGGCAAGGCAAAACCCAGTAGGAAGTTCCGTCCCCTTCAGCCGTCCAGCCGCTCAGACCGGTTTTCTTCGAGGTGATCTGCCACCAAACCCAGCCTCCAGAACACTGGGGACCATCCAATACTTCCACCAGCTCATTGGGCTGGATCAAACCCATCTGCGCGCTGGTGTTGTCCGGGGCGCTACGGACGATATTAGGATCAGGGGGGATAGGATTTACATAAGCAAAGCCACCTTTGAATAAGTGAGTTTCATAGCCGCCTTCGCAAGGTGTCCAAGGCGTAGGCACTACAGGAAGGGACGCGACCGTTGGTGCTTCTTCTACAGAAGCGACTACAGCCACGTTGATGGCAGGAACTGCTGCTGATCCCTCACGCCCGAAGACTGTAAAGGGTGTTCCATCTGATGTGAGCAGGCGCAAAAAATCACCATCTCGCTGCACAGTGAAAACGTAGAAAAAACCTTCATTGACAGATGAGAAACTTACGCCAACACCATTGATACGAATACGTGTTGCGTCAATCCAAGAATAAGTATGTCCAAAATCCCCAATGATTAAATAATCTGCTGTGATCTCGACTTTGGCCGCCTCGAAGATTTCCGCTTCCAGGAGATCGAGCATCGAAGAGTCGCCACCGGTAGCCTGCCCAGCATCGAGCACCCACTGCCCAAGAATATTCTGGGGCGCTGATACTGCTGGCGAATCATCCTTCACTTCAGCCGGGACAGACTCTGCTGGTACTTCTGTAGGAACTTCTGCATCACCGATGCAGGCAGAAAGCAGTAGCATGATCGTAATTATTAGGGGCCATTTCTTCATCGTTGTTATTTTCCTTGTTGAATGTTTTGTAAGTCACATAATGCCTGACGAAGATCATTGCCCAAGGCCTTGATCTGGAAGCCGTAGGCACTTACCATATCAGTAACGAATAAATCTGCTACATCCTC
Organism: uncultured Anaerolineaceae bacterium; assembly: GCA_964581545.1. Classification (GTDB taxonomy): domain Bacteria; phylum Chloroflexota; class Anaerolineae; order Anaerolineales; family Villigracilaceae; genus Desulfolinea. The sequence goes on from CAZOOX010000115.1 coordinate 12,930, forward strand.
GCGCCTCACGAGGCTGGTCACAGGTATCCACTGGTTGTAGGGCATATCATCATCCAGCGCAGCGATCAGCATCTGGGCGATCACGATCCGCAAAGGGATATTGAGCGGATGATTGAATAGACCAGGCAAAGGCGTTTGTACAACAGGCACAAATTTCTTCGCGGGTTCATGTCCCTGCTCGATGATGTAAATCCCCCGGTCATCTTCACTGGCGAAGAAGAATTTTCCAAGCAGCTCACCTTGGCTGGCTTTTGGCTTCTCGATCATCACCTGCTGTGTCCAGGCAGAGC
>CAZOOX010000116.1:0-13167 GCA_964581545.1 uncultured Anaerolineaceae bacterium
TCATTTTTTAGCGTCGAATAGAAAGGCGGTCTATGGGCGCAAAAACAAGGTGTCACTGAAGCTGCATCCAAAGACAAAATTGAGATCAATTTGTCACGTCCTGTCTCGCCTGCAACGACCGCTACATCCTCATCCGGAACGCCCAAAACCTTTGCGATCAGCTTTGTCATCGCGGCATTATCTTGTCCCTTTTCAGGAGCCGCAGTTACATGGACCTTGATCGTCCCATCCTCTAAAATGCCTGCGACAGCATTTCGGCTTGCTTTTGCAGTTAAGCGCACCGTCAATGCTGCGCCAGACTGCCCGTCGTGCAGCTTGTACTTACGAGAAGACATAAATTCACCTCAATTAATGCGGTAGTGCGGATAAAAAATTAATTAATGCCCAAGATAATGCCCTGACTAAAAAATATAAAACCAAAGGGCTAAGATCAAACATCCCAACCAGCGGCACAACGCGTCGAATTGGCGCTAACATTGGCTCAACAACGCGATCAATAGTCTCTCGCACCGGATGATAAGGGGACATGAAATATGATAACACAGCCGAAAGAATTATCAATAGGATAAGAAGTTGAGTAGCAATATTAATTAAACTGATCAAAAAAACAATAATCATTATTTCTCCAAAATTAAACCGGACGTGAGCCTACAATTGCCTGCCCCACCCGAACAATTGTTGCCCCTTCTTCTACGGCGATGTGAAAATCGCCACTCGTTCCCATGGAAAGTTGCTCCCATTTAACCTGCGGATACCGGTCCCTAAAATAATCCCGCAATCGCCGTAACTGACGAAAATACGGGCGAGCCAATTCAGCATCGCTAAAGAAGGGAGGCATTGTCATTAGCCCTTGTACATCAAGATTTTTCAACAAAAGAATTTCTTCAACATTCGGGAGGAGTTCTTCCCAGCGAGATTCGTCGGATGCGTCCCAGCCATGCTTGCTACTTTCACCACCGACATTGAACTCCAGTAATACGGGAAGTTTACGTCCAAGTTCAGCAGAAAAACGGTCAAGGCGACGGGCGATCTTTAGTCGATCAAGAGAATGCAAAAGAGCAAAGTTTGCAGGAACTAAAGATGCTTTTCGGCTCTGTACGTGCCCGATCATATGCCATTCTACCGTAGTTTCCTCTTCCAAAGATTGCATCTTCTTAACAGCTTCTTCCGGGTAATTTTCCCCGAGGGTCTTCACTCCCGCCGCAATAGCTGCCTCGATCAAAAAAAGTGGTTGTTTTTTTGTAACAACCACTAATTCAACAGACTCTGGTTCACGCCCTGCAGCATGAGCAGCATCTGCTATTTGAGATAAGGTTTTTTGATAATTTTCTTGTATTGACTTGACCAGCGATTGATCCATCATAGTTTTATTCTTTTTGCGATTATTTTAATGCAATCATAGCACCAAAACGCCCCGCTTTTCCCTTTTCCGCGCGATGGGAATACCAGTCATTAAGATGACATGCTGTGCAAAGGTTTGCAGTTTCGATTTGCTCAACACCAGCCTTCTCAAGCTGAATGCGATTAGCTGTCCACATATCAAAATGTCTGCGTTCACCAAATTCCGGAAGCAGCGATTCAGCATCTTTGCCAAAGCTTGCGTGGACTTGCTCGATCACGTTAGCGCCAACCTCATAATGATCCACACCAATGGAGGGGCCAATGGCAGCTCGGATATTTTCTGGCTTTGAGCCATACTTTTTCTGCATAGCCTTTATTGCGGCCGAAGCAACACCCAGAACCGTTCCCTGCCAGCCAGCGTGGGCGATGCCGACCACACCAAGACTTTCATCAGAAAAGAGCAAAGGAGTGCAGTCGGCAAAACGCATAAAAAGAGTCACTTTATGACTGTCAGTAAAGATCAGGTCACCCTTGTCTTCATGAGAATTAGGTCGTCGAGGTTCACGGGCAAAAACCGATCGAGTACCGTGAACCTGCCAAAGGTCAAAAACGGATTCGGGATCTCTTTTCAGCGCAGTAAATGCCCGGATTCGATTCTCACGCACATTCGGAAGCACATCTCCAACACTCCCGCCAACATTAAGCGAATCCCAGGGAGCCGGGCTAACGCCTCCTTGCCGAGTGAAAACTGCATGAACTATTGAATCGGGAAAATTCTGAAACTGGAAATAACGAACTCCCTCATTTTCAAAAAAAGGCATAGTAGCTATTTCCTGGCGTTGATAATAGCGAGCTTTTTAATGAAGATCTGCCGGGTTTCGCGCATACTCTCTTCGACATAAGGAATGCCAAACCAGGCAGTTGAGAAACCAAAGAGAAAGCCCGTTAGTGTGCGCAAAAAAGGCGTGCTTTCGCGATAAGGCAAAAGGCTGTCGAAGATAGAAATTTCGAATTGGCTGATGAGCTGAGAAAAGCCGTCCAAGCCGATAGGCCCAAGGCCAAGAAGCAACCAAAGCGCCCAATGCAAAGGCGGAAGACGCTTTCCTGTTAGCCAAAATATGAGAGCAAAGATGAGCATTGCGCCATAAATGGCAATATCTCTTTCGCAAAGAGCCATTTTATAGCCGACTTTTTCATCTCCGACATAGCTGCGGGCATCCCAACGAGTTTCGCTGTTGGCTTCATGGATATGTGTAATACCGGATGCGGTTTCAAAATCGATCAGGTCAGTCCCTTCACCAGCAATACCTGTCTCGGTAAGAGGGTAATAAGGTTGCTCGCCAAAAAGGAAGAAAGAGCGGAAGCCGAATTGGTGGCAGAGAGGGCTGTATATTTTATAGATAATATTTGCGGGGGTTGTTGCGCCAGCCTTCATCAGGACAGGGGCAAGGACGGGAAGTCCCACATAAAAGAGAAGGACAAGGCTGATAATAAGCATATATTGCCTTGAGATCCAATAAGAAAATTTATCTGCGCCTGTGAAGGTGCTGCCGCGTTTAGTGCGTTTTCGGTAAAGATCATCGCCTGTTCTCTCAAGCTGATCTTGACGATCAATTGCCGCTCCGATAGTCATCGCAAGGTCTTGTTTGCTGATAGGCGCTCTAAGAACATAAGGTCCGACTTCGACAACGGGGATCGTCTCTTTGTGCACAGCAAGAAGAGCAGAATCGCTTTCTATGTCAATCTCGGCAAGACGATGAGGGTATTTCTCCTGTAAAGCCGCAAGATCGGCTTTGACATCATCGCAAAGATGGCAGTTCTTTCGTGTGTAGAGCGTGATGTTTACCATTATTCGATTCCTATAAGTTTCAGATTACTTTTCAATTGTTCTTCAGACAACTCTCCAAGATAAATTGCTTGAATAATGCCTTCTTTATCAATAAAGATACTGGTTGGATAGCCCCCGATCTTGTAATCTTCACCGACCTTACGGTCTTCATCGAGCAAGATCGTTATTTCTATATTTTCTTCTTCCAAGAAATTTTTAGCATCTGCTGCTGAATCTCCTTCGTTGATGGCGATAACAGACAGATCCGCGCCATATTTCTCGGGAAGAGATGCCAGAAGAGGCATTTCTTCTTTACAGGGATCGCACCAAATTGTCCAGAAGTTGATGACGACTGCTTGGCCACGGAAGTCGCTGAGGTTGAGATTCTCTCCACTTAACGAGGGCAAGTTGAAATCAGGAGCGGAGCTACCTCTGAATTGTGCAGGAGCAACAAATACAGACTGCCTATCTTTTAATAATTTTACAAATCCCAAAGAAAGCACAGTGATAGAACAAATCACTGTGCTTAAGGTAATGGCTATCCAAATAGAGAAAGGCTTTTTTTGGGTCAAGACTAATGCATCTTTCAAGAAATTATCAAATACTACAATCCAAAATCTACAAAAGTACCGTAGCGGGCAAGCAATTCAAAAGTACCAGAGAAGAGCATGATGCCGACAATAACAAGAATTATACCCATGACGATTTCAACATAGTGCATGGCTTTGCCGTATTTACGCAAGGTTGCACCAACCCAACCAATGCCCAACGCTGCGATAAGGAAAGGAATTGCCAAACCAGCGGAATAAGCTGTGAGCAAAGTTGCGCCCTGCCCTACATCACCGCCATTAATGGCGAGTGTAAGTATCGCACCCAAAACAGGACCGACACAAGGTGACCATCCGGCAGAGAAGAAAACGCCCAACAGCGCAGATGACAAATATCCCCATTTAGGGTCGGGAAGTTCCTGCACACGCGTATCATACTCAAGGAAAGGAATGCGATATACGCCGATCATGTGTAAGCCCAAAATAATGACCACAATCCCGCCGATCTTTGCCAACCAGGTGCGAATATCATATAGCAAGCCGCCAAAAGCAGAGGCTGCAACACCTAAAAGAATGAAAACAACACTGAAGCCAAGCACAAAGGCCAAGCCATGCGTAAAGGTGACAAACTTATTATTTTCATTTCCCTCGCCACCAGCTGCGCGTCCGCCCAGATAGCCTACATAAGCAGGGACAAGCGAGAAAACACAAGGGGAAAGGAAAGATGCCAAACCAGCCAGAAAAGACAAGCCGATCGTGATATTACTCAAATCCATAGTAGTAGTACCTCATATAAATCAAGAATTCCTATTTGAAACTAAAAACTTCGTTCAACAACACTGACTTCTGTACCTACATCGGGCCAGGTCATTTTTATTTCACTTTGATCTAGCGAAACATGTGGATGCGTCCAGCAAAAGATCCATTTTGCTGCATCAGGCTCTACATTAATACAGCCATGTGATCGCTTTACACCATAATCACTGTGCCAAAAAACAGAATGTATAGCAACGCCTGCGCCACTAATAAAAGTAGGCCAGGAAACACCTGCTGTGTCATAGCCACTGTCTGAAGCCGTGTTTGCGGACATATGAATGGAGAAAGTTTTCCACCACGTATATAGAGAACCAACAGGTGTATTAAAATCACCCGCGCCGCTGGACATTCTGCAGAAAAAGACTTCCCGCTCCCCTTCGTAACATGAAAGGGTTTGGTAGGTCACATCGGCAACGATCTTCTTCAAGGCCGGGTCTATATCAGGACTGATCGGCGCAACTTCTGCTTCTGTGATCATGCGAAAAGATGTTGCGTCTGCCCAAAAAATATCGCCATAGCCATAGCCATGCCCCAGATCTTCGTTGAAGCGATAAAAAGTTTTTCCGCCTTCTTCCTTGATGCCATCGATCCACACGACCTGACTATAATATAAACGCGGCGATTGCCCCAAAGACATAATATAACTAAAACTTGGTGAAGAGACAGAACTGCTCAGCGGGCGCAAATCAACATAAGGCACAGTCACCTCAGCCCAAAACCCTGTTTTCCCCTCGGGCAAAGTCGCCATGGGAATATTTGGATGATTATAGACCGGTTGCAAATGTGGGTAGTAAATAAAACCCTCGGGGGTTTCTACCCAACGTTTGCTTTGGCTATAATGCGCCGTTCCCACCACTTCACGCAACCAAACCACAACCGTATCTTCAGGAAGCGTTGCCACAGTCGCCGCGCTGGAATCAGGGGCAGCTTTCATCTCCGTTGCATAAAAATAAGGTGTGACGGAGACCCGCCCTAACTTATCGCCTTCGGGGAATTCAAATCTGCCTGAGGGATAGATCCCCTCAAATCGCCGAAACGCACTTGACCCCAGGCTGGCTCCCGCTAATTTAAGAAAGTCTCTTCGAGAAAGTTTTTTCATTTAAATTACCTTCAACTTATACCGCTAAACGAATGTGGCAAGGATACCATAAAGTGATGAGCCAAAAGTGAGAAAGTCCGCTGTAAATGACGGGCACTGGATGCTTTTTCTTACGCTATACATTACTCAAAAACGCATCCAGGGCGCGCCGACAATCTTTGCTAACCTTGTGCCCAATATCTGCTTGGCACAGATGAACCTTTGCGCCAGCATCTTCCAACAACTTGATCGATGCCCTCCCCCGCTCAATGGGTATCAACTCATCCTGTCTGCCATGTGACCAGAAAAAGCGGACATCTTCTAAAAGGTCAGGGCGCAAAACAGAATCCAGGCCGGGTGGGATGAAGCCAGAGAGAACAGAAACCCTGTCTACGCGTGATGGATAAAGAGCAGCAATTGTTGTTGCCAAAGCCGCACCCTGGCTAAAACCCACAATGTCGAAAGTGGGAGATGTTATTTTAACGGAATCCTGCCATTTATCCACGAGCGAAACGAGGGCATCGGCAGCAAGATGCAGTTCTTCGAGAGTCGGCGATCCCCAGGTGCCGGGCTTGATCTCCCGCCACGAATATCCACCCTTATCCGCTGGGGCAGCGTAGGGAGCGCGCGGCGAAATAATAGCATACCTTGAAGGGATATTGCGCGTAAAAGTCCACATTGAGCTTTCATCACCCGTCCAACCGTGCAAAAGAAGCAATATGCGGCTGGCATCTTCGCTTAGAGGGCGAACGCGAAATGTCCAACCAAATTGGTCTAGAACTGTGGTATTAGTCTCGATTTGCACGTTTGACAGTCCAATCAAGTAAAGCCATAAAGAGCGCAATAATGAGAATAGGCGCAACACCGGCGAGGAGGCATATCAGCCCCATTAGCGCAGCCCCTTTTCCGTAAATCAGGTAAATTAAACCATCGCCAACAATAAACAGGACCAAAAGCGCACCTGCGCCAAGTCGAACACTGGTCTGCTGGGCATATTTTCGTAAATCTCGGGTCATTATTATTTCCTTCCGAACAAGATATTAAAGAATCCGCGTGATCGACGCATTACACGCTCTAAATCGGGCAAAAGGGCTTCGGTCGCTTCCTCCCCCAAACGAGCAAGAGCAGGAACATCGACCTGGTCGAGCAAGCCGATCCCCTCTACATCAGGCCGGATCAGAATGTCTGGCGGCTCGTTTTTTAGGCGCAGTTCAGTTATCGCCCTGTTACTCATATCAACTGATTGCAGAAAAACGTTCATTGCCTGAGCCACGTTTAGGCGTGTTATACGTTTGATAATACTTTCCGGTATCACCGAAGGGACCGAAACCGGCAAATGATAAGATGAAGTAGGCGAGGGCGGCGCAGTCAGCGCAACAGCAACAACAGGAAGCTTAGGCGCTAGTTCACGCGCTAAAGAAACCGGAACGGGATTTAGCACACCGCCATCGACAAGATAATGCTCATCCGTTTGATAGGGAGGAAAAATTCCCGGCACAGCAATTGTAGCCAAAATTGCTTCTTTAAGTGCGCCGGTTTTTAGCGTTACTTCACAATTGCAAAGCAAATTTGCAGCAGTCAGGGCACAAGGAATGCGCGTCTCTTCAAAACTTTTCTCGCCCAGCATTTCATCAAGCCATTGGCTTATTTTGCTTAATCCCAACACGGCTGGTTTATTGTGTATGCCAAGTTCATAGAGTTTATTTTGATCTATCCCAGCAAAGACACTTTCAATCTCATCAGGTGAGTAACCTGCGGCATAAAAAGCAGCGACCAAGCCGCCAAAACTTGTTCCAGCAATCGCGGCAATGCGGTAGCCCGCTTCTTCCAATGTCCGTAAAACACCTATGTGGGTATTACCTCTTGCGCCGCCACCACCTAAAGCAACTGCTATTTCTTTCATTCAAAAACCTTCCTTTGTGAAGAGCAATATAACAGGGAAATTATACTCCCATGAAGACCCAAAGCCTATCAAAAAACATCACACTTTCTGCTCCCATGTTACAATCCCAATATGAAGATAAAAGTCGTCGCAACAAATCGCAAAGCAAAATTTGAGTACTTTCTCCAAGACGAATTTGAAGCAGGTCTCTCCCTAAAAGGCTCCGAGATCAAATCGATTCGCTTGGGGCAAATGAGCATCAAAGAAGCCTATATCCGCGTAGATGAGCGGGAAGCCTGGCTGATGGAAGCCTATATTGCTCCCTATACTCAGGCAAATCGTTTCAATCATGAGCCGCGTCGTCCCAGACAATTGCTTTTGCACAAAAGAGAAATTCGCAAATTGCGAGACTCCGTTCGTAAAAAAGGGCTGACTATCGTCCCGACCAAAGTCTATCTCAAAGGTGGGCGCGCCAAAATCGAGATCGCTCTCGCACGTGGCAAAAAGCTCCATGACAAACGCCAAGCCATCAAGGCAAAAGAAACAGAGCGTGACATGAAAAGACAAATGCAATACAGGGAGTAATTATGAGCGCATCTACAATTGGCGGCATCAACCTGCTGCCGGAGCACGAAAAACGGGAGATTTACAGACGTATTATCCCCATCGAATTGCTAGAGCGTTTTAATATCACGCCCTACCTTACAGATATTCAGGGGCGTTCCCTTGTCGAACTAAAAGCGAAACCAGGCAGAACCAGCGTAGAGATGTCTCTATATCACGAATACGGTTTTCGCGACCCCATTTTTTATGGACATCTCACCGACACGATGAATGGGCAAATCCATATTTTGCTTTATATTTTGAATAACCCCGATTCACCGCGCTTTGATGTGGATGTGATGCCCAACGGAGACGCAACCAAATTCGGAACATCCCAGCGCAATATAGCAGCGGAAAGGGACGCGCTTAATTTTGGCTTGACACCGGGACAAATACGGAGTGGGTTAAGTATATTTGCCTCCGCTGTCAACGCCTTTGAAAGCTTTGTCGCCGATCTCGGACACGATATGTATTTTGCTGAGCCTCTCTACTATCATAATGCGATCATCTTCGAGCGTTACGGATTCACCTATCAGTCCGGAAAAAAGTTGATGAAGCGGATTCAGGATGAATTCACGCGCGAATCGGGAGATGTGGTTGACAAGCTGGACAACTCCTCGGTTTTCCGACAGGCCGATGCGCGGCAGAGCATCCGCCTCCGCTCTTGGGCGATCCATGATGGTATTTTAGGAGAGCCTTTTAGCAATGTGACAATGTACAAATATGTGGGCAAATCGGCCGGGGTCAACAATGCTGAAGGCACGCATTGGTAAACGCTAAGGATCAAAAATACTCGATTGCGTGTGTAGGTCACGTTTGCAACGTGACTTACTTGGTGCGCAAAGGTTTGTCACGCTAAAAGCGTGACAAATAAGGGGAAGAATGGATGTTTTTTTTAAATAAACTCCGCTCTCGATAAAAAGAGCGGGGTTCTGCTTTTACTGAATATATTGCAAGAAATATGCTGCCAAGCTCAGAAAAATGAAGAAGCCCATGCTATCTGTTGCTGCGGTAACCAATACCGATGAAGCCAGAGCAGGGTCTACACCTATTTTCTCCAATCCGAGTGGTACTAAAACCCCGATCATTGACCCCAAGCTGAGATTGGCAACTAAAGCTAGCCCCAGAACAAGGCTCAGGTAAATATTGCCGCGCCATAGATAAACACCTAGCGCAACAACTGTCCCGACAGCAACCCCCAACAATAAACCCATAAAGAATTGCCGAATAATAATACGGCGTTGTGCTCTGGCACCAACGCGCTCTGTTGCGAGAGCGCGAACAGCCATAGCGATATTCTGGCTGGCGGTATTACCACCTTGCCCGGCGACAACTGATTGAAACAAAGCTAAAACAGCGGCTTGCGCAATAACATATTCATAGTTGCTGATCACCCACGCCCCAAAAAGAGCTGTTAGTGTATTGAGATAAAGCCAGGGGAGGCGACCCTTTATTTGCTCTTTTATGGAGCTATCTGGGTTCAACTCGCTATCCGAAATATTTGCCAGACGATATACATCTTCGGTGGCTTCTTCTTCGAGAACGTCGACGATGTCATCGTGGGTAATGACACCCATAATGACGTTTTCTTCGCTGACAACGGGAATCGCTGCAAGATCATAATGCGCCATCGTTCGCGCACACTCTTCCTGATCTACGCTGACGTTAACCGATATAACATCTCTGTCCATGATATTTTCGATGAAAGTCGTGGGCGTTGCTAAAATTAAAGTCCGCAAATTGACAACTCCGCAGAGTTTTTTCTTTTCATCGATAACAAAGAGATAGTAGATCTCATCCCCGTCTGGGCTCCAATGCCTTAAAGTCTCGACAGCTTCTTTCGCCGTCATCTGAGGGCTTAGCGCGAAAAACTCCGAGTTCATCAAGCCACCGGCGCTCTCGTCAGGATGGATCAGGAGCGGGCGGACATCATCGGCATCATCAAGACGAGACAGGACAGCTTCCTTTTGCTCGTCTGCCAGGTCACCGAGCAAGTCGGCGGCTTTGTCCGGCTCCATCTCATCCACAATGCGTGCGATCGTTTCTGTTGGTAGAGATGCTGCTAATTTCGCCGTCTCGGGGTCGTCCATATCCTCGAGAATATCAGCTGAATCGGAGAGTTCAAGCTTGGGAAGCAATTCCTGCTGCTCGTCATCGTCTAACTCAGCAAAAAGCACCGCTTGGTCGGGACCACGCAAGGCTTCGAGCATTTGAATAGCGGAATCGAAATCGTCGCGCTCAAGCGCGTCTTGAAGCACAGTTAGGAGTTCGTCTGTGTTTATGATCATGTAATCACCTTTGAATTCCCCCAAGGCGATAGAAAAGTGGAATCTGCCCTAGGAGAAGATTAGAGTTGGGCGTATTTCACGCCCGCCGGGACTGGGAACAGATTCGTCGTTCATTTTTTTCCTTTTTGATTATTTCATCAACATTATGATTCTAGCGATTAAGCGATATGAAGTCAAGTTTATCTTTACGTACTTGGAAAACGGGAAAAATTAGATAAAATAATTATAGGCACAAATTTATTCCCTAAAGAAAAAGGAGTTGCAATGGGTAAAGAAGTAAGATTATTCAAAAGCGAAGAACGAAAGAGCAGAGCAGAAACAGTAGTCTTTCTACAACAAATTGCTGAGAAAATTCAAAATGGGGAAGTTATACTGCGACAAGGGCAAGAAGAAATTGTCCTACATATCCCTGAAAAAGTGATCCTGGAAGTACAAATAGAGGACGAAGACAAAAAGACGAAAGGCATCCAACACAGCCTTGAGATAGAGATCAAGTGGTTTGATCAAGATATGGAAAGTGGGCCACTGGAATTAGGTTGATCAAAACATATCTTCCCGGCTGAAACACTCAATTTATTTTTGATGTAGGCACCCAGAGAATTACTCAATCATCCAAAGGACTACGCACATAGATTCCCCCACGATTAAGAACATGAGTATAGATCATGGTTGTTTGGACATTCTTATGCCCCAATAATTCTTGAACAGTGCGAATATCGTAACCATTCTCTAAAAGGTGTGTCGCAAAAGAATGGCGAAAAGTATGCGGGCTAACTCTCTTCGAGACTCTGCTTTCTTTTGCAGCTTTTCGGACGGCGCGCTGTAAAGACGAGGGGCTAATATGGTGGCGGCGAGGAATACCATCGAGCTTATTTGGTGAGATGACCTTTGAAGGAAAGATATATTGCCAAATCCATTCTTTTTCTGCGTTGGGATATTTTCGCGCAAGAGCGTAAGGTAGCCATGTTCTCCCATATCCCTTTTCCAAGTCTCTTTGATGCAATCCCTTCACTTTATGCAAATGAGTTTTCAAAGGCTCATGCAATATTTTTGGAAGCATGGTAAGACGATCTTTTCCGCCCTTTCCATCCCGAACAAGCACTTGTTGATTACCAAAGTCTATGTCTTTTACTCGTAAATTTACCAGCTCGTTTAGACGCAAGCCCGTGCCATAAAGGAGTTGCCCTGCCAACCCCATGGTGCCCCGCATTTCAGACAAAACCTTTTTGGCTTCTGCTTTCGTGAGAACTACCGGAATATTGCGTGAACGGCGAGCACCTACAAAAGCATCGCGCATATCTATAGGCTTATTGAGTACTTCCCTATACAAAAACAGAATTGCACTTAGCGCTTGATTTTGGGTTGATGGAGACACTTTGCGCTCCTGTGCAAGATATGATAAAAATATCAATATTTCTTTCTCTCCCATATCCTTAGGGTGTTTTTTATTGTGATACAGAATATATTGCTTGTTCCAATTTAGATAGGTTTTTTCAGTTCGATAGGAGTATTGTTTCCGACGAAGCACATCGCTGAGTAAATCGAGTAACTTTTTTTGCTTTTTCTGCGTCATTTTGCTGTCCTGAGTCATTTATACGGCATTCTTGACGTATAATACTACAAATCATGTATTATGCCGTGCTTTTTGCCGCATAATACTAAAAAAACTGGCGTTTGGACGCACTTAAACGCTTCATAATATTCAAAACGCAGTTTTATACCGCAAGAGTGCGATATATCACCTAGTTAGGTGTTTTGTTTCTAAACTAACGTGCAAACTAATTTAAGGAGAAGGGAATGAAAGAAATACTAAAAAAGGGTAGTTTGTTTTTCTTGACATTATTTTTGGTTGCTTGTGGAACTTCAGCAGAACAAGTAGAGCCAACTATTGATGTAAATGCCCTATACACTCAGGCGGCAGAAACGGTTATTGCTGGAGTTAATCAAACTTCAACCGCTAATGCTCCAACGAACACACCTGTTCCAACAAATACTCTCGCCCCTACAAATACCCCCGTACCGCCTACGCCTATACCAGAACCTGTTGTATTAACGGGGACAGGAGATTATGTCGTAGATTTTGATAATCCCTTTGAAGTAGCCATTGTACATATAGTTGGAAATCCTAGAAGTCGTCATTTTGCAGTTCAAAGTTATTCAAGCAATGGAGAGCGCATTGATTTATTAGCAAACACTACAGACCCATATGATGGTATTAAAGCTCTCGATTTGAGCACGGATAAAAAATCAACAAGATTTGAAGTTACAGCAACGGGCGAATGGAGAATAGAGATACTTTCTATAGCATCTGCTCGCATTTTAACTGTCCCTGGAGTTATTGAAGGAAAGGGAGATGAAGTACTTTGGGTGAATGGAAGTGTTCCTGATTTGGCTATTATTCGAGGAAATGCAGCAAGCAGTCATTTTGCAGTAAAAGTGTATGGTCTCAATGGCTATGCTGATTTATTAGTCAACACAACTGATCCATACGAAGGCACTACAATACTAAACGGGGCTCCGCTCTTAATCGAAGTTTACGCTAAAGATAATTGGTCTATAGAAATGACTGCTAAGGAATAGTATTGAATAACTCTGCTACCTGTTTGCAAAGCGGGCAACACCTAACCCCGCGTTAAGCTGACCCGCCTATCGGCTCTGGTATGCGGCGCGATTTTCTCGGTTTTAGGTTCTGGTAAAATTGGCTTGCGTTTGCAAAGTCGGCGGGCAGCTTACGCCATCGTTAGCCAGCAATAGAGTGTAGGATAAAAAATCATGAGCAAATC
>CAZOOX010000117.1:0-12959 GCA_964581545.1 uncultured Anaerolineaceae bacterium
CATTGATGTGCAAACTTTTACCCAAACAGTGTGATTCTATTTCACATAAGGCGTAATCTATAAGCGATAAGGATTTTTCAACATAAAAATAAATTTGAAAAATCTTCAAAATTCCTATCCCCGCCGCAAGCGGACGGGGTATTACGGAATTTTGCCCCTACGGGTACAGATTTTTCTTAATGCTCGGAACCCTCGTAGCAAGCTACGGGGTATTCAGAGAAGAATAAGGAACCAGAAAATGAAAAAACTTCAAACGCTTTGGAATGCAAGCACACAAAACAAAATTATTATTTTTGCCCTTCTTTTCTTAATTCTGTTCTGCTTACTGGCAATTTGCATTATCATCGGCATATCCGGCTTCATCCTCTTCGGGGATCCATCTCCTGCTCCTCTAGCAAGAATAATGCTTGGTTAAGGCTGAAAAACAAAGAAGTTCCTCTTCCCCTCCAGGAGGAAGGGGATTATCATTAATATATGGATGAAAAAAATATTGTTCCTCGTATTGGTACTTTTTTTATCGTGATCGGCCTGGGATTTGTTCTGCTTTTCGTTATCTCAGACATTGCCAAAACAGTTTACTTCGACTATCTTTTTCTTGGCTTGCTGCTCTCAGGTTTCGGAATTTATTTACGCCGAAATGCGGATAAACCCCCACCAAGCGGTCGTTTTGAAGCGTGGCGCAAAATGAGAAGCAAAGAGAAGAAAGAAGAAAAAAAGAAAGAGTAAAGAAGTTCACATTACCTCAAAGGACACAATGAGCAAATTAATTTCTCTCTCGGAAGCAGTTTCAGAATATGTACAGGATGGCGACAGCCTATACGCTGCCGGATTCACTCACCTAATTCCCTTTGCAGCAGGGCATGAAATTATTCGCCAACGCAAACGTGATCTCGTGCTTGCTCGAGCCACTCCAGACCTGATTTACGACCAGATGGTTGCCGCGGGATGTGCAAAGAAAGTCATTTTTTCCTATATGGGTAACCCCGGCGTTGGATCCTTACGAATTGTACGCGGCGCAATTGAACGCGGTGAAATCGAATGGGAAGAATATTCTCATTTCGGGATGATCTCCTGCCTCCAGGCTGGCGCAGCCGGCCTTCCTTTTATGCCCATCAATCCCACCGCTGCTACAAGTTTAGAAGAAGCAAATCCACGCATTAAACGCGTTCCTGATCCTTATTCCGACCAAAAACTGATTGCCGTTCCTGCCTTAAACCCCGACGTAGCCATCGTCCATGTTCAACGCGCGGATATAAATGGGAACGCTCATCTTTGGGGCATCGTTGGTGAGCAAAAAGAAGCTGCTTTTGCAGCAAAGAAAGTCATTTTAACAGCCGAAGAGATCGTAGACGAAGAGATCATCCGCTCTGATCCAAACCGCACGCTCATCCCCGGCTTCATAGTAGATGCAGTTTGTCATGTTCCCAAAGCCTGTCACCCTTCGTATGCACAAGGTTATTACGACCGAGACAACGCCTTTTATATGGGCTGGGACAAAGTCAGCAAAAGCGTAGAAAGTGTGCAAGAGTGGTTGGATGAATGGGTATACGGCACAAAAAACCACGAAGAATATTGGCAAAAACTTGGCGCAGAAGAACACAAAAACCTGGAAGTTGAAGCACAATTCAGCGCACCGATCAATTATGGAAAGTACTGAGTAAATTGGTTCAATCTTTGAGATTGAACCAATTTTTTTATCTATGAGACCTAAGAAAAAAATCGTCATAGGCGTTGTTGGACCCTGTTCTTCAGGGAAATCAACTTTAGTAGCGGGGCTAAAAAAACGTGGGGTCAGTGTCAGGCATATTGCTCAAGAACATTCCTACGTTAAAGATATGTGGCTGCGCCTAAGCAACCCGGATATTCTTGTCTTTCTCGATGTCTCCTACCCTGTAGCCCAAGAGCGACACAAACTTAGCTGGACAATAGGTGAGTACAAAAAGCAAACTCATCGCCTGAGACATGCACGCCAGCATGCAGATATTTATCTTGATACAGACAAATTAATACCCGAAGAAATACTCAAAAAAGTTTTATCGTTTATTGTGGAGGTCTATGATGAAACGCTCGATTAGCCTATTCCTGTTTTTTTCCTTTTTAATCATCTCCTGCCAAACACCTTCCACAGAAACACCAAAAGTAGAAAAAGAAGAAGATATAGAATTTGGAGCACCTGCTGATATCCCCTTCCCGGATTGGGATGACCGCTCCGCTCTTGAGAGCGGCTTGATACCGTTATATCAAGATACTCTCGGCGAAATGCCCAATGCCACCGTTTATCACCTCGACCTGAACATCGCCGAGGATATGATCCACGTTGCAGGGAGCGAGGAAGTCCGCTACACAAATCAGGAAGATATTGTGTTGAACGAAGTGTATTTCCATCTTATGCCTAATTATCTCGGCGAACAGATACTTATCTCTACCGTACAGATCAACGGAGAAGATACTGACTACACCCTCGAAATGGACGACACTGTAATGCGCATCCCCTTTGAGACACCGCTAGGCGTTAGTGAAAGCATCATCATCAAAATTGACTTTCTAACCACAGCCCCCACAGAACTGGATAGCAATTACGGAATACTGGCATCCACCGAAGGCGTACTGGCGTTGGCACATGCTTATCCGATGGTCGCCGTTTATGATGATGAAGGCTGGAATATCGACATCCCCTCTGCGCAGGGAGATGTAAGCTATTTGGATATGAGTTCCTATTTTGTGAGGGTTAACGCACCCAAAGATCTCGTGCTCGTAACATCCGGAAACGAGATCACGCGCAAATCCGAGGGCGATTCACAAACAGTCTTATATGCCGCTCCCCTTTCACGGGATTTTTATCTCGCTACGAGCAAGAGTTACGTCCACATCCAGAAAGATTTTGGCGATTATGTCATCAACAGCTACGCGCCAGCAAATCTCGAAGAGGGGGCAGAGAAGGCAATTGAATTCGCCACTTCATCCCTTGAGCTTTTTAGTGAGCAATTTGCGCCCTATCCCTACACCGAATTTGACATCGTCGCTACCCCCACCTATGCGTTGGGAATCGAGTATCCTGGCATGACGGCAATCAACATGGATTTATTTGACTTTGACGGAGAGAAATATGGCGCGAGCACCGAGATATATCTTGAGTCGACCATTGTCCACGAGGTCGGACATCAGTGGTTTTACAATATGGTCGGCAACGATCAACTCGACGAGCCCTGGCTGGATGAATCGCTCGTACAGTACATCACTTGGCAATATTATCTCACCCGATACGGAAAAGGCGGCGGCGCTGGTTTCGCACAGTCGTTGGATGGCAGATGGCGGCGCGTTGACCACGCTCAAGTTCCTCTAGGTTTGTCTGTGGGCGAATATAGCGAAAGTGAATATAGCGCGATCATTTACGGACGCGGCGCTTTCTTTTTTGAAGCACTCGAAGAGGAGATGGGCGAGAAGACATTTGACGCTTTCCTTGCCGATTACACGCAAAGCCAGCTATGGAATATTGCTTCAACAGAGAGTTTGCGTGATGCTGCCGAAAAGCATTGCAATTGCGATCTTGAAGGTTTATTTGCTGCATGGGTTTACCCCACAGAATAGGAAGTGTGCGCGCAAACACTGTCAGAGAAGAGAGTGCGTCGCACCTAAACCGATTGAAATCTGCCTATGGAAAGGCAGAAATCTCTTCGACAAACAACTTTTCTTGGAAGAGGTGCGACGCATTCGGCAATATTTGCGCACTCACGAACAGGAAATCTGTCTCACCTTAGCCCTCTCTATGAGGTATAATCTCTCCGCCGCCAGCAGATTGGTGGTATTTTTATGAATTGGAGTAGAAGTTTATGATAAAAAATCAAAACACTCGTTTGCTTTTCATTGCAGTTCTGATCGCTTTTGCGCTCTGGATCGATCTAAGCGACACGCTCTTCCTTAGCAATCCGGTTAACGGAGCGGTGGTTTACGAACGCAATGTCAAGCCGCAATTAGGACTTGATCTGCGCGGTGGTTTGCAAGTTTTGCTTGAAGCCGACCTTCCTGAAGATGCAGATATTTCTGCTGACTCAATGGAAGTTGCCCGCAGTGTTATCGAAAATCGAACCAATGCTTTGGGCGTTTCTGAAAATGTTGTTCAAATTGCCGGCGATCGCCGTATTGTTGGCGAATTCCCCGGTTTGGAAGACACCGAAGGTGTGATCTCGGTTATCCAGCAGACTGGTTTGCTTGAGTTTGTAGATGTTGGCACCACCTATCTTGAAGCTGGAACGATCATTGAAACTGACTATGGTCTTGCAGAAGCCCCCCCAGTCGAAGAAGGCGCAGAAGCTTCTACCGTCTATCACACAGTAATGACAGGTGGCGCGCTCAAAGATGTTGGCGTTGTTCCAGATAATTTTGGCGCATTACAGATCGCATTTGAACTCACGGATGAAGGAAGTGATATATTTGCCGAGCACACCAGCGCAAATATCGGCATGAACCTTGCCATCGTTTTGGACAAACAAGTCATCTCTTCTCCTCGTATCCAAAGCGCAATTACTGGGGGCAGCGGTGTTATTACAGGACAATTCAACAGCGAAAGCGCAAATGCCTTCGCCGTTCAATTGCGTTACGGCTCACTCCCCATCCCTCTCAAGATCGTTGAAAGCCGGATCATCGGCCCAACCCTTGGTGAAGACTCTCTCCAGCGCTCACTGCAAGCCGGTGTGATCGGTATTATCATCGTCGTTCTCTTTATGGCGATCTATTACCGCCTTCCCGGCATCGTCGCAGATATTTCCATTATCTTCTACGCCATTCTCGCCTTCGCGGTATTCAAATGGATCGGTGTAACGCTCACACTGCCCGGCATCGCTGGCTTCATGCTTAGTACCGGCTCAGCCTTGGATGCGAATATTCTTGTTTTTGAGCGTCTCAAAGAAGAGTTGCGTAAAGGCCGCTCTCTTAAACAAGCCTTCGATATGGCCTGGTCACGTGCTTGGTCATCTATCCGTGACTCAAACGCTGCCGTGTTGATCACATCCCTGATTCTCTTCTGGTTCGGGAGTGCATTTGGCGCAACCGTCGTAAAAGGCTTTGCCATTACTTTGGCATTGGGTGTTTCGATCTCCCTTTTCTCATCTCTCTACATCACTCGAACTTTGCTGGCAATTGTCCTGGATAAGATCAAGGTCAATAATTATGCTCGCTGGTTTGGTATCTAAAAGGAGCATATAATGAATTTACTTGGTAAACGCTACCTTTTCTTTGCTCTTTCGTTCATCGTCATTGTCCCGGGCTTGATCGTTCTCTTTTCAGGCGGACTTCCTCTCTCCATCGATTTTACAGGCGGCAGCCTCCTTGAGGTTACTTTTGAAGAGACTCCCCCTCAACCTGCTGAAGTCCTCGCTGTTTATGAAGAAGCAAATATCAGAGACCCACAAGTCCAAACCACCGAAACGGGCGGGGTCATCATCCGCTCAGAATTTTTGGACAATGAAAAACGCGATGCTCTGCTCACATCCATGACCTCAGCCTTCGGAGAAACAACTATTCAACGCTTCGACAGCGTTGGTCCCAGCATCGGTGAACAAGTTACATCTCGTGCTGCAATGGCTGTGGGCGTTTCTTCTCTTCTCGTTGTTCTCTTCATCGCTTGGTCTTTCCGTGGGATCAAAGGCGCGTATCGTTACGGTATCTCCGCCATTCTCGCCATGCTCCACGATGTTGCACTTATTTTCAGCGTCACAGCTCTTGGCGGCGTATTCTTTGGCTGGGAGATTGACTCCCTTTTCCTAACTGCGCTGCTGACTGTGATCGGTTTTTCGATGCAAGACTCCATCGTGGTATTTGACCGCATCCGCGAAAACTCCAGCGCCTTGCGCCGTTTGGACTACGAAACCCTCGTCAATCACTCCATCGTTCAAACCTTACAGCGCTCGATCAACACGCAGCTAATGACCGTCGAATTTTTGCTGCTCGCCCTCGCTTTCTTTGGCGGTGTGACTTTGCGCCAATTCGTCATCGTCCTGCTCGTTGGGCTAATGAGCGGAACCTATTCATCCATCTTTATCGCCGCCCCCGTCCTCGTGGTCTGGGAAAATAAAGAATGGAAAAATTGGTTCGGCAGAAATAAAGCCGCAGTCTAAAAAATACAGTAAAATGGCGCATCATATGATGCGCCATTTTTTTTATTTAACAAGGAATACAGGATGAAACGAACATTATCTCTCCTCTTTGCATTATCTGTATTAATTAGCGGATGCAATGCCCCAACAACATCCCCGCCGGAACCGACCGTGGTTCAACCTGCTCCCGTTACAGAAACACCCCCTCCAACCGAGCCAGCTACCGCTACAGAACCACCTCCAACAGATGCGCCCACCCAAACACCCACTCCACGAAAAATTTGGTATCCACCTCTCGGCAGCACCTTTTCCTGGCAACTCAGCGGCGATGTCAACACCAGTTTCGACGTGGATATTTACGACGTAGATGCCTTTGAAACGGAAGCAAGCCTAATTTCACGTTTGCACTCGGAGGGAAAAAAAGTATTTTGCTATATATCCGTTGGGAGCTGGGAAGATTGGCGTCCGGACGCTGCTGATTTCCCATCCGAAATCATAGGCAAGGACTACGAAGGCTGGGATGGCGAAAAATGGCTCGACATCCGAGAGGTCGAAAAACTCGCCCCCATCATGCGTGCCCGTCTGGATATGTGTGCTCAAAAAGGTTTCGACGGCATTGAGCCAGACAATATCAATTTGCATTGGGTAAATACAGGTTTCGACATCAGCTACGAAGATCAGCTTGCCTATAATATATGGCTATCCAAAGAAGCGCACGCGCGCGGACTTTCGATCGGATTAAAAAATAACGAAGACCAGATAACTGACCTACTCCCCTATTTCGATTGGGCACTAACAGAAGATTGCTTTGTTGACGAATGGTGTCAGGAGATGCTTCCCTTCATCGAGGCAGGTAAACCCGTTTTTGCAGCCGAATATACTGACGAGATTTCTATAGAAGACTTTCTTGACATCATTTGCCCTCCCGCTACTGACCTTGGTTTTCATGTTTTTCTAAAAAACCGCAACCTGGACGAGTACAGAGCAAGCTGCCCAAAATAACTTACGACAATAATTCCCTGTAGATTGAATAAAGAAGAACAAAAACATGAAAATCTCATTTAAAAACGACTATTCTGAAGGCTGTCACCCTCGCGTGTTGGAGGCCCTGACAAAAAGCAATTTTGATCAGCAGGACGGCTATGGCTTGGACGACTTTTGTAAGAACGCATCAAATATCATATTGCAGAAAACCCATTCCCCAAAATCAAAAGTATATTTCGTAAGCGGTGGCACACAAGCCAATCTTGTTGTCGCCTCGGCTTTTTTGAGACCACACGAAAGTGTAATTTCTGCAAAGACAGGGCATATTTTCGACAATGAAACTGGCGCCATAGAAGCAACGGGACACAAGGTTAATTCCATAGAGGCAACAAATGGAAAACTAAGCCCCGATCATATCCAACAGGTCATTGATGCGCATCCTATTAAGCCACATCAATTAAAACAAAAGATGGTCTATATTTCTAATTCCACCGAAATCGGAACAATCTACTCCAAGAAAGAATTGCAGGATTTGTGGGCCTTTTGCAAATCAAAGGACCTATATTTATATATGGATGGCGCCAGACTCGGACAAGCTTTATCAGCTGAAAATAGCGACCTAAGCTTAGAAGATGTTGCAAAGTATACAGATGTTTTTTATCTGGGGGGCACAAAAAACGGGGCTTTAATTGGAGAAGCCATTGTCATTAACAACACAGAGTTACAAGAAGATTTTGGATATCATTTGAAGCAAAAAGGCGCAATGCTTTCAAAGGGCAGGCTCTTGGGCATCCAATTTCAGGAATTATTAAAAGATGATCTGTACTTCGAGCTTGCGGAATATGCAAACAGGCAGGCAATGAAAATCAAAGATGCGCTTGAAGAAGCGGGTTGTGATTGGTGGGCCGAAACATTTACCAATCAAATTTTCCCGATTTTGGAGAATAAAAAAATCGAAGAATTACATAAAAACTTCGACTTTTATATTTGGAGAAGCGTCGATGAAAATCATTCAGCGGTTCGTATTATTACTTCCTGGGCGACCAAAGAAGAGCACGTAAAAAGCTTTGTCGAAGAAATAAAGAAACTTTATTCAGTATGATATTATGAACAAATTAGAGATCATAACCCTCTTCGATCAAGACCAAAGAAAAGATGTCGAGTACCCCGATATGCATCGCGAAGCAATGCCAAATCTGGTTCGTCACACAAGCAAGTCTGGCGTCAGCGAAGGGGCGATCACATACAGTCAACTAGACCAAAACAACGTCAAAGCTGTTATCTCCGAGCAAGTTCGATACTTTGAAAGCATCAAAAGCGACTTTGAATGGAAAGTTTACGATTACGACAACCCACCCGATTTTAAAGAAAGATTGCAATCACATGGCTTTACCATTGAAGAGCCTGAAGCCTTGGTTGTTCTGGACTTAGAAAACGCTCCGGAGATTTTATGGCAACCGATCTCGCCAAATGTGCAGCGCATTCTTGATCCGAAAAAACTGAGCGATGTCCAAGTCGTTGAAGAAAAAGTGTGGAACAAAGATGCATCTTGGGTACATTCCTATCTTGGAGATACTCTCCGAGATCACCCTGAGCAGATGAGTGTTTATGTCGCGTACAGCAATAGTCAACCAGCAAGCGCTGCGTGGATATATTTTCAGCCAAAGAGTCAATTTGCCAGCTTATGGGGAGGCTCTACCATCAGCAAATTTCGTAAACAAGGGCTTTATACCGCCCTTCTCGCAGTACGCGCGCAAGAAGCTAAAGCTCGCAATATAAAATATCTCACAGTGGATGCCAGCCCCATGAGCGAGCCAATCTTGAAGAAATTTGGCTTTGAAAGAATAGCCTATTCTTATCCATGCAAATGGAAGCACAAACCTTAGGAGAATCCCTTGAATAAAGTCTTTGGCTACACCCTAACAGGGATATTTGCGCTCATCATCGCCGCCCTCCCCATTGGTGGGCTTTATACATTAGGCAGATCCATTTACTACTCGACTACCTACGAGAGAAGCACTGGCATCGTTGAAACCTGCGCAAGACAAAAGTTTAGAGTTTCTGGGCGCATAAGATATGCCCCCGTCATCGTCATGAAAGGTGGTGCCAGCGTAACCTCCATCACCTACGAAAGCAGAGAGGGCTGTTTTGACAAAAAAGGCAAAACCGTCAACCTTCTCATCAATCCCGAAAACAAGAGTGAAGTGGTCGTCAACACATTTGATGATATGTGGATGATGCCCCTGCTCTTGTTAAGTGTGCCCGGAATATTTCTTGTCTCATATATAGCAAAACGCTTCTCCTAAAAGAAAATGCACAACCAACAAAAGCGCATCAAAGCCCCCGATGCCCTGCGCGGTCTCATCATCATTTTCATGGCGCTCGACCACGCAAATCACTTTATCGCCCAAAAGCACTCATCTGGCGAATACTGGGGCGGCAGCTTCCCAATATATCAGGATACCCTCCCCTTTCTCGTTCGTTGGATCACCCATCTCTCTGCACCTGGCTTCTTTTTTCTGATGGGGATGGGCATGTGGATTTTCGCCCGCACACGCCAAAAACAAGGCTGGA
Source organism: uncultured Anaerolineaceae bacterium (assembly GCA_964581545.1). Lineage (GTDB taxonomy): Bacteria > Chloroflexota > Anaerolineae > Anaerolineales > Villigracilaceae > Desulfolinea. The sequence continues at coordinate 9,651 of CAZOOX010000117.1, forward strand.
GCAGATGGCAGATCATCAAATATTTTGTCGCACGTGGTTTTATCTTGGTTGCGCTCCAATTTTTTGTTGTCAATCCGGCTTGGCAGCTTTCCTCCGGCGGCTGGGAAGTGGACACCTACGTCGGCGTTCTCTTCGCCCTGGGCGGGTTAATGATCCTTCTCAGCCCCCTTCCCTTTGAGAAAGCCTATAAACTACTGCCGCTTACTGTACTTTTCCTTTTTACCAATGGCAATATCCCACCTGACCCAAGTACTTGGAGAGACCCAATCGGCATCGTCCAGCGCCTCCTCACCACCCCCGGCGGCGACTTGACTCTCTGGGTCAACTACCCTATCTCCCCGTGGATGCCCCTCGTCACCCTCGGCATGATCTTCGGGCATTGGCTGCAAGAAGATAAAGAAAAAGCCTATCAACGCGCATTATGGATCGGCGCATCTTTCCTCCTGCTCTTTATCATCACCCGCCCTCTTGGTAACTTCTGGAATATCCGCTCGCTCCCAACCCAAAACTGGATTGACTTCCTGAGCCTCGTCAAATATCCCCCCAGCCTGACTTTTATTTTTATGACAATGGGGATAAATTTGCTCATCCTGTGGACTTTCTCAAAATTAGACAAGGCGTTAGTTCCCCTGATCGTTTTCGGGAAAACGCCTCTGTTCTTCTACATCACCCACCTTTATCTTTATGCTACATTAGGGATGTGGCTCACCCCCACCGGAACAAGCATCGCAGCCATGCTCCCCTACTGGGTACTCGGGCTGGTGGTCTTGTACCCTCTATGTATATGGTACGCCCACGTCAAAAGCAAGCAGCCAGAAAAATCTCCCCTACATCTGCTATAGAAAAAAGGTTGCCATTTCAGGCAACCTTTTTTGTCATCCAACTATCTCGTAACTTAGCGCAAGGTTTCTAACGTCCTTGTATTATCAACAACCCTTTCTGCTAAAAGTTCTGCCACGAACCTATGAAAGGCAGCCGCAACTTCTGGGTCTTCCGTTTCCATCACGCTCATTGTATCTCTAAACAAGCAAAAAATGTCACTTGGCTCGTCTACGACAACAGATGCCGTAGCATCGGTATTAAGATACATTCCTAACTCACCGATCACGGTGCCTTCTCTTGCTGTCCGAATACGCACTTTTTCTCCATCAGGCAGCTCCAGCCAGACAGTCACTTGCCCAGCTTCGATAAAGAATAATCCCTTCGGCGGATCTCCTTGTCGAATGAGTTGATACCCTTCATCAACTTCAATATGCTCAAAATATTTCATTAGCGAGTGCGCAGAAACCCTTACAGGTAAAGACTCCTCAAGCTGCTTGATCAATGTCTTCGGCTGCGCAGCCAGACCAACACTCTCAAAAGTTTCGATCATCTGATCTTCACACCAGGCAACACCTCGATCAAGGTCTGGGAAAATCCGCCAAATCCTGTTTTCCCCATCCTGAAAAACAGCTTCATCCAATTTCTTTCGAATTTCAGATGATAGATTTGTAAACACAAAAAAGACATCCTTTGTCTTTGCCAGTTGCTTCATCTTCGTGAAACTCATTGCAGCCGAAGAATCGAGCCCGGTCACCAGGCGAAAATCGATCAAAATATAACGGGCAGATAAGCTCGGTGCATCGATTTGTTCGCGCACTTCGCCAAGCAGTTTATTTGACAAGCCAAAAAAGATATAGCCTTGAAGTTCCAAAATATGCAACCAGTGCCCTTTTGTACGGATAAGTTGATGATAAAGGCGAGGGCGCTCCACATTGCTTTGATAAGTCGAACCCGACATCGTATGCCGCACAACATTGACTTGACTGTAATTAATAACAAACAGGATGGTGGCAGCGATAAGTCCGACAGCAACCCCTTCCAGGAATCCAACACTGCCAATCACGCCTAGAATAAGCAAGACAATCGCATAATCCGATTTTGAGAACTTGAACCAACCGTCGTAAAGCCACTTGGTCAAGAAAGATAAGCCAACATACATATTCAATCCGCCAACGATCGGCTTCGGGAAATAAGACAGCATTGCACTACCCAGAAAGAGCGCAATGGCACAAAAAGCCGCAGACACCAACCCCACAACCCGGCTGTTTGCCCCCATTTTATGCCCCAAAACAGTCATGCTCGGTGCAGGATATCCCGGTAAGCCCCCACCAAGACCGGAAACAAGATTAGCCAACCCTGTCACCTTCAATTCTCGATTCAGATCCATGTCCTGCTCAACAGCCAGCTCAATTCCGGTGACTTGAAGTAAAGTTGCCACTGCACTTAACCCCAAAATAGTGGCGCCGTTCCCCGCGAGCGAAAAGATCGATTTCCAATCAGCCTCGGTGATCGCGGCAATCGTTAATAATTTCCAACCTCCCCCTTCTGGAAAGGGGCCTAATAGCCAGCCTTGGGCACCAGCCTCAGCAACAGAAGTACCTGTAACCCACAGCACCAGATAAAAGACAAGAACCGCAGAAACCAGCATCCCCGGCATGATCAAAAAGTGTTTATAACGGCGTGTAATGAGCAGCAAAAACACGGCAAAAAGCGCTCCAGCCAACCACTTGACCAACAATTCCGGCTGAAGCAAACGAGGAATGTGTACAAAGGAAAAGCGCACCTCGGTTAGGATCCCGATAGAGCCGCGAACCAAAAGCAATCCGATTCCCGCAAGAAAGCCACCAACAACTGGATAAGGCAAAAAGCGGATCAAATTCCCCATTCTGTATTGTCCGAGCACAAGAAATATTATCCCTGTTGTGATCGAGGTAAGCGCGATCATCGCGACAATGGTCAGAAAGATCTCTTGTGGGGGCACCTTGCCCGCAAGAATACCCGTGATCGTAGCGCCACTGATTCCAAGGATGGCAGCCGGGCTGCTGCGAGGACCAGAGATCGTACCCGGAAATGAACTTAACAGCGTGCTTACAACGCCAATGACGACGACGCTAAATAAGCCCAGGCTGATGCCAATTGAAAGAAAATCAGATAAATCGCCAGTGAAGATCAAGGCGGCAAAGGATATTGTCAAATTAACCGCAATCACCCCGATAATTAGCCCCGCTACAAAATTCACTAATAGACGCTTTGGTTCAAGTTCATGCAGCAAACGAGCATAGAAACTATCATTTCCCCTGTGCGTAGCAGATCGTTGTCTCATGCCACTCCCTCCCAGAAAAGAAGCCCTCCGACAATTATAAAATCATTTTTGAAGCCCTGCCAATCATTTCTTTCCTTTTATCATACACGAAAAGTGCTCTCTTTCATACATAAACTTCGGGCTATAATGCTAGAAAAACCTCCTTCGTGCGATAGTTTTAGTAA
>CAZOOX010000118.1:0-12951 GCA_964581545.1 uncultured Anaerolineaceae bacterium
ATTGATGTTCAAACTTTTACCCAAACAGTGTGATTCTATTTCACATAAGGCGTACGGTAATAATTTTCTTCCCTGCACAGGAGAAAGAATATGCAGCCGATCTATCTTCAAGCCCTCTTACTTACTCTTGCCCTAAGCGCATCTGTTTTTTTCTTTCTCTTTCGTCATAGGCGTAGGACGCCAAAAGCGACACCGAAAGAATCAAAACGCACTCTTCCCCAGGTACTTATCTACATCCTAAAACTGCTCGGCTTTGCCTTCTTCGCATTTATTCTCATTGCGGGAGCAGCAATGGTCTACGTCGATTACCAGACCATGCGCGAAGAAACCGCGCCCGCGCCCAGCAAGGTTGAGATCCCCGATGACTTACCTTTTGCCGTCGAAGAGATCATTTTTACAGGCGGTGATGAACTTCAAATGGCTGGTTGGTATGTCCCGCCGCAAAATGGAGCGGTCATCATTCTGCTGCATGGTTATGGTGGAACACGCCTCGGGATGCGCTGGCACGCCGAGCAACTCGTTGCCGCGGGTTATGGCGTACTCATGTACGATGAACGTGCATCCGGAGAAAGCCAGGGAGAAAGACGCTCTTTCGGATGGGAGGATTCAGCCGATGTGGGCGGCGCGTTAAGCTATCTTAATCAATTGGATGAAAAACCGGAACACACTGGAATTTTGGGTTGCTCGATGGGTGGACAGATCGCCCTGCAAGGAGCAGCCTACCATTCCCAAATCCACGCAGTCTGGGCAGATGGCCCTTCCTCGATCACCGCAGCAGACTACAGCCCTCCCGATGATTTTTTCAGCCTCCTGGCTACTATTTCTGGCCCTATCCTCGACCAATTCTACGTTTGGCATCTCGGCATTGAAAAACCGCGCCCCATGATCGACATCATCGGAGAAATTTCTCCACGCCCGATCATGCTCGTCGGAGGTGGCATACCGCATCCACTTTTCGGTAACGAAGAACCCAGAGTCTCCCTCTACGCCGATTATGCTGGAGACGATGCAGAAACCTGGATAATCCCTGAAGCCTATCATTGTGATGGCCCTGTCAAAATCCCCGAAGAATATGCAAAGCGGATGGTCGCCTTTTTCGATAAAGCTCTCGGCGTAGAGAGGTAGCATACTCTTCAAGAATATATAGGACTTACACAGTTTTCTAATCCTGTCCTAATGCTTTGCGTTAGGATTAGGGCAATCGCATGAAGTTCAAGGAGAGAGCACCTTGAGCAAGTATTCTTCGCTCCATGCGGCTTGTAATTGTTTGGCGTGAATGCCACCTCTGGCGGTTTTTTCTTGCTTGAGTAGGTTTAGCGCGATGTGTCGCAGTACAGCCAAGTTTTCAGGGGCATGTCCCTGCCGAACGCGGCTCTGATCTTCTTTCATTTGTCATCCTCCAAAGTGAAGGATAACAGAGACAGCTAATTATTTTCATGCGATTGCCCTATTTATAATAGAGTTTCAATAACCTCTCTTGCATCATGATGAACGACTGATCTTTTCAGGACACTCCCTTATGAAGAAAAAAGACCATCTCTCAATTTGGAAAAATGCGCTCAAAAAGAGTTCGTCGCTTACATCCGTGCTTGCCGCGGCAGGGACAGCCTATTTTGCCTTCTTCTCGTTTTTCCCGCTCATCCTACTCATCGTTGCCATTGCAAGCCGCTGGTTTGATCCGCTCTGGGTAGAAAATGAGATCATCACCCAGCTTGAATTCATTGTCCCCGGCATCACCCGCTTTTTGGGTGATAATCTTGCAAAGATCATCCAAAATCGAGGTTCGATCACTACAACAGCGTTGTTGCTTTTGCTTTGGTCAGGCTCAACTCTTTTCAGCATCGTTGCGCGGGTCATGGATAGCATCTGGGAAGGGCGAGATACACGTTCTACATTGCGATACAGGGGATTAGCCCTGCTCTTTGTAGCGGGATTAAGCCTTATCGTATTGCCCCTCCTCGTCATTGGTACATGGGTCACACCCCTGATAAATGGCTTGCTACCGAATATCCCACATTTTCTACTCTCGGGCGTGAGCTTCCTGATCCCCACACTCATCAATATTGTGCTTTTTGGTTTGCTCTACCGCTTCTTGCCCCATAATAGCCCCGCCTGGCGCGATATCTGGATAGCCGCCATCGCATCAGGATTTTTATGGGAACTCGCCAAACGATTTTTCTTAAGTTATACCGCCAGCTTTTTAACAAGCTCCAATCTTGTTTATGGCTCAGTCTCTACTATTATTGCCTTTTTGGCATGGGTGCATCTCAGCGGGCTGATATTTTTCTTCGGCGCCTATTTGAGCGTTGGCTATAGAGGACAGGGGAAAGAAGAAAGACGAAAAGAGAAAAGGAGAAGGGGCGATTAGCGTGTTTATAAAACAGAATTCTCTGGGATTTCTATTAAATACAAGTAAATAGTAAGATGAAAAAATAAGAGAGAGAAGTATGGATAAAAATAAGTTTTTCTTGTTTTCGTTTTTTCTGAGCTGTTTTGTAGGGCTTGTTGGCTTTGCGATGGTGAAGACTGTATTCTTGCTATATGATTTACCAGCATGGGTGAGTTCTAGCGCTTTAAAAGTGTTTTTGTCTCTTGGTATGAGTTGTTTGTCTGCAGCTGGAATATTGTACGGTGTTAGCTTATGGTTTACAGAAGAATGGAAGTTATGGTCGTTTTTTTATCAGATTAGATCTCTTGTAGCATTAGGTTTAATAATGATAAATCTCTTTATGTCTTTTCTAGCACTCTATACCATTACCGCGGAAATTCTAGCTCTGCTCTAACTTATAGTGGCAGTTTGGGAGACCGCCACCAAAAGAAAAGCCCTGACAATTTTAAAAATTATCAGGGCTCTTTTTTTTAAACTATTCTTGGCAAATCTTATATCTGCTCAAAGCGGTCAATATCCAGCACAAAAACAGTTGCGTGTTTAACGGCAAGATCAAGCGATGGTGCACAGCGGTCACGGATAATGTGTAAAGCCTGCTCCACTCTTTCGTTGCTTACGCCCATCATCAGCGTCGCATTGCCGCTCCGAAAAAAACCGCCACTAGATGCGATCCGCGTTACGCGGAAATTCTCCTCAAGTAATGCTTCTAAAATTTCATCAACATCTGCATCACGGACGATGGCGATGATCATTTTCATATTATTAGAACTCATGGTAGGCCTCTATATCAAAAGTGAAAATTGTTGCGCCGCCCACTTCAACGGGGGTAGGTCGCAAGAAAGAGAAAGGTGCTTCTTGTATCGGTGTGCGAAGATTTTGAATGCGCCGCTCGCAGGAATACTCCAAAATGGGGAGAATATCTTCTTCTCGTCCTTCGGGGATGCCGATGAGCAGGGTCACGTTGCGTCTGTTTAAGAAGCCACCGGCGCTGGGGAGATGGTCTACGCCAAAACCGGCGCCACTTAAAGCTTTTAGCGCGCTTTCAAGATCATCTTCCTGAATGACAACAGCCATCATCTTTTTGATAAGCTTTTTTTCTCCAATACCAACGCCCAAAAGCTGTGCCCAGTTGACGTGTTCGTCGGTGATCGCCTGATCGACTTCGCTGATCAACTCTTCATGAGTATCTTCAGAAATAATGCCATCTCTGAAAAGGGAGGCCAGCGCAGAACGTTGTACACGCAGGGCTTCGCTGCGTGCATTGTCCAGTTCTTCTATTTCTACAGAGGGGTTATTCCTGAGAATATCCTGTAGAGATTTGAAGAGAGTATTCTCTCTGTTTTTGAAAATGGCCTTCATCTGTTGCCAAACGTGAGCGGACAAAAGACCTTCTTCATTCATGCTTTCGAGATGCTCGAAAGCCAGACGGTTTGACACATAGCGCGCATGGCGGCGTTCGTATTCGACATGAACCTCTGTGCGCTTGATAAGGCTCATCTTTTTAACCACTGTACCCATGGAAAAGCCCTGTACAAGCAGGGTAAAGAGCACCACGCCAAAGGCCATCGCAATTAAACGCTCACGCTCTGGGAAGCCAGCCGGAATACTTAATGCCAGCGCAAGTACAATGGCACCACGTAATCCACCCCAGTAGAGAATATGTTTCCATTCTTTTTTGACATCTTTGGCAAAAAAAGAGAAACCATAAATGCTCACGCCGCGTGCAAGCAAGGTTGCGACAATGGCCACTCCTATGGCGCTTGCATTGCTGATCAAAATATTCAGGTCTGTGGTGAGACCGATAATTAAGAAAACCAGCGAATTTGCTAGAAATGCGGAATATTCCCAGAAATTATTGACCACAATGCGTGTCGTTGGTGACATACCGCGTGGGCTGGTGTTCCCGTTCACTATGCCTGCCATAACAACTGCCAGCACACCACTTACATGTGCGTCTTCCGCGAGCAAATAGGCACTAAAGGCAAGTGTGGTCGTGATCGCGGTTTCTACAAGCGGGTCTTTTATTCGGCTGATTATTATAGAGGCTATGCTGCCCAGCGCAATACCGATAAAGACACCACCGCCTGCTACGCGCACAAAATCTATCAGGCTTTCTGCCAACAGAAATCCCCCGCCTTGTTGCGCAGTTTCGAGCATAAGCCCGAACATCACAATGGCGGTACCGTCGTTGAAAAGGCTCTCACCTTCAAGCAAAATTTGCAGGCGTTTGGGCACACCGAGTTGTTTAAAAAGAGCCACGACCGCGACCGGGTCTGTAGCGGCGATCAGCGCGCCAAAAACCAGTGCCGTTGACATCGCAATACCCGTTCCCCACCGGATCGCATTGCCAACAAGTATCGTCGTTAAAATCACACCAGGGATTGCCAAAGACACGATTAGCCAAATATCGCGCTTCAGATCATTCAGGCGAATATGATAAGAGGCTTCAAAAAGCAGAGGAGGGACGAGAATTCCCATGATCAGTTCCGGCGAGATATTGGCAATCGACTCAAGCGAAATATCCAAATGCAGCACTTCCATGATCGCTTCAGGGACAAAGGTCAAACCAAAACCGATAATGACCAGCCCCACTGTATAGGGCATACGAAACTTTTTAGCTGCGATAGAAACGCTTAAAGCAACCAAAATAAGAAGCAGGAATAGCCGCTCCATTTGCGTGATATTATGTGCAATTTCTTCCATTTTTTATATTTCTCTTTTAGGATAAAGAACCACTAGATAGATACGACGCAGGGCGCGTCGTCCGTGATCTCAACTTGCTCGCCATTCGGAAAAGTGATCTCAGTCTTTTGCATTTCCCGTTTGATCACCAAGCCCCGAAAACGCAGCGTTACCCCCCAAGCGAAGGGATTTTCTCCCTCCAGCCGTACTTTTGTAGGCGAGATGATCCGCACACCCAAAATTTGCATGAAAAGACCGACGGGGGCAAGTCCCTCGAGTGCGTTCCGCTCACCAATGCCTGTGCCAACTTCGGCATTATAGCGTTGGTAAAAAGCGTTGTTGGCTTTTAGATTTTGTAAAATGCCATGCATTAAATGAACAAAAAGGTGTGTGGCCTCTTTTCTATAACCATAAGCCAACAGGCCCTCGGCGATCAATTGATTCCAGGGGAGATGAACACTAAGACAGGTCGCTGTAGCTGCCTGAGAGAGGGGGCTGGGGCAGGCTGGCAAGCCAAATGGACGGTCAAATTTTTCGGCGTTGGCAATGGTTCGGCTCACGAGCGTTCGCGCCTGATTTTCATCCAACATCTCTGCCCAAAGAGGCAGTAGTTGCGTTTGATCGTCTGCGCTCAAATCCACTGTTCGGATGATGACCTTATCTTCGGCGCCAACATCATCCATGGAGATTTTGCCGATCTTTGTATATATCTTTTTGCTCGTTGCCACAGAGCCTGCTTGCGTGGGCTTAAAATCGAGTGGAGAGAGAAATTCGTCGTCGCCAGCTTTGGTGACATATTCGCTGATTTCTACACCGGCACGGCGCGTGGCTTTGTCTTTGGGTTTGATCTCAATTAAAAGACGAATGGGCTTTTCAAAATTTTCTTTGAGCTTTATCTCCCCACCGCCTTTTTGACGGACAAGCACTTTGCCGCGCTGGGCAAGGTTGCTGTCGCGATCAAGGTGCCTAAAGGAAGATGAACGCGGTTCCCAGCAGGCTTGAACCCCTTGCAAAAGGAGTTCTTTTTGGGCGTTGAGTACGGCAATATCATTTTTTTGCCCGACAATTTCGCTGATCTTCGCGAGAGACTTTGCTTCGCCGTAGAGCGCGGCAAAAAGGGCCGGGCTGTGAACGGTGGTGATATCTACGCCGCGTGCCCAGGCGTGCCAGGTATTGAAAAGGGGATGGTCTTCAAAACCGGTCTGTAAGGGGTGATCCCACTCAGGGAGATTATCGTGGTTTCGGTCATGCTCGGGGTCGAACCAGGCCCAGAAGAATTTTTGGAGAGCGGGGTAAACCTCGGCCAAGAAAGTGTTATCCTGACTTTCTTCATAAACTTTCCAGGCCAATGACGCGAGCAGCGGTGTTGCAAGAATTTTGCTGCGCTGTCCAGCGATGCCGGGTTTGTGGTCAATAATCCCGTTCTCGTTTTGGGCGGTAATGAAATTTTTGACCAAACCCTGCCCGATCTCGGGGATGCCGGGCAGCAGGTTGGCAAAATAATAGGTATCGAGGGGTGTTTGCCCGTTCCAATTTGCAGCATAGTCACTACCATCGCCTTTAAGGGAATTGCCATGGTCAGGTTGTCGGGCTGTGACAAAGCTGGGATGTGGGAAATTTTCACTTTTATCAAAGAGAAGTCGAAAAGCAGATTGCTGGCTGAGGGCGAAAGCTGCATCCCAATCACGGTCGCCGCTTTCAATGTCGATCACTTGGCTGGCATTGGTCAGTTCTATGCGGGCGCGTTCTGCATCCCAAGGGCGGGTGAGCGTTTTGCGTGCCAGCTCAAATGACTCTTCTTTTTCTTCCAGCGCGGCTTGCGCCCAACTTATTTGCCGTTTCCCGCCGGTGGCTAGATCAATATTCAGATTTAGAGACGGGTGTGGCGCAGATGCGTGAGCAGGGCCACCTGTCAGGAAAAGGAGCGGAGAGAGATCCCCTGTTTTTCCTGCCAAAATATTGACCCCTTGTATATTTTCCGGCTGAAAAATTGATCCATCGATGGGGGATAAAACAGCGGCTAATTCAAAGCTGATCCTTCGTTCTTCGGTGCTGCGGTTGGCAAAACTGATCCGCCCACTAATGCTATGCGAATCGGGGATCCAGTATTCAGCTGTGATGTCGAGGTCTTTTAACGGTGAAAATTTTATCTCAAGGAAATTAGCATAAAAAGCGCTAACAAGCGGCGGATCAGGGAAGGAGGCGGGATCGCTGATTATCTCGCCATCTTCGCTAAAACGGAGGAATATCCGCATGGCGCGGGCACGCAATCCATAAGTCGTCTTTACAGACAAAGCAGCGGGTTCGCCGCCGCCAAATTCCAGTTCCCAAATGTGGTCGTTGCCGTAGTCAGGGGATGTGTAACGAGCATCTGCCGCCAGTGTTAAAGAGAGTGGGTCAGCAGAGCTGAGATTCCATTTACGCATAAACCTTATTGTACGCTAGTTTTCGAGAGAGTTCAAAGGCTTTGTGCTAAAATCAATTTACCCTGCCCTATGGGCAACTCCCTTATCTTTTCAAAGACAAAGGGAATGAAAAGGAGAATTTATGACAACAACATTACCTGCCGCACGCGGCTTATACTTTGAAGAATTTGAAGTCGGGCAAAAGACGATCTCGCCCGGGCGCACTGTTACCGAGAGCGATATTGTAGGATTTGCAGGACTCTCTGGCGATTTCAATCAGATCCACACCGATGCCGCCTATGCCGAGAATTCACCTTTCGGCGCGCGCGTGGCCCATGGCTTGCTCGGGCTTTCAATAGCTTCTGGTTTGGCCCTCCGCACTGGCGTGCTAGAGGGTACCGTGATGGCTTTCCGTGAGATCACTAGCTGGAAATTCGTCAAACCAACTTTTATTGGCGATACGATCCACGTTGAGATGGAGGTCATCACTGCAAAGGCGCTAAAACGCCTGGGTGGAGGCAAAGTTGAGTTGAATTTTAATGTGAAGAACCAGAAGGACGAAACAGTAATGAAAGGCGTTTGGTCTGTTTTGGTGATGGCAAAACCGGAGTAATTCAAACCACATTTTATTTGTATAGCCCTGTGTGAGAATATGTCAAAACCTGAAGATAGAGATGATTATCTGCGCCGCCTGATCGCTTCTGAAGAAGAAACGCGAGCCGACTTCCCCGTACCGCCTTATCCCGACGATGCTGCCAAGAGAAGGGAACCACAGGCACAGAATCATCTTCCAAAACGTGTAGATGAAACGGATATGGATGCAACGCGTGTTGTGCCGGCTGCTTATAATCCGGTTTCACGCCCCGTAACACAGCCCCCAGCAATGAAAGAAAAAATAAATATAGGTGCTTATCTTAGAGATATCCGCGTTAATTGGGGCTGTCTGCTGCGTGGCATTATCCTGCTTATTTTCGGGTTGGTATTCTTGGCTTTGGCAGGCGGCTCTTATGCCCTATATCAATATAACGCCATCGCTTCCACGCTCCCCGATGTGGCCGATTTGCGAGCGCGAGCATCCCAATTTGAGACCACACGAATTCTGGATAGTGAAGGACATATTCTTTACGAAATTCTTGACCCCAATGCGGGGCGACGTACCTATAAGACTTTAGAGAATATCTCCCCTAATTTGGTTGCGGCAACTATCGCTACCGAAGATAAGGAATTCTATAACCATCCAGGCTTTGACGCTATTGCTCTCGTGCGTGCCCTTTGGCAAAACTATACCAGCGGCGAGATCGTTTCTGGTGCTTCAACGATCACACAGCAGTTGGCGCGGATGCTCCTCCTGGCCGAAGAGCGTTACGATCAGACCTACGAGCGTAAAGCGCGAGAGATCATCCTTGCCGCGGAGATCACGCGTAAATATAGCAAAGACGAAATTCTCGAACTTTATCTTAACGAAGTGAATTATGGCAATCTCGCTTATGGCATTCAAGCGGCAGCAGAAACTTATTTTGATACGACTGCTGATAATCTGACACTCGGACAAGCGACCTTCCTCGCGGGCTTACCACAATCGCCGTCGATCCATGATATTCATACAAATCCTGAAGGGACGATCACCCGTCACCGTGATGTGATCTTCCTTTCTTATCTTTTGAGTGAAGAGAAAGGTTGTATAGCGGTCAGCAATAGCGATGAACGGATCTGTGTGGGTGCTTTGGAAGCCGCACAAGCTGCTGAAGAAATTGAGAATTACGCTTTTACACCACCGAATGTATCCATCCGTTACCCACATTGGGTGAACTATATTCGTGCCTTGCTTGAAGAAAAATATGATGCCCAGACCATTTATCGTTCCGGCTTCACCGTACATACAACCCTCGACCCCAACTTGCAGGATGTAGCACAACAGATGGTCAGCAATCAGGTCGCGTCTTTGGCAGATCGCAATGTTCAGAATGCTGCGCTTGTTGCTATGAACCCTAACACGGGTGAAATTTTGGCCATGGTTGGCTCTCCCGATTTTTATAATGCCAGTATCTCCGGGCAAGTCAATATGGCAACCAGCCCTACACGCCAGCCCGGCTCTTCGATCAAGCCGATCACCTATCTTGCCTCTTTTGAAAAAGGCTGGACCCCCGCTACCCTGATCTGGGATGTGCCCTCCGAATTCCCGCCATCTGGTGACCCTAACGATCCGCGCGAGCCTTATATCCCCGTCAATTATGATGGAAAACATCATGGTCCCGTCACCGTACGTGTTGCGCTCGCGAATTCCTTTAATATTCCCGCTGTAAAGGCGCTCGATTTTGTAGGCATCTACGATAACCCTGAGACCGAAGAAAAAGAAGGCATGATCGCGATGGCAGAGCGGCTTGGCATCATGACCCTCACCCGCGATGATTATGGTCTCGCGCTTACCCTTGGTGGTGGAGAAGTAAGTCTACTTGAAATGACCGGTGCTTTTTCTGTGATGGCAAATGAAGGAGTACGAATCCCGCCTGTGGGGATTACCAAAATTCTCGACCATAACGGAGAGCTTATTTACGAATATACGCCTCCACAAGGGGAGCAAGTTCTTCGTCCAGAGCATGCTTACCTGATCACCTCCGTTTTATCGGATAACGCTGCTCGAACGTGGATGTTCGGGCCCAATTCTTATTTGGCTCTTCCTTTCCCCGCTGCTGCAAAAACAGGCACGTCAAATGATTTCCGCGATAGCTGGACAATGGGCTACACAAACGATTTGACAGTAGGCGTTTGGGTTGGGAATGCCGACTATACGCCGATGGATCAAATAACCAGCTCAAATGGTGCGGCTCCGATCTGGTCTCAATTTATGCAAGCGGTTGCCCCTATCCGCGCGGGTGGTACACCTACAGATTTTCCCCGTCCTGATGAAATTATCAACAAAGTGATCTGTTCCATTTCTGGCACAGAGCCTTCAAATTCCTGCAAGAGTGGCAAACAGACCGAAATCTTTGCCGCCGACCAACCGCCGCTTCCGCCCGGCATGGATCTATGGCGCGGGGTCACACTCGATACCTGGACACGTCTCGAAGCCTCCGATCCTTGCGATGATTTCACAGAAGAACTAAAAGTAATGCGGGTTGAAGATGACTGGGCACGCAAATGGCTCGGCACAAAATCGGGTAGAAACTGGTTGGAAGCGAACGATTTCCCCAAAGAAGTTGCTTTTGCACCCAACCGTGAATGCAATCAAAACGATCCTTACCCAGATCTGCGCTTCACCAATCTCGACGAAGGCGACAAGATCACTGAAATAGATTTCGATATCTTTGGCGTTGTTACGGTGAGCGATAATTTTGGCGAATGGACGCTGGATTATGGCAAAGGCACTGAGCCTTCCAGTTGGAAAATTTTAGTCGAAAATAGTGATGCTCAATATGACAAAGCAGAAAAACTGGCAGAATGGGATGTAGAAGGCTTCGATGGCGTCTACACACTGCGATTAACGCTGCGCGGGGATAAAGGAGAGGCTATCGCCCAACGGGTCGTTCACGTGAAAATGGACTTGCCCGTTCCAACATCAACGCCTACGCTGCCCGCAACATCTACCGCTACAGCGCTCCCAACAGCTACGGCGACCTCAACATCATTACCTCCCACAGAAACGGCGACCCCGACCAATACATCGCTCCCGACAGAAACCTCTACACCTAGCCCTGTGCCGAGTGATACACCGGTCCCAACAACGGTAGTGCCGTAGACTTATAACTACCTAGGTATGTCTTTGCGAGGCTGTTTTTCCGCCGAAGCAATCTCCTGCAAAGTGTTGGAGACTGCCGCGTCGCAAAAGCACGCTCCTCGCAGAGACAATTCTTGGGGAAGCTAAATAGTTACGTAAGTTTTAGGTAATAGCACAAGAATGTCCCCCCCCCCTTGAGGGAAAGTTTACGCTCTTTAAGGAGATAGACATGAAGCTCAAAAATACTTTTCTGCTCTTTGCTTTGGTCTTGGTGGCTTGTTTAAGCCCAACCCCAACAGATGGTGGAATAACAGAAAGTGAAAATGAAGAGCTTCCTCCAGTTGCAACTGTTGCTGAAGAAGCAGCGGTTGAGCAGGAAATTGAACCTACTGTTGTGCAGCCGCTTTCTGAGCCTACTCCCTTTGCAGGAAGTTCTGGCTGGCTTGGATTTGTCGCTTACGTTAATGGGAATTCAGACATCTACATGATGAAAGATGACGGCTCCGCACTTATACGCCTGACAGAATCCCCTGCCACTGACATGAATATAACTTTCTCTCCAAACGGAAGAGAAATTGCCTTTGTCTCTGATAGAGATGGGAATTTTGAGATCTATCTAATGAATATAGATGGCAGCGCGAAAAGGAATATCTCGAACAACCCTGCGGATGATTTTATCTATTCCTGGTCGCCAGATGGTGAGAGAATTGCCTTTATTTCTGATCGTGATGACAATTATGAAGTCTATACGATGAGAGCAGATGGGACAGATATTTTGCGCCTAACAGATGATATGAATGTCTCGAACTCCTGCGTTACAGGCTGGTCTCCTGATGGGAAGAAAATAGCCTGGACTTATTTTGATGGAAATGACGATGAGATCGTTATCATGAATAGTGACGGCTCTGGGAAAATGCCGCTCACGAATAATGATGCAAACGATGCCTGCCCAACATGGTCTCCGCAAGGCGATAAGATCGCTTTTGAATCCTCGCGTGATGGAAAATCAGAAGTCTATGTCATGAATGTGGATGGCTCTGGGCAAACTCGTCTGACAGAATCTCCCATTTCAAGTATCACTCCAAGCTGGTCACCCGATGGACGCTATATTATTTTCAACTCTGAGCGAGATGGGGCGAACGAAATCTATATTATGGGTGCTGATGGCAGTAATCCTCTTCGACTAAGCAATAATGATATTCCCGAATCCTGGGTTCGCTGGCACCCAACCTTGCCCTAACTTATTTATCCTCGCTGCATGTCTTTACGAGGAATTTTTTCCGACGAAGCAATCTCCCTTTTAGTATTTGTATATAACCATGGCAAATTTTTAAATACAGATATAGATCTTGCCCGTAAATTAGATGCCGAAGACGAACTCGCCTCTTTTAGAGATGAGTTTGTTATTGATGATCCGAACCTCATTTATCTGGATGGTAATTCGCTTGGGCGTCTTCCCAAACGCAGCATTGATTTCATGAAAAATACGATCGAAGAAGAATGGGGCAAAAGACTTATTCGAGTTTGGAACGATGGCTGGGTGAACACGCCCACAGAATTGGGGGCAAAAATCGCCAAGCTGGTCGGTGCAAAAGCAGATGAAATTCTTGTTACGGAAGCCACATCGATCAATCTTTTTAAATTGGCTATTGCTGCCTTAGAAGCCCGCCCGGACCGCACAGAGATCATTAGCGACGAGTTCAACTTTCCGATAGTCTCCCCTTTGGGTGTTGCTAAAATAGAGTAAAAAAGCAATCCAA
>CAZOOX010000119.1:0-12861 GCA_964581545.1 uncultured Anaerolineaceae bacterium
ATTTTGAAGATTTTTCAAATTTATTTTGAAGATTTTTCAAATTTATTCGCCTCGCCAAATGCCTCGCGTCATCTCACCCATCTGAACATGCTCCATGCGCGTAAACTCAACTTCCCGCACCATGCGCATATCGCGCCACATTATCTTGTGCCCTTTGGTGGTGCGGACACGCCGTACCCGTCGCTGCCAAAGTTCGATTTCTTTTTCGGTTGCTTCGCGTAATTCACCGGCAACCCCGTACAGACGTACAGCAGGCGGGCTGACGAATTTGCCGCGCAGCAGGGAACGCAGCCAAAAGCCGATTCCGCTATCCACTGCCAGCACGCAAACTTGTTGATTGGCTTGCAGGTTGCGCGGAAGTTGGCGCGGAAATTCTTCAAAATAAACCCCATGCCCGGGCTTACCCAAAATCAACGAGCCGATGGGCGTGATATTCGGTTCGCCATTCTCATCCACTGTTGCAATGGCGTAGTGGAACGACGAGCGAAAGGAACGCCGAAAAAGCGCTTTGATCTCAGTCCAATTAGTCGTTATCTCCAATTTCAATACCTCCAAATAATATGCCGAGTCCAATTACCAAAACTAGGACGCCCGCCCCGCCAAAGCCAAGTGGCATTGCCCA
Organism: uncultured Anaerolineaceae bacterium; assembly: GCA_964581545.1. Taxonomy (GTDB): domain Bacteria; phylum Chloroflexota; class Anaerolineae; order Anaerolineales; family Villigracilaceae; genus Desulfolinea. Next base: position 623 of record CAZOOX010000119.1, read on the forward strand.
AAACTGGCGAAAGGTTAAAATGTATGCATCTTCCGGATCAGCAGGGTTAGACAAGACCTTCACCTGATCTCCCAAAGGATCGCCGGGATAAGCTCGTCCTTCACGTTTGCTGCGTGTGTAAACTTTTCCGTAGACGCGCCTGCCATCTTCAGTTTCAACGATTAAGGTGTTGCCTGAGTGGCTTTTGTACCAGTAATCTACAATGACGCCATCCACGCGCTCGTAGGTTGCGAAAATGTAAATACGCTGTCCCAAAAGCCCGATGCCGTAGAGCAGCATTGCCGTGATCGCCAGCAGGAGCAGCCAAGTTAGCATTTTCTTCATTTTGCAAACCCTTTCAATTTATCAGCTGCCCACAGCCCGGAATGCGCCGCGCCGTCGGTGGTGGGTGTTGCCATATAATCGCCAGCCAGGATCACGCGAAGAGGATATCCCCATCTCGCACGATATTTTATGATTGCCCGGCTGCGACCAATTGGCGAGAGGGGCTCGGCATAATTCCAGCGGACGAGATGCGAGAAGATGATCTCATCCCGCAAACCAGGGAAATGCACTTCGGACTCGCCCCAAACTGCTTCCGTGATCTCGTCGTCCGATGCGTCGATCAGCCTCTTGCCCGCTTCACCTGCGAGCATCACATCCAGCAATTCCCCTTGAGGGACACGGCGCGGATGCTTGTGGGATTCAATGGCAATCGCGGCAATATCCTTTCTCTCGCGTCGCGGGATGAGAATCCCGTAAACGTCCCTGAGAATGGCTTGCTCATTCCAATTCGACCTGGTGCCCAACCCCACATTGATTGTCGTGCTATAGCGTGTGGACAAAAGTGTCTCCGCCCAACGCGGCGCTTGCGCATAGAGTCTTTTTGCGATGGGCGCGGGTGTTGCCAACACAACGTAATCGGCGTGGTGGATTTCTCCGCCAGATGTTCGAGCCTCGACTATCTTTGGGCTCACGCGTAGAGACTCTATGGACGTGTTCAGGCGTACATCCAGTGGAGCAGCCAACGCTTCAGGTAACGCGCCCAAGCCTGACGTCAACGTGAGAAGCGCACCGCGCCGCACGGAGTATCCCGTCAGCCAGAGCGCTAACGCTTTTGAAGTCCCCTCCGGCTGTTGGAAGTAGAGTCCCTCCAGCGCGGGTTCGAAGAGATATTCCAGCACATGCTCGCCGAGCTCCGCTTTCAGCCACTCGGCGGCATCTGCATCATCAAAAGCAGCGAAGGAAATATAATCATCGAGCGGCAAATTGCGGATTTTTGTCCCGACACGCAGGAGAAATTCTCCGCTTTTCAGCCAATCCTTGAGTGGCAGCAATCCGCTGGCAAGCATGGTGAAGGGATTGTCAGCGCGCATTTTACGCAGTTGTCCGTTGTACAAAACAGCGGATGCGGGGACGCTGATCTCTTGCAACTGATGCCCTAACCCAACTTCCTCGATCAGCGGCAGCACGGAGGCGTAGCTTGCTGAGAGAAATTGAGCGCCGCGGTCGAAGATATAGCCTTCGAGATCCTCGCTGCTCATCCGCCCGCCAACGCGACCGCTGGCTTCGAGGACGGTGACAGAAAAACCTGCATTGTGCAGGCGATACGCCGCGCTCAACCCGGCGATCCCCGCGCCGATGACCAATACTTTTTCTCTCATAATAGCCCTATACGATGGATCATCGCTCGAATCTCGACCTCAAAGAAGTCGTCCACATCTACATCATCGGGTACAGCAGCGAAATGACCGTTGATCTCCAGTGAGAGCATCCCGTGGATGAGTGACCAACTCGCCATTGCAAATTGGACGACGGCAGGGTCGCCATCATATTCGAATTTATTAATCCACGCTTGAATCATATTGGGGGTCAATTTAAGAACACCATCTGTATTCAAAACACCCTCCCGCCAGGCAGCATCCAAGATGCCGACGAGCACAGACATACTCCTTCCGGCTACGGGACCTGTCACTTCCAGCGGGGCATGATAGTTGGGGATGGGCGTGCCGAAGATCAGGTTATATTCTTCTGGGTTTTCCAACGCCCAGCCGCGATAGGCTTTTGCCGACGCAAATATTTTCTCGGCATAAGGCACGTCTTCCAGCGATGCTTGTGATTCGTGCAGGGCGTCTCCCAACGAGAGATAAGCATCCACGATCAGGGCGGTGACCAGGTCATCTCGGCGGGGAAAGTAGTTGTAGATCGCCGGAGCAGTGATCTTCAGTTCACGGGCAATCGCTCGCAGGGATAAAGTAGCCGCGCCTTTCTCTCCGATTTGTTTACGAGCCGTTTCCTTGATCGCAGTTTCCAGGTCAGGGTGCTGTTCCGACTGTTTTGGGCGAACCATAATACATCTCCTTAAATAAACGCCGTAAATATACAGTGTTTATTTATCTTTGTCAAGTGTTAATCTAACGGATATTATGAATGTGATTTTTTTTACGTACTCTGTCCTACTTTCCCCCAAAACGAAAGGAATAAACGCTATGCCAAAACGCTCTCTTCCCCAGAGCCACGAACAAAAATACAGGAACCGTTGACTTGCTCGGATATCTTTTTCACAACTTCCAGATCAGGTTCTTGAGATAAACCCAGCATTGTCAAATCTGCATGAGGTGTTTCTGCCAGGGCTTCATCAAAAGGCTTGGTTGTAACAAAAAAAGCAGTTTCTTTAGGCAAACGGGCTAACATAATGAGCTCTGCTAAAAATTGACTGGCTTTTCTTTTTGTTTCTTCATCAGGGACAGCCATATTCAAGCTAATATGAGCCTTCCAATTTTGAGCCAATTGATAGGCAAGCAAAATAGCAAGATCAAGATTGCTTTGATGCAGATCATGTTTCCAGCCAGGACCTTGATTAGAGACCCAAACATGAATGACCTGCTCACGACCTAGGGAAAGGATCGGGTCCCGTGCCAATAATGCAATACCCATTTGATAAGCGGCTGTTTTGTCAATCAATTGTTGTAGTTCATCCAGTTCACTCTCTGGGCGCAAATGCAAAAACAAGATATTCGGACGGAAGAAAGTATTCCGCAAAACCTGTGTTGTCATCCGGACGCCATTCACAAAGTCGTTTTCTTCAAGGAGCGTTGTGTTGGAGTAAATACCTTCGTCAGTAAAGGCTTTTGTGAGTAAATCCAGCCCTGCTAAATTCTCGCTTTCACCTTCTTCATAAATGCCCAGGGCGCGCACAGTCCCTTTTGGGTGGGCCATTGCGCGCAAAAAACGATAGCTGCCCGAGAATGTTCCTACTGAGCGAACAGGCACGAGAATAACCGGCTTCCAGGTTCGTTCTCGTGCTGCCTGCATTCGTCGCGTACGTTTTACAGCCCACTCTGCTACAGATTCGAATAAGCCACTGCGAACATCGCTGTTCAGGCTGGCAAGTTGGCGACGCGCCAAATAAACATAGATCGCAACAACCAAAATAATGGCTATCAAACTGAAAACAGGGTTGATCAAAAACATAACGAAGGTACAGCCCATCACCCCAATAAATGGGACAATGCGTGGCACACCAAAAGTGGGACGAAAACTGACCGTATCCAGAGTTTGTTCGATCAAGACGACCACATTTAGCATGGCGTAAGTGATAAGGAAAAACATGGTGATAATGGCAGCAACTGCATCCAGACCACCCCCAGCCAGAGCCGCTACAAGAGCAATAAAACCTATACTACCTGCGAAGAACATTGCCTGACGAGGTTCGCCATCTTCTGATTCTTTGGAGAAAAAATCACTATAGGGGATAATTTTATATGAAGCGAGGGCTTGCATTACACGAGGAGCAGCGACTAAAGAACCTAAGGCAGACGAAAAGGTTGCTCCTAACATCCCGGCTAAAATTGCCCATCCCCAAAATGCTTTGTCCACCATTAGAGTCGTATTTGAAAGCAATTCTTCTGTGGAGGCAATTCGAGAGAGCCAATAGGCAAGCGCAAGATAAATCAGGAGAGTTACGCCAATCGCGCTCATCGTGCCGACAGGGATATCTTTCCTCGGGCTGCGTAAGGAGCCGCTCATGCTAATGCCCACCATAATACCGGTCACTGCGGGAAAGAAAACAGCAAAGGTTTCTCAAAAGTTTGCGGCGTGGAATCCACCCCAAAACACGGGCGTTTCGGTAAGTCCGGTTTGTCCCATCACAGGAAAGCTTGCTAATGCCACAGAAAAGAGTGATAATCCGACAATCCCCAAGATGATGAATTGTGTCCTCGATGCAAATTTCGCACTAATATAAACGATCAAAAAAACGGAGAGAAAAGTTAGAATGGCAACCAATGCTTCTGGATGTGCAGGAAAAATCCGCAACCAGGATTCGGTAAAAGCTAAAACGTAAAGCGCAATAGAAATTCCCTGCGCCAAAAAGAGCGGAACACCAATGCTGCCACCAACTTCCAAGCCCAGCGATTGAGAGATGATCGCAAATGCGCCGCCCGCCCCAACGCGCGTGTTGGTGACGACCGACGAAACTGCCAAGCCCGTGCTAACGGTGATAACGTGCGCGAGCAAAATAATAGCGATCGCACCACCCAAGCCGGCGTTGCCCACCACCCAGCCTGTGCGCAAATACATGATCGCGCCCAAAATGGTGAGTACAGTGGGCGTGAATACACCTGCAAACATCCCAAATTTCTTGTTCGTTTTTTCGGCTCTTTCTATCGCCATAAAACTCCTCTTCAATTATCCTCACCAAAATACCCTCAAAAAGCATCTCAGAATTATAATATAAGCAATAATCCAAAATCCTGTATATCGGAGCTTCCAATGACCTTTTCTATAGATGAAAACTATCTCAACCACTGTACCCAAAAACTTGTGCAGATCAACTCTATCAATCCTTTGCTTAGTCCAGAAGGAAAAGGGGAGGCTGAAGTTAGCGCCTACGTAGCGGATTCTCTCAATGCACTCGGTTTGGATGTAAAGCGCAGCGAGATCGCACCCGGACGTTTTAACGTGGTCGGCACCCTCAAAGGGAATGCCGGCGGACGCAGCCTTCTGCTTAACGCCCACACAGACACGGTCGGCGTCGAGGGAATGACCATTGACCCCTTTGGTGGGGAATTACGGAAGGGACGTGTTTATGGGCGTGGTGCCCAAGATATGAAAGGCAGCCTCGCCGCGATGATGGCTGCCGCCAAAGCGCTTGTAGATGCAGGGATAAAACTCAAGGGCGATCTACACATCACCGGCGTTGCCGATGAAGAATATGGCAGTCTTGGCACAGAAGCTCTTGTGAAAGAGCTAAGCGCAGATGCGGCTATTGTCACCGAACCAACTGATATGCATCTATGCCGTGCGCATCGCGGTTTTATCTGGTTTGATATTGAAACTTTCGGGCGCGCTGCACACGGAAGCCGCTACAGCGAAGGTATCGACGCAAATATGCGCATGGGTCGTTTTTTGGCAGAATTGGATAAATTGGAGCAAGAGCTACTAACAAGAAAAGGACATGAGTTAACAGGCTCTCCATCGCTTCATGCCGCACTCCTTCAGGGTGGAACAGAGATCAGCACCTATGCCGATCGTTGTACATTAAAGATAGAGCGGCGCACGGCTCCGGGAGAAAATATAGAAGAAGCAACTGCCGAATTGCAAAAAATCGTTGATCGGCTATCTGAGCAAGATTCCACTTTTAGGGCAAGTATCAAGCGTAGTTTTTGGCGGGAACCATTTGAAATCGCGCGCGAAGCAGACATTGTTCAAATCCTCGACGCGGCTTTGGGAACACGTCTTGGTCATCAGCCTGCACATACAGGGCAGACCTTCTGGACAGATGCGGCATTATTTGCTGATGCCGGCATGGAAACGGTTTTGCTTGGACCCAAAGGCTTTGGGTTGCATAGCGCCGAAGAATGGGTAGACATGGAATCCGTGCAGGATTTGGCATATATACTCACAGAAACGGCTATTAAGTATTGTGGTTAAAGTTAGAAAAGGGGGGGAGTCATACCCTCTCAGACAAAACCCCTCTTTTTATTGGTTATAATAAAGAGAAAAGGTTTGAGGGAGGCTTTTCTTCTCGTCATCGTAATTTCTTTGTTTAGATATTATGAGGAGGAAGTATTCGTTTTTTTTATGTAATTATTTAGCCGGTTCGCGAAGAAAATAATGAAACCTTTTTGTATTCTTACTCTTTTCCTCTTATTGCTTTCAGGGATTTCAGCTTGTGCGCCTCCTCCCAAAAAAGAGTTGCTCATCTATTGCGGCATTACGATGATCCGCCCAATGAGAGAGATAGCCGACATCATTGAAGAGCAAGAAGATGTAAAGGTCATCATCATTAAAGGTGGTTCTGGTAATTTGCTTCGCTCCATCGAGATCAACAGCGTGGGTGATCTTTATTTACCGGGTTCAGCAGGTTATATTGAAAGCGCAACCGAAAAAGGCTTGATCGTTGAAGACAATTTAGTGGGTTATAACAGAGCTGCGATCATGGTCCAAAAAGGGAACCCTCTTGAAATCAGTAGCGATCTCGCTAATTTCACTAACCCAGACTATTATGTTGTTCTTGGAAATCCAGATAGCGGCAGCATAGGCAAAGAAACCCGTCGTATTTTGCACGAAGAGGGTCTTTATGAGCAAGTCCTGCAAAATACGCATGAGCTAACAACCGATTCAAAAGATCTCGTCTCTGCACTTGTTGAAGAAAAGGCAGACCTTGTTATCAATTGGTATGCTGTTTCAACGTGGCCAGAAAATGAACCGCATATGGATGCTCTTCCGATTGAAATAGAGCTTGTCGTGGAAAACGAGTTGATCCTGGCATCGCTTAGTACAGCAAAAGAACCCGAGCTGGCTCAAATCTTTATGGATTATGCAATCTCGGCAGAAGGACAAGCCATTTTCCAGAAATATGGCTTTGGTGACCCAAAATAAAGCTTCTATCAGTGATCAGAAAAGAAGTTACGAGGGTATTAGACATAAAACTTATGGACTGAACAAATAAAACTTGTACAAACGGATGATTCTGCGAGGCGCGTGCTCTTGTGCCGACGAGTGCCCTTTAGGGTAAGCAGTCTCATCTTGAGAAGGAGATTGCTTCACCCCGAAAAGCGTCGGGCTTCGCAAAGTCATGCGATTGCACGAATTCTAAGTGCTTTACCCATTAGAAAGGCAAGAGAATGCAGAAAATCATAAAAGAACCAATACTAAACAGAGCACGAAATCTTTTCCTGATTTTTTTAACGACCCTTGGCGTTATTACAATAGCCAACTATTCAACCACATTCTTAGAGAACAACTACCATAAGCGTCTTGATAATCAACGTTCGCATGAAGCCCTGGGGGAAGAAATTATCACAGATTTGATCGCACTTGAAAATGAATATAACAAACTCCCTTCTATTGAAGATACTCGAGACCTTGCCCTCGCCGAAGAGAGAATCGAAGAACTAGAAACAGAGCTTCTAGATATTATTCAAATCCTACAAAAGGGTGGGCATTTCAAAAAAGATATTCCCGCTAACCTTAATCGAACAGATGAATATGAATACTCGCTGATCTACGAACGATCAGAAGAAGAAGGCTATGTAGTAGAAGTTCTGGAACTTTTGCCGCGTATCCTCGACCTGGAAAAAATATCGCAAAAACTGATCATCTCTGTGGATGAAAAGCTCAACGCATCCACCCCTGATGAAAGGCTTGCTTCCATTACTCAAACAGCCTCTCTACTCAAAGAAGCCGATACCTTTTTGCTTCGCTCTCGTGAAAGTGCAAATAGGATCCACTACGAAAGCCATCTTGAGATGCAGGAAATCTCTGCCGAACAAGATCAGATATTAAAATATGCAGAAATTATCAGTATCTTTATTACCCTTATAGCGGTTATCGTCGGGGGATATTTATCCTATCGTATGTTTCAGCAAATTAAGGACTTATTGCAAGCCAGAAATGCTGCTGAAATTTCGCTCCGAGAAGCAGAACTTCACTATCGTACAGTAGCCGATTTCACCTACGATTGGGAGTATTGGCGCTCTCCTGAGGGTAAGCTCTTATATGTATCGCCATCTTGTGAGCGAATTACAGGCTACTCTGCATCCCATTTCCTTGAACGCCCCGAAACGCTTCATGATATTGTGATATCCGAAGACAAAATGATCTGGGAAAAACATGGAGATGAAATTGAAAAGGAATATACATTACAGGAAATCGAATTCAGAATAAGACGCAAAGACGGTGAAATCACCTGGATAGAACACTCTTGCCAACCAGTCATCACCTCAACGGGTGAATTTATAGGCTACAGGGCAAGCAACCGTGATATTAGCGAAAGAGTACTGACAAGAACCTCTCTGACCAAAAGCGAAGAGCGTTATCGTTTACTTGCCGAAAATATGATCGACTTTGTCTGGGTAACAGACCTGGAGACCATGACACTAAGCTATGCAAGCCCCTCTGTACAAGAACTTCTGGGTTATACTCCAGAAGAGATGCTACATCAGAAGGTAGAAAAAAGGCTCTCCTCTGATTCTTTTAAATCACTGATGAATATCCTGGCAGAAGAGCTTCATCTGCTAAGCGAGGGGGGAGATACAGAGCGCACGAGAGCCTTGGAAATAGAGATGATCCACAAGGAAGGGTATATCGTGCCTTGTGAGACTACTGCCCGCTTTTTATATGACAAAGAGGGAAATCCTAACGCCATATTGGGAGCCGCACGTGATGTAACAGCCAAAGTTCACGCAGAAAATGCCCTACGAGAAAGCGAAAGTTTATACCGCTCTCTTGTTGAAAATGCATCCATAGGTATTTTGCTGGCAACACCCAACGGGGAAATTATCTCGGTTAACGCCGTGACCTTGGAAATGTTAGGATCTCCCTCTAAAGAGGCGACCAAAAAAATCAATTTGCTTAGCTTTCCCCCTCTTATTAAGAGTGGGTTTGTTGGAGATTTTCAAGATTGTATTCGAACTAAAAAAACAATTCGCAATGAAGCACCCTATGTCAGTAAATGGGGAAAGAGTATTTATACGCGCTATACATTCACCGCAATCCACGATGCCAGAGAAGAATTGATCGGCATTCAGATTCTCTTTGAAGATATTACAGAAGAGATAAAAAATAAAGAAGGCTTGCAAGAACAAATTCGAAACCTTGCCACGATCAATGCGATAAACACCACTATCATCACCCGCACAGACCTTGACCTGATGATAACAAACGTCGTCGAGGAAATTGCCAAAAATTTATCAGTAGATGCTACCGACCTACTTGTTTACGACGAACACGCGCTAACACTCACCTGTACTGCTCAACATGGATTCAGATCCCCTGCCGGGCACAAGAAAACCGTACTGCGTGTTGGTGAGGGCTACGCTGGCGATGCAGCCCTAAAAAGGAAAACTGTAAGAATAGACAATCTCAAAGACAGAAAAAAAACCGACAAGGTACCCAAGCGCTGGAAAGATGAAGATTTTCTAAGCTATTATGGCATTCCCTTACTGGTAAAGGGAGAGCTAAAAGGGATTTTGGAAATATTCCATCGTTCTGATGAAAAAAGAACGCAAAATTGGATGTCTACTCTCGAAGCTCTTGCCCAACAAGCCGCAATCGCCATTGATAATCATTTTCTGCTTGATGCACTACGCGGCTCAAATTTGGAACTCGAATTAGCGTATGAAACCACCCTTGAAGGGTGGGCACGCGCTTTAGAACTACGCGATTTTGAGACAAAAGGTCACACGGATCGTGTCGCCAAGCTTGCTCTAAAGTTAGCCAGAGAACTTAATGTAAAAGGTGAAGACCTGACCCATATTCGACGAGGAGCCTTGTTGCACGATATAGGCAAAGTCGCAATTTCCGATACGATTTTACTCAAGGAAGGAAACTGCACTGCCGAAGAGTGGGAGATAATTAAACAGCACCCACAATATGGTTACGACATGCTGAAAGAAATCAAATATCTCAAACCATCTTTAGATATTGTTCTATATCACCATGAAAAATGGGATGGAAGTGGCTACCCAGCCGGGTTGGCTGGCGAAAATATCCCTTTCTCAGCACGTATTTTCGCAATTATTGATGTTTGGGACGCACTGCTTAGCAACCGGCCGTATCACAAGGCATGGGGGCGAGAAAAAGCGCTTGCCTATATTCAAAAGGAATCAGGAAAGCATTTTGAGCCGCGTATAGTGACAGCTTTTAACAAAATTATTAGAGGGGAGAATGAATAAATCACAGATACTTCTTCAAGCACTCATGGGCATTTTTGGGATAGCAATATTAGGCGTAGGCTGGTACTACACTTCAGAACAGACAGATGCTTTGATCGAGACCAATATTGTTGTATACCAACAAGTTGAGCTGGAGCTTGCCCGCGTCACAGCTCATAATTTTAGAGGCTATATTCAAAATCAAGATGAGAAGGATAAAGCTCTTTTAGTGCAGGATGCTTATGAGAATATCGTTTTTCCCATCTCTTTATTGGAAAGTGGTTATGCCTGGGTATATAGCTCTGACTACGCTGTTTTTCGGCATGAAGACCTTTCGCCGCTTGTTTTTAGCGACAAAACCATCCATGAGATATTCGAGATGCAGAGGGCAAATGGAACCAGCCAATTCGATGAAGTTGCTACTTCCATAGCGGAGGCAAGTGAGGGTGTGGGGCGGTACGTTTGGCAGGCTGAAAGGGGAGAAGAAATAACGGCTTGGGCACCGGTCCAAATTGGAGATGATGTCTGGGTCATCGGCATATCCACACCGCTTTCTGAGATACTGGAAAGGTCTGGCACAGCAGGACAAATAGAAAGCATGAAGAGAATGGCAACTGTGGGAGCCGTCTTTTTTCTGGGGATGGTTCTTCTGGTCAACTCCATTGGGGTGAAACGACAGCGAACACTCACTCGCTTGCGGGCAAGCGAGGAACGTTATCGGTTGCTTTTTAATTCTGCGCCTGATGGGGTAAGCATTTTAGACAGGAAAGGAAATATTCTTGAATGCAGCCAGAGCACGGCTAAACTTTATGGTTATTCTTCTCCTAAAGAGTTAGTCGGTGGAAATTTTGCCGAATTGATGAGCATAGATTCTCTCAAAGCCTTTCGAGAGAAAATGCCCCTTCTTCAAAATCTCGAATCTGCTGAAGGAGAAATTCAGATTCTTAAACCAGATGGTAGTGTTGTTGATATCTGGCGAAAGGGACATCCTCTAACAGATGCACAAGGGAATTTTTCAGGGATATTAAGCTTTGACAGAGATATCAGCGAACGTCTTCAGGTAGAAAGCGAATATAAAAAGCTACACCAGGCAGTGGAGCAAAGTGCAAACTCAATTGTGATCACAGACGTGGATGGTGCAATTGAATATGTGAACCCTAAATTTCTTGAGGTCTCTGGCTATAGAGAAAGTGAAGTTTTAGGAGAAAACTCACGTATTCTAAAATCAGAAGAGCATAGCAAAGAGTTTTATAAAAATATGTGGGATACGCTCATTGCCGGAAATGAATGGCGCGGAGAATTTTGCAATAAAAGAAAAGATGGCTCTCTATATTGGGAAAGTGCCAATATCACACCGGTAATTGATGAGACGGGGGAAATTACAAACTACATAGCGATTAAAGAAGATATTACTCAGCAAATATATATTGAGCAAGAACTGAAAAAAACATACCGAAATTTAGAAACTCAGGTCAAAGAGCGTACGACTGACTTAGAAAGGACAAATGATCTTTTACAAGAACGAGTTGTAGAAATAAATACGCTATATCAGGTGATGGCAAGAGCAACCCTTTCTATGAACCTGGATGATATTTTGCAGCATACACTCAATGCGATCAATGAAACGATCAAACCTGATAATATCGCTATTTTACTCATAGAAGAAGGTACACAAGATCTGATCATTCGTGCTTATTCCGGCTTTGGAGCTGGGCCGAAACTAATGCGCCGTAAATTGGGGGTTGGCATTCCCGGCATCGTTGCAGAAACAGGCGAGACAATTGTCTTGCCAGATGTACGTAAACATGAAAGCTACCACGCCTGTGATGAAGGTGCCCTCTCAGAAATTTGTGTTCCATTGAAAATTGGTGAGCAAGTTCTAGGCTCTCTTAATCTTGAAAACCAGGAGCTAGATTCCTTTAGCGAAGATGATCTTCGTATGTTGACTATTTTGGCAAATAATTTATCAATTATTATCAAAAACTCTCAACTATATGAAGATACGGCAAGACTAAAGAAATTTAACGAAAATATTGTTCAGGGTGTTACCGAATCAATCCTTGTTGAAAATGAAGATGGATATTTCACCTTTGTCAATCC
>CAZOOX010000120.1:0-9716 GCA_964581545.1 uncultured Anaerolineaceae bacterium
CAGGTCTCTAAAAGCAATAGAAACAGTCTCTATGGGCGCAAAAATAAGGTAATAACCTGCGTCAGCTTGTTCAACCAATATCGTGAAGGGCGGTCGGCTGTTTGCCCAAAAACTTTGCGTGCATTTGAAAGCAACCAAGTGTGTCGACCATCACCAACGATCACATGAATTTCATCAGGCGGCACCAAAATCCTGCGCCCAATGCCCAAAACACCGCGAGCGCGATCCGCTTCTGTACGCAAAGAAGCAGCACTAGAGCTAAATTCGCTCAATGCGCTTTCTGTTCGCTCAAGCTTAGTGCGAGCACGTTTATTTTCGTTCTGCTTAGGTAGATTCTGATCTGCCATGATGAAACCCTCTCTTATACTTATCCCGTTGATAGAAATACGCTGTGGATGGCGCGGGATTTTCCCCATACACATGAAAGAGCTTTGTCTTTAGATATAGACACTCTTGACCAAAAATTTGCTTCCGTTTAACAAAATATTTGTCCGAAAACAAGCGGGCATTTGTAAATATCTACGAAAGTGAGACTACAAAAGTTTCGAAACTTTTGTAGTCTTAATTCTCTTTATCCTAATGCCTTTTTAATGCGCCCTAATCCTTCGACCAATGTCTCACGTGGGCAACCAAAATTCAGCCGCACAAATCCTTCTCCACCGGGGCCAAAGCTTGCGCCCTCATTAAAAGCCACCTTTCCTTTTTCCATAAAAAACTTGTGTAATGGCTCTTCTACTTCGCCTTTCTCAATTAATTCACTAAAATCCAGAAAGGCCAAAAAGGTAGCTTCGGGATTTGAAACACGTACACCGGGCAAGTTTTCTTTGACATAATCCACAACAAAATCGCGGTTTTTTGCTAGATAAATAAGAAGCTCTTCAAGCCAGCCATCACACTCACCAGAAAAAGCGACTTCTGAAGCAATATGCCCCAAACTATTGGTATGGAAGGTCAGCTTATCTAAATTGGCTTGGAATTTTTTGCGAATCTCATCGTTCTGAATAATTGCAAAACCAACAAAAAGCCCGGCTACGTTAAACGTTTTGCTCGCTGCAACAAGCGTAATTGTCCGCTGAGCAGCATCGGGGGAAATTGCCGCGATGGGCGTGTGTTTATTGCCATCCAGCAGCAATTCGCTGTGAATTTCATCGGAACAGATCAGAATATCTTCACGCTCACAGATCTCAGCGGTGCGAGCAAGCTCCTCATCCGTATAGATCGTGCCGGTCGGGTTATGCGGATGACAGAAAAGGAACATGCTCGTTTTGGCATCTTCCGAGTGGACAGAATTCTCAAAGACATCCCAATCAATTTCGTGGTGGAGGGTGTGTCCATGCGTGACTTTCTTGAGTTCAGCGACCTGCATGACCGTATCGGTATTCTTTTGGACCTTCAAGAAAGGGAAGTAAACCGGCGGCTGGATCAGGATTCCCTCGCCAGGCTGGCAAGTAATTCGAGCAGCAATGTTGAAACCCGTGACCAAGCCGGGGACAGGGACGACGTCGTCCGCTTTTATATCCCAGTCATAGAGTTTTTGCATCCGTTTGGCGACATTTTGACTGAGTTGCTTGCTGGGGGCTTCATATCCTAAAACACCGTGCCCGATTGCGCCGTGCAGGGCACCGAGAATGGGCGGCGGGGCGGCGAAATCCATGTCGGCGACCCACATGGGGAGAATGTCTTCGTCGAAAAGGTGCCACTTAATTGAGTTGCTGGAAGCGCGGCGGTCTAAAATTTTATCGAATTCTGAGGGCATAAGGTTTCCTTTGAATGAAATTTTTCGGAAATTATACCGCTTTGCTCAAAAGGAAAGTAGAATAAAAGGAGAAAAGGCAGCAATTCCAAATATGGATGAATTTGCGAGGAGAGTTTTATCCGACGACCTGTACTCCGCAGGGGTAAGCAATCTCAAGGGCAATGAGACCGCTTCGTCGCACGCATGCCCTTCAGGGTAAAAACATGCTCCTCGCGGAGTCATATTTGGAGTTGCTGAAGAAAAGGAATGAACATGAAGCGACTTGTTTTAATGCGCCACGCAGAAGCTGGTTGGGAGCACCCTAATTTGTCTGACCATGAACGTCCGCTTACGAAGGATGGTCTCAGGGATGCCCCTCGAATGGGTGCTCTTTTAAAAGAAAAAGGGCTTGGGATCGATAAGATTTTTTGCTCTACTGCTAAACGAGCGCAAGATACATTATCGCTTTTTCTGTGGGAATATGCATTTAAAGGGGAGCCTCGTTATTTTGATCTGCTATACCATGCAGAAATCCGTGATTATGTGGATATTCTGATGCAGTTATCGCCTGGGATAGATGTGGCGATGATCGTTGCTCACAACCCCACGATTTCAGGAGCGCTGGAATTCTTTGCTAATACATATAAGCCTTTTTCTCCTGCGGCGATTGCTTATCTTGAATTCGATATTGAGCAGTGGAGTGAGTTAATTGAGAAACCTGAGGGGAAATTGCTTGGGTTTTGGGAGCCAAAGGAGATTTGAGCATAGTCAACGGTTTGGGAGACCGACACCACCAAAATGCGGTATAAATACTAAACCACAAATTACTCCAACGAAAAAGGATTCCCATGTCTAAAATCCCCGCACGAAATGAAGTTGACCCAAAATATACCTGGAACGCCGAAAGCGTTTTCGCATCTCCTGAAGCATGGAGCGCAGAAGCTGAGCAAATTCTTGCTGATATTCCTTCTGTTAAAGCCTTTCAGGGCAAGCTGGGCAAAAGCGCCGCATCTCTTGCCGATGGGCTTGAAGCTGTTGAAAATCTGCTCGTCCGTGCAGAGCGACTCTACATGTACGCCGGTTTCGCCTACAGCGTCGATACCGCCGATCAAAATGCTGCTGCAATGGCTGATAAAGCCGGTGGCGTTTATGGGCAGGTCGTTGCAGCGATCTCCTTTGTTCAGCCAGAGATGCTGGAAATCGGAGAGAAAAATCTGCGTCAATGGATGCAAGACGAATCCCGTTTGGCGATCTACGAGCATTTTGTCAACAATCTTTTCCGCAAACAGGCCCATGTCCGCTCGTCAGAAGTCGAGGAGATTTTGGGCATGTTAGCTGATCCCTTTGGCGGAGCAGCATCCACGCGAAGCATGCTTACTAATGCAGACTTTAAATTCTCCCCGGTAAAGACAACCGATGGGCAGGAAATCGATCTAACACAAGGCACAGTACCCAAAATCCTGCTCAGCGATGACCGTGAAGCCCGTAAAGCTGCCTGGAATAATTATCACGACCAATATCTGGCACATAAAAACACATTAGCTTCGGCACTGGCAACATCCATTAAGCAGAATGTTTTCCAAATGCGTGCCCGAAAGCACGAAACAACACTGGGCGCATCTCTGTTTGAAGACAATATCAAAACAGATGTCTATCATAATCTGGTTGATGTCTTTAAAAAGAACCTACCAGTTTGGCAGCGATATTTTGATATTCGTCGAAAAATTTTGGGTGTGGAAGAACTACATCCGTACGATCTGTGGGCTCCACTCACAGAAAACAGCCCCAAGCTGAGCTACGAAGAAGCTGTAGAATGGATCTGTGAAGGGCTAGCGCCAATGGGCACAGAATATGTAGAAACCGTACGTAAAGGCGCACTAGAAGATCGCTGGGTGGATGTATACCCAAATCAGGGTAAACGGATCGGGGCGTTTTCTTGGGGTGCGCCGGGCACGCACCCTTTTATCATGATGAGCTTCAACGATAATATGATCGCGTTAAGCACATTGGCACATGAACTGGGTCACTCGATGCATTCATATCTGACCTGGCAAAATCAGCCCTTGGTTTATGGAGAATACTCGCTCTTTGTGGCAGAAGTGGCATCGAATTTCCATCAGGCTTTGGTGCGTGGACATTTACTCAAGAGCAATCCCGACAAGAATTTCCAGATCGCGATCATCGAAGAAGCGATGTCGAATTTCCTGCGCTATTTCTTCATCATGCCGACATTGGCACGCTTTGAGCTCGAAACACACGAACGCGCCGAAAGAGGAGAAGCCCTAACTGCCGATTCGATGATGACACTTATGACTGATCTTTTCGCCGAGGGCTATGGCGAAAGCGTGGCCTTCAATCGTGAACGTGTGGGCATGGTTTGGTCGACATTTGGGCACCTCTTTTCAGATTATTATGTCTACGCATACGCGACTGGCATCTCCGGCGCGCACGCGCTCTCTCGCCGTGTTTTAGATGGCGTACCCAACGCGGTTGAAGATTACACCAAATTCCTGAAAGCGGGCGCGTCGATGTATCCGCTGGATGTGTTGAAAATGGCAGGTGTTGATCTAACCAAGCCCGATGCCGTTGAAGAGACTTTTGCTGTGATGGGCGGGTATATTGATCGGCTAGAGATGTTGACGAATTAATCAGGATAGACTGGATAATCATGAAGACCTGACAGGTTTCAGAAACTTGTCAGGTCTTTTTTTAACGGTAGCAAGCCCCGTTTCAGGGACGTACCGAGAATTACATCAAATTCTCAAAGACATTTTCAACATCTTTATCGCCGCGACCAGAAAGGTTAATGACGACCACGTCATCCGGGTTGCTATATTTGCCATGATCCTGGAAAAGATAGGCAACAGCGTGAGACGATTCGAGAGCGGGGATAATACCCTCAAGATGGGAAAGCGCAATAAAAGCATCAACAGCTTCTTTATCGCTAACGCCGCCGAGAGTCAGGCGCCCATTATCCTTGAGCATACTCAAAATGGGGCTGATGCCGGGATAATCCAAACCGGATGCTGCGCTGTATGATTCCGCGATCTCGCCATTTTCATCATGCATAACGTAGGTCTTGAAGCCGTGGATCACGTCAGGAGAACCCTTGCCGAGAGCAAGCCCATGCCGATCTGTATTTGCGCCTTTTCCTGCTGGCTCAACTGCGACCAATTCAACGCTCTCATCGGGGATGAAAGCCGTGAATGCACCCAAGGCATTGCTGCCGCCACCTGCGCAAGCGATAACGGCTGTGGGCTGTTTGCCTTCAAGCTCCTGAACTTGCGCTTTGATCTCTTCGCTAATGACCTGCTGAAAATCACGTACCATCGCAGGGTAAGGATGGGGACCAACAGCAGAGCCAAGCAGATAGTAAGAATCAGCATGATCCTGAGCATATGCACCAAGTGCAACATCAACGGCATCTTTAAGCGTGCCCTGTCCGGCCGTAACGGGAACAACATTTGCACCGAGAGCTTTCATGCGGTAAACGTTAGGTTTCTGAGCATCCATATCACGTGCGCCCATATAAATATCGCACTCCAAGTTGAGATAAGCCGCAATAGTTGCTGTGGCAACGCCGTGTTGCCCGGCACCGGTTTCAGCAACAAGCTTTTTCTTGCCAAGCGCTTTTGCAACCAATCCCTGCCCAACAACGTTATTGATCTTATGCGCGCCGGTGTGATTTAAATCTTCACGTTTCAGGTAAATTTTTGCGCCACCAAGCTCTTTGGTCAGGCGCTCTGCATAATAAAGCAGACTAGGACGACCAGCATAGTTTTTGTACAGAGCCTTAAGTTCATCCTGGAATTCTTTTGTCACTTTCAATTCGTCATATTTTGCGGCGAGTTCACCCAAAATTTCTGCCAAAAATTCAGGAAGATAGGTTCCGCCAAAATCGCCAAAATTCCCATTAGTTTCGTTAGTCATGATCGTGCTCCTTTTTTAGGTAGGTAGTTTTTTAGCTGAATGGTTCTTCGTTTGTTGCTGCTTACTGGATACTGATTACTATTCACTGTTTTTTCTTCATACACCGCAGCTCCTTTTTACGGAAAAAATTAAAAGCCTCCTCTCATCTCAGGGACGAGAGAAGGCTTCCGCGGTGCCACCCTGTTTAAGCTGACTCTCAAAAATTATGCACCCATTGCTTAAAACAAAAATCCTGTTGTGATGCAACAGGAAAATTCATAAGCCCTAAAGCCAGCTTCACTTTTTGCAGCCTTGCAGGTTTTCACTGCGTCAACTACGTTGCCCTGATAACGGTGGCTACTCCGGCGCAACTACTTACTCAAAGAGCGTTCATCTTGCAATTCCGAGACCCATTCAGCATCAGCCTGTGTGCGAGATTTCCACCATCACTCGCTCTCTAAACCACGGTTCCGACGCTTACTCCTTCTCTTCGTCATCTTTACTTATTATCTTGGGCGAGTTTATATCACAATATCCAGGAAATGGTCAAGATCTTTTTTCCAAAAAACACGAATCTCCTTACTCGCTTAAAGACTTAAGTTCAGGTAGAATGAAAACATACTGTACGGGATGGAAATCAGCCAAAAGTCTTACTCTCTCCCAAAAAGCAGAAAAGGAAAGAAAATGCTAAATAAAAATTCAGGCTCTGCCAGTAACACAATCGACTCATATCGAAAGCGCCAACAACGTGGTCCAAAGATCATTTGGGGTATCGCAACTCTGCTAATCGTAGTTGGGATTATCATCCTCGTCGTACTTTTCACTGGAGACAACAAACCCCAAATCGCTTTATTTGCGACAGAAACCCCGACCCCGACCTTAACCGCAACGGCTACCATTACCCCATCACCTACTGCGACCCCAACACTTACCTCTACACCTACCCAAACGCTTACCCCAACCCCTTCAGCACCTTTCTCCTACATCGTCGAAGAAGGAGAATCCCTTGCATCTATTGCTGAAAAATTCGCCCTGGAAGAAGGAAACGGCATACTCCTTCTTTTGGCACTAAATCCTGTCGTCGAAGAACGCGGGTTTGTCTTTGTCGGCGAGGAAATACTGATCCCAAACCCTGGCATGGAACTCCCAACACCAACAGCTGTTCCCGTAGATCTGCCAACAGGGACCGAACTCAACTACACCGTTCGTCCCGGCGACTCGATCGCAGCTATTGCGATCAAATTCCGCAGCACCGAAGATGCGATCATTGAAGCTAATGAATTAGAAAACGCTAACGCTATTCAGGTTGGACAAATTCTCATTGTCCCGGCAAATCTTGTCACCCCTGAACCTACTCGTTTACCCCCAACTGCCCCGGCAGATGCAACAGCAACCCCAACCGCTCCAACAGGCGGAGAAGAAACCCCGACGCCTATCGCCGCATCTTGTGATTATGATGAAAATACAGACTATATCGCCCAAATATTTGAGCTACTAAACACAGAGCGCGTTACACAAGGACTGACTCCTCTCACAGAAAATGCGCAACTCAGCACCGCAGCGCTCATCCATGCTTCTGACATGGCCTGCAACAGTTTCCTGAATGAAACGGGTTCTGATGGCTCTACCGCTGAAGAACGCGTTGCCGCACAAGGCTATATCGCGTCTCTTGTCCTCCAAGAGATCCATGCTCAACCACCGGAATACGGTGGCGATGGTCAAGCGGCTTTTGATGCATGGATGGGAGGCACAACCTTACTCAACCCCAACGCGACAGAAGTTGGAATCGGCTATGCTTATTCCAAGGACAGTGCCTTAGGTGGTTATTTCACTATTATCCTTGCAGCCCCTTAAAACTTGCTGGACAAAACACAGCCTATCAAGTAGAATGTTGGCTTGTCTATTAGAAAGCTTATTTCGGAGGAAGTTCTGTGGCAAATCTTAAATCTCAAATCAAACGCAATCGCCAAAACGAAAAGCGTCGTTTGCGTAACCGTGTTTATCATGGTTCAACTCGTATAGCAGTTAAAAATGCTCGTCTCGCACTAGACAGTGGAAATGTTGAAGAAGCTCGCGAAGCTACTATGGTAGCTGTAAGCCGTCTTGACAAAGCCGCCCAAAAAAGTGTCATTCATAGAAAGAATGCCGCTCGCCGTAAAGGTCGCTTAATGAAACGGCTTGCTCAACTAGAAAAAGAAGCCTAGTACGAAAAAGATTTTGTAAAAAAGCGGAGATGTTTTTTAAAACATCTCCGCTTTTGCGTTTATCCTAAAGAGACAACAGAGATGTCGGCTCTTTGACAATAGCTCAGTACTTTTTCTGACTATTGAAATTTAACCTTTGATGAGGATTTCCCCATCCGCATTGCGTACCATCCTAGCCCCGCCCCGCCAAGCAACAAAACCGCTCCAATGATCCCCAGCAGCGCTGACTGACCATTACCATCATCTACCTGCGGATCTCCGATTATGGCCTGAGATTGCGCCCCAAAAGCAACGAAGGCGCGGTCTCCTGCATTGACATCAATTGAATAGCTAAGATCAATCGTTGGATTATATCCATCAGGGATTGCTGCACTAACAGTATATTTCCCCTCAGGAAGCTTCTCGCTTTCAGGCAACTCATCAAGGCCATCAGGAATTCCGCCGAAACAAATATAGGCAGGCTCTTCAGTCTCAAGATCGATTTCACTGATAGAATCGCGTGTTTGAGAGTAACCGCCCAAAGAATTTGTTACACTGATCGCTCCTCCCGCCAAGCCTAATTCTGTTTCTTCGCGAAGGGCATTCCCATTAACATCTTCAAATAAAAGTACGCAGATCTCTGTTGTTCCACCAAAGGGAGTTGGCGTAGGCAAAGCTTCCGTTGGAGTAGGAGAAGGTCCAGGGGTAATTGTCGGCAAACTTGCAGGACCACCAACACCGATCATTAACTTTTGCCCAAGAACCACAGTGCAGTTTTCATCTAACTCTGGATTAAGAGAACGCAACTGGTTGATATCGATACCATGCAGCAGAGCAATCCGTTGACAATTATCTCCCTCGCGCACGGTATAAATAATGCGCCCATCGGGGCCAGCTGTCGGTGTTTCAAATTGACCAAATTGTGGTGAAGAAGAGGCTTCTGCTGAAAAAGAAAGCCCTATCAACAGCACAAAAAGCACGAGCAAGCTAAAAAGAAATAAATGTTTTGTTTTCATAGTTTTTTACCTGCCGCATTATATCACTCGGAAGATATTTCGTAATTATCATAAACTCTCAACTTTACGAGGAGTGCGCTAAAATGTTGTAGATTCTTGTTTTGGATGCCAACGAGATTGAAATCTCTGCTCATACAGGAAGTCCGTTTAAACGGACTTTTTATCTCAGCAGAAAATTCATTTTCGATGAGGCTGAATGAGATTCTACACATTTTTAGCGCACCTACTTTACGAGAGTTTTCACGCAACATTCACAGGATACGGTACAATTCCACATATTATTCTTTATCATAAAACTTGGAATCAAAACATGAATCGTACGCAAATTATCAAAGCACTAAAAGAATCGCCAAAGCTTGATGTCCTCATCGTTGGTGCAGGTGTGAATGGTATTGCCACTTTTCGAGATCTTGCCCTCAATGGTGCAAAAGTTCTTCTTGTAGACCGCGCCGATTTTTCATCTGGAGCCAGTGCAGCATCATCACATATGGCACATGGGGGCATCCGTTATCTTGAAAACGGGGAGTTTCGCCTCGTTCGTGAAGCAGTACAAGAACGCAACCGCATGCTATTAAATGCGCCGCACATTGTAAAGCCCTTGCCAACCACTATTCCCATTTTCAACACTTTTTCGGGTTTACTCAATGCCCCGCTCAAATTCTTCAATATCCTTGATCGCCCCGCCGAGCGTGGTGCTCTTGTCATAAAAATCGGGCTAATGCTCTACGACGCCTTTACGCGAAAACAAAAAACCGTCCCCAAACACCAAGTTCTGTCGGGCAAAAAATCATTAGCACGGTGGAACCTCCTCAACCCTTCTGTACGCTATACAGCAACCTATTACGATGGAGCTATAACTGAACCGGAACGAGT
>CAZOOX010000120.1:9726-12744 GCA_964581545.1 uncultured Anaerolineaceae bacterium
GCCGCCGATCGAGGTGACCAGGACGACTGCGGGCTCCTCGATATCGAAGCAGAAAATGCGCACGCGCTTAACTATTTCAGTTTGACCGACGGGAAAATGGATTTTGTCACGTTAAAGGATGAGCTAACAGGAGAGCTTATAGATGTACGCCCACGTCTTCTTATCAACGCAACCGGCGCGTGGATTGACGAAACAAACGCGACCCTGGGCTTGAACGCGCGTTTCATTGGCGGGACAAAAGGCTCACACCTGATTCTTGCTAACGCCAAACTTCGAACAGCTATTGGCGATCACGAATTCTTCTTTGAAAATGACGATGGACGTATCGTCCTCATTTACCCGCTCCACGACAAAGTTCTCATAGGCACATCTGATCTGCCCATCAAACATCCCGATGACGCACTTTGCACAGAAGAAGAAGTAGATTACTTCCTCGAAATGATAGAAACCGTCTTCCCCGACATTTCTGTAACTCGCGATCAAATCGTCTTCCGTTTTTCAGGCGTACGTCCGCTCGAATATAGTGGCGCAAAAACAACGGGGCAAATCTCTCGTGATCACACCATTCAGGTACTCAGCGGTGTCTGGACAGGTCAAAACTACCCTATCTATTCGCTTGTCGGCGGTAAATGGACTTCTTTTCGCGCCTTTGCAGAAGAAGTTACCGATAAATCTCTTGCCTTCTTAGGCATGAAACGAAAAATATCCACTCACGACCTTAAAATTGGCGGTGGCAAAAATTATGAACGCCGCGAAGAAGAACGCAAAGAAAAATTACAAGGCATTGCTGCGTGGACCAACCTCTCACTAGAAAGACTCGAAGAACTATATCAGCGCTATGGGACACGCGTCGAAGAAATGGCGATCTTCATCGCAGACAGCGAAAACAAAGTCCTCGAATCACTGCCCAGCTATAGTCACGGAGAGATCGTCTTTTTAGCTAAAAAGGAAAAAATTGTCCATTTAGATGATCTTGTTTTGCGCCGCACACATATTGCAAAACTCGGATTGCTCACACCATCTCTTCTCGTCGAATTAGCCAACATTCTTGCCAAGACCTTGGGGTGGAGCGATGAGCAAAGAGATGCTGAAATGCTCCGAACAAGCCAATTGATGGCAAGCAAACACGGGGTCACGTTGTGACAGAAAGAAACAAGAGAATAAATTATGTTCTTTTGCTTATAATAATCTTACTCTCTGTTTTTTTGGGGCTGACAAAAATCACAAAAGGGCATAACTGGGGAGGAGATTTCGCCGGATATATTATGCAAGCACAAAGTCTTTTGGCTGGGTCTGTTGACAAGTTGCTTGTTGAAAACAAGTTGATGATCGAACAATCAGACACTCGTTTTTCGCCTGTGGCATATCCTTGGGGCTATCCTTTTTTGCTTGCCCCGATCATTTATGTCTGGGGAACACACATCTTGGCGATGAAGTTGTTAAATCTGTTTTTTTATGCTCTCTTTTTGTGGGTGCTTTTCCTCTTTTTTCAGCAACATTTTTCTCAAGGAGAAACTTTTATTTTTCTCCTTTTTTTTGCATTTAATGCTCGTCTTCTCTCATTACTCAATTTCATTAAGTGGTTGTCGGAAAGTATCTAAAAAACAACATCTCTGTGGTAACCGCCTGTTTAGGGGAAAGTTGCTTTACCCCTAGAGGGTGCGCTGTCACAAGTTTTTAAAGAACTTTCCGTAGTCTACTTATTTCGGATATTGCCTTTTTGCTTTTCTCTACTTTGAGTCTTTTCTTTATGGACTTTTTTTACCGGCAAGGAACTGCATCTCGCTTTCGTTTAGATAACGGTTTTCTATTAGGAGGAAGTATTTTTATTGCCTTTTTGATACGCACAAGCGGGGTGTTTCTACTTTCTTCTCTTTTTTTTGCTGATTTTGTAGACTACCGTAGAAAGCGAGTTTTTCAAACAGGGTATATCGTACCTTACCTAAGCTTTTTTATTCTATGGGGAATAAGCCTGCTCTTTCTTTCTGAGGGGCAAAGTTCTCATCTATCTTTTTTTCAAGACATTAATCGTCTCACCATTTGGGGGAATATCCAGCATTATTTTGATGTAGGGCGCACATTTTTTAGTGATTTATTACAGACCCCATGGCTGTATCCCATTTTAATTTTCTTTGTTCTTGTCGGGGGAGGGCATAGATACAAGCAAGATATTCATCTTCTTGGCTATCTTCTCTTGACATTAGGACTTTATATCATTTGGCCCTCTCAACAGGGCATTCGTTTTTTGTTGCCAATACTTCCACTTTTTGTTTATTTTTCTTTTCACGGTATCAAATATTTTTTCGAAAAAATGGAAAGAAAATTTGCATTTAGTCGTGTACTATATACTATTCTTTTGCTATTATTTGTTTATCCATCCCTGTATTCTGCAACTCTCTCATTTAGAAATCTCTCACGCCCCTTTATTTCCCCCGAAGTATCACAAGGACCTTATGATGTAGAGAGTTCTGAAATGTTTTCTCACCTAATGCAAAACACACCTGAAAATAGCACCGTCATCTTTTTTAAGCCGCGAGTGATGCGTTTGCTGACAGGGCGTAGTGCTTTTATTGCTACCGAGTGTTCTTCTCTCCCAAAAGGCGACTATTTAGTCATAAATAGAATAGGTGGTAGCGGAGAGCAAGTCTCCTCAAAGCAACTTAAATCTTGCGTAGTGGCTCTTGATGAGGTTTTTATCAATAAGAATTTTATCGTTTATCAAATTTTACGTTAGTGCATAATCAAGAGAGATGTTTTTGGAAAGAACCTTGCGAGAATTTCGACTTCTAGAAGAGTTGATCTCTAAACCAACTCTCTCAAGGTTAGTTTATTCCAAACATATCATTTGAAAATGCACTAGAAAGCAGTTTTTTGATAAATAACACCTTGTTATTTATTAGCCTGAACTCTGGATAAGGATTTTGGACAGTTTGTCTAGGCTTTTCATGAATAACTCAGTTTACTAGTGCACTTTCAAATAATAACTTTGGTTCTTCCCTCACCCTCCGCCCTCTCCCA
>CAZOOX010000121.1:0-12441 GCA_964581545.1 uncultured Anaerolineaceae bacterium
AATAAATAGAGTGAGACAGAAGTGCCGGGAAGGCGGTGTACTCGGGCTTTTTTTGCTTTTTGCTCCAGATGCCCGATGATGAAGTTTTCTTCATTGATGTGGGCAACTTCATAAACATGAGTGAAGAGCAACCAAACACGCCCTTCCAAACCATTGAATTCTTCTATATAGGCATCCGGGTTTTCCTGATGTTCGCCGCCCGAAAAATAATTGATCTCTTCGAGATCGAATTTTGGCTGATAGAAAAGAAAGGCTGGCTCTGCGAAGTAATATAAATAGAGCATATCTCCATCTTGAAAATTTTCTTTTAGGTAACTTAGAGTAGGGCGAATATGTTCACGATAAAAAGGCTGACGCAAACGCTCAAATGATCGCCCAAAGGGAGCATATAAAAGATATATTGCAAGAAGTGTTATGAGAATAAAAGAGAGCCTTTTCTCTTTTATCAGGTTATAAAGTGCATCTATTCCTGCGCCAAAGAGCAAAAAGAAAACCGGAGTAGAAAAGAGCATCATCCGCTCGGCAAGAGGATATTTTTGCAGAGCGCCTGCCGCGAATACGCCTAAAAGGATAAAGACCAGGGCGAGTGTAAATTGCCGGTTTTTCTTCCAAAGGAAGAATATCCCACTCAAAAAGAGCAGAAAAAAGCCAAAATAAAAAACCTTTAATCCGAAAGGGTTGTTCAAGATACCTTCCCACATTTTCCCGAACCATTCCAAGGTCGGTGGTATGGGCATAAAGACTTCTTCCCAGAAGGAGCGCAGAAAATCGTTTTCGGAGAGAGGGCGTATATGGAACCAATAAAGCAGCCCTGCATTTATGCCTGAAAGCGCCAAATTTACACCTGCAAAAAGGAGCGCCTTTTTCTCCCCTTCGCGCCAATAATGTAAAAAGAGTACAGCGCCTGTAGCTGCAACAGAAAAAGCTGAAGGATGAGAAAACCATAAGACGAAAAGGTTGATGAAAGTAAAAAAAACACCCTTTCGGATGTTAAATTCATCCTTGAGTTGCCAATAGAGCAAATATAAAACCAGCGCCGTTATCGCAACATCACCCATATATTGTTTTGTTTCAGACGAATAATAGATCAGGTAAGGATTGCTGGCAAATAATGCCAAGGTGAAAAGCGCTCCTGCTTTTTCCAAATAATGTCTTGCCAGAAAAGCCAAGAGAAATAAAGCCGCCAGCCCTGCTCCAAAAGAATAGAGACGAAAGGCATACTCAGAACTTCCGAGAAACAAGGTCGTTGCCTTAACAAAAAAAAGAAAACCGATCGGCGCACCCTGCTGATACGGCAAAGGCTGCTGTGTCAACTCCCAAAAGGATAGATCCAGAATACCCAAAGCCAGCATCGCCTCATCAAGCCAGAGAGAACGCTCTATAAAGAAATGCCGTACTCGGAATAAAACCCCTACAAAAAGAAGGCCATAAATAGCCAAAGAGAAGAACTTCTCTGAGCTATTTTGCGATAACGAAAAGTTTTTTTTCATATTGGATGAAAAGCCGTATCACACTTGTTTTGGGCTTGATTCCGTTTAATGTTTTTTTACGAGAATTGATAATGTTTGCGGATCGGCTCCAGCACTTGCCATGTGCACAACATCCCCGCTGGACAGGTAACAAAATCCCCAACTTTGATCTCAACAGGTTCGCCGCCATCCGGCGTGACAATGACGTGCCCCTCGAGCACATAAAATTGCTCCTGGCTGTCATAAGTCCATGGGAATTCAGAAATTTCCTTTGTCCAGATCGCCCAGGATGAAACGCCGAGTCGATCCAGTTTCTCTTGAGAAGGATTGTGTTCAACCATAATTTTGCTCATGGAATACTCCTTATATTTTGGGAAAATCCAACAGGATCACTTCTGCCAATAAACGTGCGTTGATATTGCGATTAAGCTGCCCAACACCCTTTTCCGCAGCACTGAGCAGTTTCTTTGCCTCAGACAGGTTTAGCTTATTTGCCAATTTTTCGATCAATTCGCGCTGGTCTATATTCACGAGGCTTTCTTCGTCCCCTGCAACAAGCAGCATCACATCTCGCCAGAGGGAAAGCCACAGCAGCAGGGTTTCGCGGAGTTCTTCTTTATCTTTGACGATTTTTTCAGCGTAGGCAAAACGCTCTACACGAGAGGCATTTAGTAGGCTGGAAAATTCCTCCAGTTTTTCGTGGCGAAATTCGAGGGAACTTTCATCTTCCAATAAACGAAGAGCATAGCCCACTCTGCCCGCAGAGAGATGGGTCAGGAATTTGGCTTTCTCTTCATCGGCGCCTTTTTCGCGGAGATAACTTTCCAGACGTGGAAGAGGAGCAGGGCGTAGGCGAAGCACTTCGCAGCGAGAAACGATCGTGGGTAAAAGCTGCTCGGGGTTGTCAGCTGTAAGTAGCAAAATGACTTTGGATGGGGCTTCTTCGAGAGTTTTCAAGAGGGCATTTGCTGCACTGGCATTTGCTTCCTGAAAGCGTAGTAATAAAACGATCCTGTATTTGGCTTGGTAGGGGGAAAGTAAAATACTTTTGCGCAACTCACGGATCTGCTCTACTTTGAGCATCCCGCCTTCTTTTTCAGCCTGGATGATGTGCAGGTCGGGGTGTTGCATGGCGGCAAATTGGCGGCACTCTCTACATTCTCCGCAAAAGCTGCCGGGGGCGGGGGGCGCCGAGCAAGTTAATGCGCGGGCAAATGCGAGAGCCAGAGACCTGCGTCCGATAGCGGGCGATCCGGTAAAAAGATAGGCGTGGCGCTGCGTTCCATTGGCAACGTGCTGACTAAGCATATCCACTGCCCAGTCGTGTCCAAGTAAATTCCAGTTGTTGGTCATTTGTTATCGTTTGTTTGACAAGCCGTCCCGCATCCGAATGAAAGAATTAAAGCGTTCATTATGTAATTCGCCGCTATTAACAGCCTTCAAAACGGCACAGCCCGGTTCGTGGACGTGGGAGCAATCGCTGAAGCGACATTGTGCAACGAGGGGAGCGATTTCGGGGAAATAGCCATCGAGTTCTTCGGGTTGGGTATCCCAGAGAGCGAGAGATTTCCAGCCGGGCGTATCGGCGACGTAGCCGCCACCTTCGAGGGCTAAAAGTTGCCGAAAATTCGTGGTGTGTTTACCGCGATTTAAAGCGGCGCTAATTTCGTTAACCGCCAAGCCCAAACCCTCTTGCATGGTATTCATCAGGCTCGATTTACCTACGCCAGAGGGTCCTGCCAGCGCAGAGAGTTTTCCCTGTAGTGTGTGGCGTAAATCTTCTATGCCAATTTTTTCGCTTGCGGAGGTGTAGATGACAGGATAGCCGATCTTTGCATAATGCCCGAAGAGTTTTTCAGCTTTCTCTTGCCCGATCAGGTCTACTTTATTGGCGACGATGATAGCTGGGATCTCCTGCTTTTCGGCGATGACGAGAAAGCGATCTAACATGCGCATTCGCGGTCTGGGGTTTGCGCAGGCAAAAACAAAAAGGGCTTGGTCGGGGTTAGCGAGTAGTATCTGGCGGTAAACGCCGCGTGGGCGAGGGTCCATGCGGACGATGGCGCGTTCACGCGGCATGATTTCTTCTATCATCCCGGTTCCTTCAGGGAGGATGCTGATCCTAACGCGGTCCCCTACAGCAAGGAGATCACCTTTGCGGCCGCCCTGTTTTAAGCGACCGCGTAACTGACATGAGATTGGATTTGCTTCCGCTGTTTTAACATCGAAGAATCCCGATTGGGATTTTATAATTAATCCTTGGAGTTTTTGTTCTTTCATCACTTTTCCGGTGTTGGTGAGGGAAACCAACCAAAGGGGGTCGGTGTATGCCTTAGCCCTATTTTTGTCTCAAACCAGTAAGTTGATTGCGGTCTGCCATAATAATAAGATTCTGCGATACGGCGAAATACAGGTGCAGCGAAGTCGGAGCCTTCACCAGCATTCTCAAGTACAACCGCAATCGCAATATCCGGAAGACCTGTGTTTTCCTCTGCCATCGTATACCCAGCAAACCAGGCATGAGGCAAGCCATCACCTGATTCTGCTGTGCCTGTTTTGGCAGCGGTCGGGATAACATAACCGCGCAAACGTCCATTTGCTGTACCACGAGAATCTTTGATCACGCTGATCATCGCGTCTTGCAAGATTTGCAGATATTCGGGTGAGAGCGGTAAGGTGCTGCGTGCTTCTGGTTTGAAAACAGCAGTGGCGTCGCCTTCGAGGCTTTGAATACTCTCAATCACTTGTGGGCGATAAAGTGTGCCGCCATTGCCAAGAGCTGCCATAAAAGTAGCTACTTGCAAAGGCGTAACAAGGACTGTCCCTTGGCCAATGGCCTGGTTTACAGCCTGAACAGCGTCTGTTGGATCTTCGATCAAACCTTCGGATTCGGCAACCTGACCTAAACCGGTGGCCTGCCCAAGTCCAAAGGCGCGCGCCATATCCGCTATATCTGTAGTACGTTGGGATGAGTATAGATCCAAACCGATATGCCAATACCAGGGATTACAGGAGCGCATCAGGCTTTCGGAGAGCGTTAAAACACCGCTAGGTTTGGTGGGGCAGGTAAATTCATCCAGAGCATTTTCAGGATCAGTTGCATAGGAATATTGAATTTCGTCCTGACAATGCTCATATGTCCAGTCGTTGAGGGTACGATCGGGCAATTCGATAAAATGGTACCCACATTCGTAGGTAGTGTCTGCTGTATATAATCCACTGGAAAGCGCAGCTGAAAAAGTGATCACTTTGAAAACCGATCCGAGCGGGTATTGTCCCTGCGTGGCACGATTGACCAGAGGTTGATTTGTATCACTAAGCAAAGCGGTTAGCCCATCATTATTGGCATTGGTCGGCTCAAAAAGATTAGGATCAAACCCCGGAGAAGAAACCATCGCCAAAACACGTCCAGTGTCTCGTTCAAGCACAACGGCTGCCCCGCGAAACCCTCGCAAAGCATTTTGGGCATGAACCTGGAGTTCACGATCAATAGTTAGATGAAGAGATGAAGCTGGGCTAGGGTCACTTTGTGCCAGACGAGTAATAATTGCTCCTTCGGGATCAACCACATATAAAGAGCCACCATGCTTACCTCTGAGATATTCTTCGCCCCATTTCTCTAAACCGGCATTACCAACTTTCTCGTCACCACCATAACCTCGGCGCAAATAATCTTCTAATTCTTCCGGAGAGATCGAAAGCAAATAGCCTACGGTCTGTGGCGCAACCCCCCCATTGAAATAATAACGTGCTGAATAAGGCGTAATATATAAACCGCCCAAATTAGCACTCAACAAACGTTGGGCTTCATCGGCAGTAGTTTCTCCGACCGAAATATACCAATCTGCACCGGCATTTTCATAAAGAGCAGCGATGCCCTCCGGCGTAAGCTCGGTCACATTGCTTAATTGATTATGTAGTTGCCACGCGGTTTCTACATTGATCTGTCCTGGGACAATCCCCAGAGCGACAGCATCTGTATGGGCAACGATTGGCTCGCCGTTGCGATCATAAATTTCGCCGCGTGAAGGGGAGCGGTAATCCATCGCCAGTTTATTTCCGCCAACGAGTTCGGGCATGATCAGCCCTTCATCCCATTGGATAAACCATTGTTCGCCTTCAAGGGTTAGATTTGCGACAATATCACGCGTCAGATCGCCAGCAAGAACGGTCTTATAAGTAATCCGAAAAGCAACCTGAGCAGAACTTGGATTCGTTAACACAGAAAGAATCTCTGTTTCTATTTCAGTCAAACTCATTGCGTTCAGTGTTTCTTTATAGCGTTTTTCAAAGTCTTCTTGCGAAATCGCATCTTTGCTAAGCACGCTCAACATGCTGTACATCGTGGCATAACTTTCCACTTTATTAGCTTCAAGGAAAAGGGTCATCGCTGCGCGCGCATCTGGGGCAGGGACAATGGTCTCAATAGCACTGGGTAAAGTCGAGGTCGGTTCTGGCTCCTCTGCAGCAAAAGGATTAGGAACTGAACCTGAGGTACAAGAGGTTAAAACCAAAAAAACGGCCAAAAGGCTAAACCAGAAAGAGTTTTTTCTTTTCATTATATATTATCCAATAATATCACCGCGCAAAATTGCATCGGAGATTTTACATTCATAGCTTAAAGAAGAAGAGCATGCTTGCGGAAGATCGGCATCAATCTCAATGCCCGCTTTTTTCAAAGATCGCGTCAAATGACAAAGCGGGAAACCCATCACACTCGCAAAACAGCCATCAAAATGCTCAACAGGCGCAAAGGCACCGTTTTGGATGGCATAACCTCCCGCCTTATCCATCGGGTCACCGGTCGAGATATAAGCATCCATCTCGGCATCAGAATATTCTCGCATCGGCACATCGCTAACGCATAATTCTGAAAAAACTTTGTCGGATGTCTCATCATAAAGCGCGATACCCGTATAAACCTGATGCGTACGTCCGCGCAACTGCCGCAACATCGACTCCGCTTCGCCCTTGTCCCTGGGCTTGCCCAGCGTTTCCCCGGCATCTACCACCGCCGTATCGGAACCGATAATAAGTCTTCCCTCACCCTCCGCCCTCTCCCAAAGGGAGAGGGGACTGGTTCTCCCCCCGCTTGTGGGGGGAGCTAGAGGGGGGCGACCAGCAAGCGCCCGCGCCTTGGCCTCAGCCAAACGCAAGACATAATCCTTGGGGCTTTCATCAGGATCAAGGCTCTCATCCACATCTGCGGAGGCAACATCAAAGGGGAGGCCAATAAAGGACAACAACTCCCTCCGTCGCGGAGATTGGGAGGCCAATAATAAGGAAAATGCTATATTCTTCACGAGGCGGATTCTATCACAAGAGCCGATTCGCGTTATATGACAGTGGTAAGGCTAAGTTATGCACAAAAGAGGCTGTGGCAAGGTTTTTTGGAGAGAGAGTTATGCTATACTGCATTTGATAGTTTACGGGGAGGCCCTAATGACATCCCCCTAGGCTTTTGGAAATTATACCGTCTATTATGATATAAACAATCCATGTATCGCTAGATAACTTGAAAATAAAATGAATCACAAAGAGAAATATGATGTGAAACGAAGGAATTTTATTGAGAAGACAAAAGTCTACTTTCAATATCTAATAGATTCGTTTCAGTACTCAGAACCAATCCATGACTTTGGAACTCAATCGAATGGCGTTGTGCTTTTCGACAAGATTACTTATGTCAATAAGAAACGGGACAGAATGATAATTCTATACAATGCATATCATCCAATTGACTATGGATTTGAAGTGCAGTGCTATAGGCCATCTGTTTCAATAGACCGAAATAGCATGTTGAAGCCCTATTACGTGTTGAAGGAAGACCAAGATATCGAACAATCATATCTTAGGCGTATCGCATTGGCATTCAAGCAAGTATGGCGACACAATATCAGGAAAACAATGGAAAAAAACTCAAATTAATCGCAGAAAAAATGGCTAAGTGCGATGCTAACTCCCCACATAAGTCCTTAACAGCGTAGATCTTTCTGCCGCTCTAACAGTAAATTCTCCCAGTGCGGCAGGCAGGAGGGTGAAGCGGATCGCGTTCAGGGTCAGGTCATTAACGCGTACTTGCCCCTCTAGCAATCCCCAAATTTCCATCGTGGCACCAGAACAAAATCCGCGGTAGGTCGCGCCGGCCTGCATTTCGATCTTTTCGGTGATGAAATACTGATTCTGACACAAGCTTGAGCGGCGGATGCCATCCGAATCTGAAATTAATTTTGGCGAGGATAAAACGGGTTCCATTTGCCCAAAGTTGGTCACATCCAAAGCTTTATCCACATGCAAGGGGCGCGGATTGCCGTCTGCGCCGAGTCTGTTCCAATCATAAACGCGATAGGTCGTATTCGAGTTTTGTTGAATTTCAGCGATGATCAGTCCGCCCATGATCGCGTGCAACGAGCCTGCAGGCACACAAATATGGTCACCCTTTTTAACGGGGATATGATGCAAAAAAGGTTCAAGTTTTCCTTTCTGAATGGCTTCACCAAAAAGCGCTGACGTAGTGCCTGCTTTGACACCCAGGATAACTTCTGCATTTGGCTCAGCGTGCAGAACAACCCACATCTCGGTTTTGCCGAGTTCATTGCCTTCATTTTTTAGGGCATATTCATCATTGGGGTGTACTTGCACAGAGAGAGGGCGGTTTGCATCGAGGAGTTTTATGAGCAGAGGGAATTTACCCCGCTCATGCGCCCATCGACTATTTTCCCCGATTAAATCGAGCCCCAGTTCTTCTTGGAGCTGAGTGAGAGAATAGCCTGCAAAGTCCCCATTTTCGACGAGACTTGTACCATCTTTATGAGCGGCAATATCCCAGCTTTCGGCAATCACGCCTTCGGGGGGAAGTTTTCTCCCTAATTTCTCAAGGTTGCGTCCGCCCCAAATATAATCTTTAAGTACGGAGCTAAATAGCAAAGGGCTTAGTTTTTTTGTCATTTTGATATTGTACAGCAAAAGCCATACTTCTCCTTTAACAAACGAACCCGCGCAAAAGGCGAGTTCGTTAAACAAGGGAGGAGAAAAAGATATCTTGTTCTTTACAAAAAGAAGTATATAAGTTGTCAGACCTTTACGCTAGTGACAGGCATCACATTCAAGAATGACAAAGAGCGTCTTTTATCACAGCGTTCATTTGCTCAATTTATGCAGCGTATTTTTGTTATAGTCTAATAAATATAGCGAACCTTCTTCGTCCACGCCGAAAGAGGAGATAAGCGTTCCTGTATAAAATATAGATTGTGATTGCCACTCGCCATCTACGTTTAGCAGACCCCAAACCTGCCCGCTGCAAAAATCACCGTAGAAATAAATGCCCTGCCACTCGGGGAACTCCTCGCCACGATAAACCACGCCACCGGTCACCGAGCAGCCTTCATCGTGGTCATATTCTGCTACGGGCGCGATCAGGCCAAAACTGTCAGGAGGCTCCTGCAAAAAGACGTGGTTGCCTTCCATATAATTCCAGCCAAAATTTGCGCCGCCTTCAGCACCCGCAGGCAAGAAACTGATCTCTTCCCAAATATCCTGGCCTACATCGGCAATATAGAGATCGCCGGTCAAAGGATCGAAACTGAAACGCCAGGGATTACGCAAGCCATAGGCCCAAATTTCGGGGAGACCTTCCCCTTTCAAAAATGGATTATCCGCCGGGACAATGTAGGTCTCGCTGCCATCTACATCGACGCGCAGAATTTTGCCGAGATAAGTATCCAGATTTTGCCCATATCCATGCGGATCGTCGCCCGAGCCGCCATCACCGAGACCGATATACAGGAATTCGTCGGGGCCAAAGGCCAAGCCGCCACCGTTATGATTACCATAAGGTTGTTCGATATGGAAGAGAACCGCTTCGCTCTTGGCATCGGCTTGGTTCGCGTTTTCCGAAACCTGGTAGCGGGCGATAACCGTATTCCCGTTAACATCGGTGTAGTTAATGAAGAAGAGACCATTCTCGGGATAATTGGGGTGAAAAGCCAAGCCTAATAAACCTTGCTCTGAGCCATTGGTTCTGACCTTTTTGCTGATGTCAAGAAAAGGCTCATCCAGGAGAAGGTAGTTTTCGAGAATGCGAATTTTCCCGCCCCGCTCCACGATGAAGAGACGATTTGAACCATCTCCTGCATTTTGAATGTCGAGGGGTTGCTCGAAACCTTTGGCGATGGGTGCCCAAATATATTGGCTTGTGTCAGGAAAGGTCTTTGCAGAGGAGGGCGTTTCAGGTGCAATATCCGCTGTGGGGGCGGGGGAAGCGGATTCTGCCGGGGTTGCGTGAGCTGTTGCGATAATGGGAGCAGGTTGGGGCGTTGGTTCGCTTACGCTGGTACAAGCTGTGAGAGCGAGGGTGATTATTAATCCAAATAATAATTTTTTCATCGCAGTTCTCCTGATCCTAATCGTCAATAATTTCGCCGTCAACGACATCGCTGGGGGCTTCGCCCGTGAGTGCTATAAGATGTTCTTCTACGACGTGAGGAGGGCAAAGCTCGATAAAGGAGGCAAGCCCAAACCACATAATAGCAACGTCATCTACTGCGCCAAGAACAGGCATCAATGCGCCTGAAATAAGATCGATTGGAGAGATGAGGTAAATGATCGAAGCCCAGGGCAGGAGTTTGTACAGCCCATTCACACGATTATCGCCCATAAGGCGGGCAATGAGTTTTGCGCGCAAGATCAGGTCCTGGAGGATATTGCCATCTATACTCGATATTTTTTTGCTGTTATTTTGATTTGCCATTTTTTCTCCTGTTGAGGGGTAAGTTTTTACTAGGGGGATATTGATTATAACTGTCATTTCACTACTTACGATAAAAAGAGTATCTAAGTTTTGTAACTTTTTGCGAATTTAACCATCAAAAGAATTGTTATAAATAAAACATATTTTTTTAGGAGCATATCACAATGGAAATGATCATTGACTTCCCTGGCGGCGCACGCGTAGATGCGCATTTTGCCAATTTTACGGTCAAAACAGACCAACCCCCAATGGGCGGTGGTGAGGGTTCTGCCCCGACACCTTTTGCGGTTTTTCTTTCTTCTTTGGGCACCTGTGCAGGGATCTACGTACTCGGTTTCTGCCGTCAGCGTGGACTTTCTACTGAAGGCATTCGCATTGTCCAGCGCATGCGCAGCAACCCGATGACGGGCCTGGTCGGCAAATTCGAGTTGGAAATTCAAGTCCCGCCCTCTTTTCCCGAGAAATATAGACCGGCATTGATCCGCTCTGCTGACCAGTGCGCGGTGAAAAAACATTTTGAAAATCCGCCCTCTTTTGAGATCACGACAAAAGAAGTGGCGATGGCCTAAATTTTGAAGGAGCAGGTTGATGACCTGCTCCTTTTTTGTTCGGTTGCTGTATAATCTTTTGAGTTATGTGGGAAAAATTCACATAAAATCAGGTGGTTATCATAAAGAGGGCTATTAATGAAAAAAAACCTTTGCACAAACTCTTATCGTTTATTGGGGCTTCTTCCTTATTATTCTTTAGTGCACGTTTAGCTGAATTAGCAAAGAAAGGGGAAATAGCCCATATTTTATGGATCTGCCATGCATCTAATCTTTTAATTGCAGCAGGGATTTTTCTTTGCCAGGTCGAATTTCTTCGTATCTCTGTTTTGTGGTTAATTATTGGTATTCCTTTGTGGCCTATTGATATTCTAAGAACGGGCATAGTTGAGATGACATCCATTGGAACACACTATTTAGGTTTGTTCGTTGGGTTAGTGGTTCTTAGGCAACAAAAAATGGGGAAGTACTCATGGCTTTTTGGTCTGATTTGGTTTTTATTTTTGCAGCAAACAGCGCGTTTATTTACTCCGGCAGAATTGAATGTTAACTTAGCCCACGCCGCTTATCCGGGCTGGGATAAGATATTTCCTGATTACTGGCAGTATTGGCTTTTTATTACAGGATGTGCAGCTCTTGCTTTGTGGGTGATTTCCAAATCATTCTCATGGCTTTCTGAGAAAATTCCGTTAATTATGGACAACGACAAATGAATAAAAAAACTTATGTGATAACTCTGGTCATCGCTGCAGGGATTGTGCCGATCATTTTTTATGCTTTGTTTCTCACTCATTTGCCGCCAATACAAACGGACGAGGCTATTCGCAATATCCCATTATTGGATCAGACAATGGTTGTCATTACCGCCTTTGTCATCAAACCACTATATATGCTGATCAGCTTTGCGCTGGTATGGATATTGCGAAAGGCTCGCTCATCCGACTTGGTAGCATTACGCTGGGGTTTACTGGCTTTTTTCATCGGTGAAGCATTCTGCTCAGTCAATTATTTATTTTTTCATGACAGGTCAATTCTTTCTGAGTTTTTGCATAATTATGGCATGGTTCTTTCCTTTGCTTTTATTGGCTATGCTCTCCAGGAAAGTTTGGACAAATATGTTATTCATTACAGTCATCCGACGAAGAGATGTTCATTTGTTGCTTTGTGTGGCAACTGTGTGAAAAGCCAGGATGTTCCCTGTCGCATAAAGCAGATATTTAAATTTTCACTTGTCATTTTAGGGTCGCTGGCCTTCATTCCACTTCTTGCAGAAGTGCGCGAGATAAGTTATTACGCTGATATTTTTGGCACCGCCTATAATTTCATACGCCCACGTGCTCACCAATTATTTGAGATTCGGTATTCTCCATTATTAGCCCTGCTGATGTTTTTGATCGCTTTTTTATCCACGCATTTTTCTAAGGACAGGCAGATCCCCGAGTTGGCTCGTATTTCTGTGTTCGCCGGGATTGGGGCATTAGGTTTTGGCATTTTTCGATTATTCTTCAATTCAGTATTTGCGAAGAATCTAGCCTGGTCTGCTTCATGGGAAGAACTCACAGAATTTATTTTAATGATAGCCATTGCCTATGTGATTTGGTTGTTTCGTAAATCGCTTAATATTTTTCCTGGCAAAGAAAGTGCACAGTGAAGCGATGATGTTTAGTATTTGCTG
>CAZOOX010000122.1:0-12091 GCA_964581545.1 uncultured Anaerolineaceae bacterium
TCATTTTTTAGCGTCGAATAGAAAGGCGGTCTATGGGCGCAAAAACAAGGTGATAAACGACATAGGGTACGCCGCCCCCATCAAGCGCCAGGGATATGTAATTTGCTGTTCCGGTCGAGAAGCCGGGGCTACCGACATTTTCCCAGTTTACGCCGTTGAACTTCATCACCGTGACTTTATTTGAATTGTCACCATCCTGGTATGCGACATAAGGTGTGCCGCTCCCATCGAAGGCCAGAGAAGTGTAAGATGCAGTTCCAAGTGAGAAGCCGGGGCTGCCGACATTGTCCCAGTTTGTGCCGTTGAATTTCATCACCGTGGCTTTATCTGAATTGCCACCATCCCGATAAGCGACATAGGGCGTACCGGCCCCATCGAGGGCCAGGGAGGTGTAAGATGCTGCTCCAGCCGAGAAGCCGGCTGAGCCAACAGTCTCCCAGACCCCTGCAGCCCATGCGGTGATGGGGGCGACCAATGCAAACAAAGCTATAAGAAGTGCAATTGCCAGAAAGCATCGGGTGATTATTTTTTGAGTTTGCATCTTTTTCCTTCTGTTGGTTCAACTTAATGCGATCAGACCTTCGCTCATGTCCTGAAAACTGGTTACTGAATTGTTTCAGCCCTCACTGCCCCCTAAAGAGAAACGCCGCCCATTCCAGATATGGCAGGCAGCGTTGCAGGATTTATTGATGAACAAGTTTTTTGTGAATAACGTTGCTGAATTATACACAAGAAAAAGCGTTACAAGACATCATTTTAGAAAAAGACTTCCGAATTCCTGGAGACTTCGGAAGTCTTTGCTTATTTCACGCTCACCAAAACGGCTCTGACAGCCCGCCTGAAGAGATAATCTCCCGTGAATGGATTGTAGAATTCGCAAGTTACAAGCGTTACCCAATCATATTCTTCGGATTGGAAGGCTGCGTCTACATTTTTCTTGGTGACGAGTTTCGACTCACGCACTTCGTAAGTGTAAGTTACGCCCCACGCGTGGATTTGGACTTGGTCGCCGTACTTCAGGTTTTTGATCTCGGCGAAAATGCCCGGCTGGTTAAAGGCATCCCAAACATGGCCAGTGATGACCGTATTCCCCGCCCAGGTGGGGAAAGCCGAGCCCGCCAGATAGCCAGCGCTGTTGCCGAGCCAGGTGACATCCCAGCCAGATTCGCTTTGCGGCACGCCGACGATGGGTGTGCTAATACCCAGTTTGGGAATCTCGAGAGTCATCGCGGTTGATGCGTAGGCTCTGGCGGCGGGCTGATGGGGGAGCTGGGTGACGCGTCCATGTCGGAAACCGGTTGCGGGCAAGTTCGATGGCGTGCTAACTGTGAAATCATAAGTCGAGTCTGTCCCGCCGTTAAGCAGAAGGTTTGATAGATCCAGGATAGATGTTGTCCCGCAAACAAAGAGACGATATTTGCCTGCCTGAAGTGCTGTGGAGAGGTTTACCGTAGCGGTGTAGGTGTTCTCGTCGTATGTGACGTTGTTGACGGTTATTTGCGTGTCATCGGGTTGTACACCGAAGACAGTTCCGGCATCACAGGCCGTTGTATTGAAGACACCATTGCTTCCGGCTTCCACCAACAGGTAATTCGCCGGGTTAGTGACATCGTCATTATTTGCACCATTGCCACCATCATTGACATTCTCACTGTAGATAACGGTGAAGCTGGTGGGGCCGGGAGATGAATAGGATGAAGCCAGGCTGGTTGATATAACTGTTGGCGCTGTTGAATCGACTTCATAAGCACCCACATCACAGGTTGTGTTTTGCGGGCGAGCTATGCCGCGCTGATCTTTTGCTTCACAGGTGCTGTTATCTCCGGCATTGTAGGCGGCACTCGTATTGTCGATTGCCATCGTTTTGGTTGCCCCACCATTATCTGCCAATGTGCCCAGCCCGATCTCGCCTACTGTCTTCTGTGTGGCATTATCACAAGAACCATCTGTATCGAGGTTGTAGGCATCAGCTGAAAAGGGACCTGCACAATCTCCGCCGGTGTTATTAGAAAAAATGCTGTTTTTCATAATTCCTGAAGAGGAGATTGCTCCGCCCCAAGCCCCAGGGAAACTTTGATCTGCGGAAACAGTATTGTCTGAAAAAGTACTATTTGAGATCACGGTGCCACTAGAAGCGCTGTATAATGCACCGCCAGTGGCTGCTGTTTCACCGGAGGCTTTTGCTGTCGCAGCGTTTTGGGAGAAAGTGCTGTTGCTAATGGTAAGAGAGCCAAAGCTGTAGATTGCGCCGCCGTAGGCATAGGCGTCACTGTCTGTTGCCCCACCGGCAACTTCAACATAGAC
Organism: uncultured Anaerolineaceae bacterium; assembly: GCA_964581545.1. GTDB lineage: Bacteria > Chloroflexota > Anaerolineae > Anaerolineales > Villigracilaceae > Desulfolinea. The sequence goes on from CAZOOX010000122.1 coordinate 2,305, forward strand.
TGAATTGCCGGAAAATGTGCTGTTTGTGATCTCCAGCCCACCAAAATTTGTAATAGCCCCGCCATTCGAACTTGCAGGCCCAGATCCAAGAACTTGAATAGCGTTATTGCTGGAAAAGGTACTATTTGTAATCTTCAGATTAAAATGGTTGGAAATACCGCCGCCCTCTGAGGCGGCAGTATTTGAAGAAAAAGTGCTATTTTCGATTTCCAATGTGCCGGCGTTGTAAATACCGCCACCCTTAGCTTGCATGGATGTATTACCGGAGAGGGTGCTGTCGCTAATATTCAGTGTGCCGCCATTATAAATGCCGCCGCCGTGAGCGCCATTGGATGTATTACCGGAGATTGAGCTTCCTGTGATTGTTGCTGTGCCGCCATTATAAATGCCACCACCATGGGAATCTGCTGCGTTTCTTGAAATGGTGCTGTTCATCAGGGTCAGTTTTCCTGAGTTGTGGATGCCCCCACCAGTTGAACCGGCTTTTCCATTATTAATAGTAATTTTTTTAAGCGTTAGGTCTCCGGTGCTATCTATAATGAAGCCTATATGAGAACCGCTACCGCTGATCAAGATAGATTGCCCACTGCCATCGATGACCATCTCAGTGTTGATGCTGGGAAAAACGCTTGTGAGTGCTATGGTTCCGCTTATTGAAAAGGTGATCGTATCAGCACCAGAGCCTGCGGTGCAGTCGCCACTAGATGAGTCGGAATCTGCGTTGGCATTGGTGATCGCTTCACGCAGAGTGCAGAATCCGTCGCCGCCGGTGGCATTATCTGCATTGGTGTTGACGACTATACTTGCTGCGTAAGAAACTCGAGCAGGCTGCGTAAGCAAAAATAGGGCGGCGATTAAAAAAAGTTGACTTGTTTTTCTGAAAAATGATTTCATATGGTGATCTCCTGAGTGAAGTGTAATATCTCTATTCAGGCATTTATTGTCGCGATTATACTCTATGTATTTTCCCTCTGTTCAAGACCCTTGACATTAACGTAACGTCAGGGTTTATACTCTTTGCACGATGTACACCGTAAAAGAACTTTCCACCCTTGCTGGTGTCAGCGTGCGCACGCTGCACTACTACGATCAGATCGGCCTGCTCAGCCCTGCGCGCATTGCCGAGAACGGCTACCGTCAATATGACAATGCCGCCTTACTGCGCTTGCAGCAGATTCTTTTTTACAGAGAGTTGGATTTCAAACTTTAGGATATAAAGGAATTGCTCGATTCGCCCGCTTTTGAACAGGTTTCCGCGCTCGAAAGCCATTGGGATGCCCTTTGGGCCCGTCTCGCCCGCACCGAGCGCCTGATCAAAACGGTGGAAGAAACGATACAGTATTTGAAAGGAGAAAAGAAAATGAGCAAGAAAAAGTTATTCGCAGCCTTTAGTGAAGATGAACAAGCAGAATATGCCAAGAAAGCCGAAAAGCAATATGATCCAGAAACAGTTCGCGCATCAAACCGCAAATGGAAGAATTACTCAGCGGAGAAAAAGCAGGCCATATTAGATGAAGGGAACCAAGTCTATACAAATATGATCGCTGCCATGTCCAAAGGCGCGGATTCCCCCGAGGCCCAAGCCTGCGTCGAACGTTGGCGCGCGCATATGGACTATTTCTGGACACCGAATCTCAATCAGTTGCTTGGCCTCGCCACCATGTACGGTCAAAGCCCGGATTTTAAGGCTAACTTCGATGCCATGCATCCTGATTTGGCTGATTTCATGCGTGAAGCAGTCCAGATCTATGTTGCTTCCAAGTCTGGATAGTGCCACACTGCTTGACGAAAGCCCTCTCTGGGGCTAAAATACGCCCGTCTTTAAAAAGTCGCCTCCATTGTGGAGGCGCATTTTTGTCTATAGTCCGTAAACGGAGTCTCTTATGAGCGACGAGAACGTTGCCCCTGAAGAAGAAGTTGAAGCCCAGGTCGTAAATATGACCAATGCTGGTGCAGATACAGTAAAAGCAGAAATGGTACGTATGCAGCAGTCTGGTGCAAATAGTATTTTTGCCGATGAAGTGGGAATGACGCAAAGTGGCGCAGTGGGCTTGAAAGCTCAAACTCTTTCTGCTCACGAATCTGGCATGGTTGCATTACAGGCAGATGAAGTTAATTTAGCGCAGAGCGGTGTTGTTGCTCTTAACGCAGAGGATGTTTATTTGCAGGGGAGAGCCGGTGTTGTTGTTGCAAATAATGTTGACGTGAAGGATAGTGCTGTTTTAACGGTAGCAAGCCAAAATTTGCGTGCGGAACGAATAGAGACAAAAATCCTTTTGGCAGGAAGCGTTGAGGGCGAAGTCCACACTGTAGTGGATACGCGCGAAGCTGTCCTGATCGGTCTGATAGGTGGCGTGGTCTCTGGTATATTTCTTTTACTGGGACGTTTCCTCTTTGGATTTGGACGCAAAAAATAGTCAAACCCCTCGGCTTGCCCGAGTGAATAAAAAAAGAGTGTGGTAATCTCGATAGACTTCGAGGTGAGAGGCGCTCGAGGATAAAGTAATGAGTGAAATTGTTGTAGATGCAGAAAAGCGTGAAGTAATTGGTAAAAAAGTTAAGGTTTTACGTCGTAAAGGTTTCTTGCCAGCTGTTATTTATGGCCACGGAATTGACGCAATGCCTATTGCTCTAAATCATAGAGCGACTAGCCGCATTTTGGCAAAAGCTGAGTCTTCTAACTTGATCATAGTCAATTTAGATGGCAAAGAATACCCAACTTTGGTTCGTGAAAAACAATGGGATTATATTAAACGCTCCCTTTTGCATGTTGACTTCCAGGTTGTTTCCATGACAGAAACGATCGCCGCGATGGTTCGTGTTGAGCTTGTTGGTGAATCTCCAGCCGTCAAAGATTTTGGCGCAATTTTGATCTCGGGTGTGAATGAAGTTGAGATCGAAGCCTTGCCCACTGATTTACCGGAGAGTCTCGAAGTGGATATCTCTACACTTGAGAAGATCGGTGATTCTGTTCTGATCCGTGATCTTGAACTTTCGGATAAGCTCACTGTGCTTACAGACCCGAATACGATGCTTGCAGTAACCAGTGCTATGGAAGAAGAGATCGTTGAAGAAGAAGAAGTCGATGAACTCCTTGAAGGTGAAGAAGGCGAAGAAGGTATTGAAGGTGAAGAAGGCGAAGAAGGTGCCGAAGAATCCGAAGAATAATTTTTCTTTGCAAAATAAAAAGAGCGATGCAAATTTGCGTCGCTCTTTTGCATTAAGTATCTATCCAAAAAATGCTCTAGCCTCTGTCCTCGGCGGCGATCTTTTTCATAATTCCTGCGCCGAGGATGGCGCAGGGAGCGCTCTAAATTATTTTTCGGATGTAAATTCTTTATTGGGAATTCAAGATCGTATTCAAAAAATTGACCGTAATCCTCGCCGTTGCGCCCCAAAGCAATTCCCCATCATAGGGATGATACGCAATTGTTGGGTGATTGGCCTTAGGGTGCTGAAACTCCCAATAGTTTTTAGGGTTCGCCAGCCAATTTAAGGGCATTGTAAAAACGCGCCCAACTTCAACTGTAGATACAAAAAAAGAATAAGCCCACGGGAAAACACCCACAACAGGCGTGATCTCATAATTTGTGACGGTAACAATTTCGTTGATCCTGCCTAAAATTTGAACATCTTTTGCTTTTAATCCGATCTCTTCATCGGCTTCGCGCAAGGCTGTATCTTCAGCTTCGCCATCTTCCGGATCACAATGCCCGCCTGGAAAAGAAACCTGCCCGCTATGGTCATTTAACGTGTCGGTTCGGCGTGTATAAAGCAGATGCCACTCATTATCGTAAAAAGTTAGCGGAACAAGTACAGCTGCACATTTAAGCGAATTACCAGGATGCTCTACAGGACGACCAACATAACCATCAGTAGACGGCAGATTTGAAGAGTGATAACTCAGACGGAGACGTTCCGCGATTTGGGCTTGCGTAATGCTGATGATCTTAACTTTCTCCTCGAACAGGGTTGCCGCAAAAGATGCATTCGGCAGTTTCCTCATCTATCCACTCCACCTCATCCGAGCGGATGGGAGCCCCACAACCCGGACACTGGGTCGGCAGCGCGGGACGAGATTTTTCCTGTGAAAAGGTTGATCTTTCGGGTAGCTTTTCAACCAAAAGAGCGGCAATTTCTTGGGCTTCTTCTTCCAATCCCAGTTCGTTCAACTCGTCCACTGCGCGTTGACCGAAACGCTGTAAAGGCTCCCAATGTTTTTTCGCAGCCATGACCATCAGCGCGTGTTTGAGATGACTCATTCCCTTTTTGGTGTTTTCAGCAAGGATATAGGCTCTCCCTGCGCGCAGATGAAAATGCACAGCTCTTGCCCCACCCCTGGCTTCAACGCGTTGAGCGATCTTTTCAAACGCGGGAGCGGCTTTGGCATAATTACCAGATTCCATTAGCTCATTTGCATGTTTTAAAGCTGGCGGAACGCGTCGTGGGCCTGAACGTCTAAGTGGTCGGCGGAAAGGTGGTCTTCTTCGCATTTTTATCTCCTTGGGGATGAGTGCATGCAACTTTCCCGTTTCATTTTGAGATTGTCACGCTAGAAGCGTGACCTACCTCATCAAGATAGATGTAGGTCACGTTTTCAACGTGACATTTACTGAGTGCGATTTGAGCAAATTGATTATGTGTGTTCCTTATTTACTTATTCTGCCAGTCGAAACTCGATCAACTCCATTGTCTCGCTTATGGTAACAGGGAAAGTCATCCCTTGCATTTGCACGCTGACTTCCTCAACTTCCATTTTGACCATACCGATATAAGGTTCAAACCAATGTGTTGATTTCAGTGTCAGAACGCTGTCTAACTGCATCACACCCATATCCAATTTAACATCCATTGTCATATCTCGAGTGACTTTGATGGCATTTGTATAAGTGCCTGCTGGAACAGTTACGCTTTCACCTGTGGAAAGAGTTTGCCAATTCATGAGCATCGGAGAGTTGTCGATGGTTATGGTCATCGTTTCTCCTTCTTCTTCCATCGTGATCTCACCGTTCACTACATATTCTGATGTCCAGGCCAGATCCCAGTTATTGTTGACAAAAGATTCTTCAGTAGGAGCGATATGGCCAGATACATAATCTACTGTTAGGCCACCGTTAAGCATATCTCCGAGAACAGTGCCCATAGTAACTGCGGGAAAGTTTTTGATAGTGCCTGCTTCACACTCTGCGGTGGATTGAGTCACAATGCCTGTGCTGATATTGAGCATATCAATGGTGGCAAAATTTCCTTCCACCTTAGAGACAGTCATACCCATTTGTGTTTCACCTTCGAGACCAGTGCTCTTATATACCATTTGCTGCTCTTGAACGAGTGGGTATAGAATATTATTGCAAACGCCATCATGTGTAGCCGGGGGCTGTTCAGCAGGTGCAGATTCAGCGACTATTTCTGTGGGTGCTTCTTCTTCTTGCTCGCCGAGCAATTTGGGGTTAAATAAGCTACAGGAAAGGGTAAAGATAATGAGAGTGACAATTAGGACGAAAAATGTTTTTTTGTTCAAGATAAATCTCCTTTATCTAATTTTTCCGAACTATTTCCTTCAGGTTTATCTACCTTCTCTACACGCCGTGCAAAGAGCAGAAAGCCTGTGTGGGCGATCATCCTGTCTGTGGGGCGCAGGCGTGAAGATTGGGGTTTGTAGTAGCGCAGCATGATCTCACAAACTTCGATAAAGGCAAATTGGCTTTTATTCAAAGCTAAAAGCAATTCCTCTACTTGATTAAAGGTTGGCAAAAGGCTGGCGAAATATCCGCCCGGTTTAAGAGCAGCACGCATTTGAGATATATAGTCGTGGGGGTTTTTTACATCGAGAAAGATAACATCTACGGCGATTTCGTCGAAGCCTTCTTCGATGTCGCGGACTTTGAAATCGACACGATCTTCCAGCCCGAGACGGCGTAGATTTTTTTTGGCGAGCACTTGCATTGCTTTGCGATTTTCGTAGGAGTACACCTGTCCATCCGCTCCAACGGTATGCGCCAAGGCTGTAGTCATTGCTCCTGAACCGGTACCCGCTTCAATCACGCGCGATCCGGGACCGATTCCCGTTGTTAGCAAGATGAATCCGATATCCTTCGGATAAAGAATTTGTGTGTTGCGGGGCATATCCCGGAGGACATCTGCCAAAGAAGGGGAGAAAATATAGAAGGGGGCATCTGTATGGCTGTAAACCTGTGTTCCCCAAGGTAGCCCGATCAAATCATCGTGCTGTAGGATGCCGCGGTGGGTGTGGAACTCCATTCCCGCTTTGAGCGTGATAATAAAATGTTTGTGGCGTTGCCCAACGAGTAAAACAAGGTCGCCATCCTGAACGTGAGTGGTGTGTCTATTCCATGTCATGATCTTATTTTACTACGATGCGGCGTCATATATGACGTGCCATTTATGGCGTGGCAAAAATGCCGAGCCAGAGTTGATAGAAGCCAAAGAAGAATAAAGCGATGGTTGCAATGAGCAGCAGGATACGTCGAATGCGCCCGCCAAACTGGCTTGCCAGCCCTAGAATAACGATCAACGCGACATTGAGCCCGATCATTGTCCCATAGAACGCGACCATGAAGCCGATGCCCCTGGATGTAGATTCGCTCAGACCCTTAAGGAATATGGGTCCGCTAACAAGACTCCAAAAAATATATGGACCTGGGCTAATGAAGTTCATTGTGGCAGCTTTCCATAAGCTTTGTTCGCTGGCTTTTTCTGTAGCGTTTGGGTCGAAAGTGCGCCATTGCTTGAAAGAGGACCAAGCCAAATAAAGGATAAATATCCCCGCCGCAATATACAGCCCGCGTTGCAGAGATTCGGGCATTTGCTTGAGCACAAAAACTGCGAGCAAAATAATAGGTCCATCGCTGACGAGTGGCGCAAAAGCAGCTATGAGCGTTTTCCGCCATCCGTTGGCTAGGGTTTGGGTGATGAGATAGGTCTGGAAAGGTCCTGGTTGTGCGCCGGCGGCGAAGCCGAGCGTGAGTCCTTGAAGAATATAAGGGAGCATTTTGTGCCTCTGTCGAAAATGATTTCGAGAGATAGTACTTTGTATCATGTTTTTCGTAAAGAAGTTGATAATCTCATGCAAGGGAGTACTCAAGATGTGTAGATTGTGCCAACTTGACCGCCCTGAGATTAATCTCAGGGCTACAAAGCGGCGCCGGATCAATCCGACTTCCCAGCCTGATTTATCAGGCGTTGCTATGTAGCACGGATATTCATATCCGTGTGGGCTTTGGAATGCGGATTCTACAGAACTTGAGTGCTCCCCATGTAATATGTTTTTTTTGAAACTGATGTTCTACTCTGCTTGCTATTTCCTCTCCCATTTTGTACAATCAAGATTGTCTATTTTACACAACGATAAAAAACTATGAATATAATCGAAGTAAAAAACCTTAAACGAATTTACCGTGCTACTTCAGGCGTGATCCGCCGCAAGGTGAAGGAAGTCGTAGCCGTTAAAGATGTCTCTTTCGACATCAAGGAAGGCGAGCTTTTTGGGTTGCTTGGCCCCAACGGTGCCGGGAAAACAACCACGGTCAAAGTTTTGGCCACGCTGCTCATCCCCGATGCGGGCGAAGTGCGTGTCAAAAATTTGGATATCGTCAAAGATGCGAACGAAATCCGCAAAGAGATCGGTTTCATTTTTGGCGGCGAACGCGGTCTTTATTGGCGGCTTTCTGCCATTGATAATTTGCGTTATTTTGCCAGCCTGTATCACGTTGACCCCGACGTCTCAAAAAAACGCATTCCGGAGCTACTAGAACTGGTTGGATTGGAAGGACGCGGTGACGAGCGCGTTCAGGGTTATTCGCGTGGGATGAAGCAGCGTCTTCACGTTGCGCGGACATTGCTCCACGACCCCGATATCCTCTTCCTTGACGAGCCGACTATTGGCCTCGACCCTGTTGGCGCACGTGAGTTCCGCGAAGTGATCCGTAATCTGCAATCGGAAAAGAAAACTATTTTGCTGACCACTCATTATATGTTTGAAGCCGATTCTCTCTGTGGGCGTGTTGCCGTAATTGATAAAGGAGAGATCGTCGCTCTCGACACACCCTCTGCGCTTAAAAAACACGTCCGTGACCTTTCTGTGGTTGAGATCGAGACCTTTGGTATCGACCCGAAGGTGATCGATGATATCCGTAAACTTTCCTTTGTCGATGCACTCTCCACACGAGAGCAGGATCATCGTCAACTTTTGCTCGTCCAAACCGAGCGGGGGGCAGAAGCGGTTCCTGATCTGATGGCATCCCTTGAAGGAATGCGGGTTGGACGCGTCACCGTTCGTGAACCAACGCTGGAAGATGCCTACGTCCGCCTGGTGGGGGGGAAGGCGTGATGCGTTTTACCACGAAGACCACAAAGCGCACAGAGTTTTTCTCTCGCTTTTTCTTAAAAACTCTGTGATCTCCGTGTGCTCTGTGGTGAACCTCGAAAGGTAATTATGAAATTCAAAAATATCCTTATCTATTGGCGCACGATCTTGAGAGTAGCTGAAGTCACCCTGCGCCATCAGTGGAACGACAGTTTTATCCTTTTTGCCATCCTTGTTCAGCCGATGATCATCGCCATTCTCGCCCTCTTCATGTTGCGCGGCACAGGCGAAAATTACGCCATGTTCGTTGTCGTCGGTAGCGGGTTGACTGGGTTGTGGAGCAGCCTCCTTTTCATCTCAGGCAACAGCATCAATGGTGAACGTTGGCAGGGAACACTGGAAGCATTGGTCGCAGCCCCCACACCCTTTGATGTGATCGTTTTCGGAAAAAATCTTGCTAACGTGGTGCAATCGCTTATCTCCATGAGTGTTTCTTATCTGCTTGCAGCTTTTTTCTTTGGGTATACGCTGCAAATGATCACACCGCTTCTCTTTTTGGCTTCTGTTTTCTTCAGTATTTTTGCCTTCATTAGTTTTGGATTGGTCATTGCGCCCCTTTTTATCATGTATCGCAATATCCAGCGTTGGCAAAATGCAATGGAATTCCCCGTTTATATTTTGGCTGGCTTTCTCTTTCCCATTGCCCTCCTCCCCGACTGGACGACGCCCCTTAGCTACATCCTGCCGCCTTATTGGGCAGCGCGCGCGCTCCACGAGACGTCTACAGGAGATGGCGATATACAAAAGATCGCGCTGGCATGGGGGATGATGCTCATCTTCAGTATTATTGATCTTTTCATCGCCAGCAGGCTTTTCAAAAGGATGCTCTACAAAGCCCGCGTAGATGCAAGTCTGGAGACCGTATAAAGTATGAAAACGATAACAAACAATCTCCGACTTTTTTGGCAGGGAACGCTTCTCTCTTACATCGCCCTTTTTGCTTGGTTACGCCCGATCAATTATGTGGCTTCGAAAGTATTGATGCCTCTTGCGCAGATCATTTTCTTCACTTTTCTGGGATCCTATGCCTCCGGTGGGACGAACGTGGATTTTTACGTGATCGGCAACGCCATACAGATTACCGCCATCAGCGGGATCTTCGGCGTGACGATGAGCATTGGTGGCGACCGATGGGCGGGTACCCTGCCCTATCTTTTCGGTACCCCCGCCAACCGTCTGATGCTCTTTTTCGGACGCGCCTTCATGCACATCTTCGACGGAATGCTGGGCGTCATCATTGCGCTGGGGTGGGGCGCTCTCCTCTTTGGCGTGGATTTTTCCCAAACAGATTTCGCTGCACTGGGCTTAACCATTTTGGTCACCACCATCAGCACCTGCGGACTTGGTTAGGACTTTCGCTTAGATCGAGAAAGCTGTAATCTATTCATATGATTACGAAAC
>CAZOOX010000123.1:0-12078 GCA_964581545.1 uncultured Anaerolineaceae bacterium
CCGTCCGCTTGCGGCGGGGATAGGAATTTTGAAGATTTTTCAAATTTATTTATTTGAATTTCTTTAGCAAATATTCAACGACTGGTTGATCAAGCCAACCTTCTTTCGCGTTGAAACGATTTTCAAAATTTTCATTTCCAAGAAAGGAATTGAATGCCTCGGCGACAGCTTCGTCGTAAATACCATCCATTCTGGATTGATAATAGCCCAAGTCTGCCATGATCTTTTGCAGGTCAACGAGTATTTTTCCTTCAAGCTGGACACGTTCCTCTTCAGGAGATTCGCCCATATAGAGTTCGTGCAATTCGAGCAGTTCGCCAAGTCGGGGCACAGGATCTAAGGCATCGTCTACACGATAGTCGATCCAGCGGTCGAGAAAACCACCGTATCCTCCATTAGGCTTGGTCACGTAAATGGCGGCAGCTTGTTTTCCACGTTTGTCGCCGCCAGCGCGATCTCCGGCATAAAGCGCAGCATATAAGCGTGCAGGCAATTCGCCTTCTGTTTCAAGAAAAGCAGTTTCCATTTCTTGTACCACTTTCGCACCTGCCAGAATATTGCCCTGAATCGCATAGCCGGGGCCGGTTAATCCACCTGCCCAGTTGTGGCATTTTTTTCCTGTAAAGGAGACAGCTTCCCCTTGTGCATCTACCAACCCCACTTGACGGATCTCTCGCTCTTCGTCGCCTGCGAGCAATTTCTCAAGCGTCTCTTCAGCGGAGATGCCTTCTGCCATTATCGCCAGCCCCTTAGGACCATAAGAAGTGTTCACATAAGATTGTGTCGCGATAGCCCCAACTTCGGCGTTTACCCAGGGGACAGCTGCTCCAACAGCAGGAAACTTGGAAGCAACAGCTACACCCCATGTTTTTGCCTTTAAGTCACAAGCGGCAATTGAAAATGTTGAAAATCTTGGCATATTCTTATCTCACAAAAATCCTGCGAGACATCAAACTCTCGCAGGATCACTTTAAAATCTTGTTTTTTCGGGGTTATTTCTTTTCTGGTGCTTCTAATACTTGGTCTACCAAACCATACTTAACAGCTTGTTCGGCGTTCATATAAACATCGCGGTCTGAATCTTTTTCAACGGTTTTTTTGCTTTGTCCCGTATGTTTTGAGAGAATGCCAAGCAAGTCAGACTTTAAACGCATGATCTCTTCGGCTTGAATGACAATATCCGTTGCTTGGCCTTGTGCGCCACCCAAAGGCTGGTGCATGTGGATGGTTGCGTTGGGCAAAGCATAGCGGCGCCCTTTTGTTCCTGCGGTTAAGATCACGGTGCCAAAAGATGCGGTTACGCCTACGGCAACTGTGCTGATGGGGTTGGGGATCATCTGCATGGTGTCGTAAATCGCTAGGCCAGCGTAAATCACACCACCGGGCGAGTTGATATAAATTTGAATTTCTTTTTCGGGGTCTTGGTTGCTCAAATAAAGCAATTGTGCAATGATCGTGTTCGCAACCTGATCGTTGATCTGCGTGCCCAGGAAGATGATGCGTTCCTTAAGCAGCAGGGAGTAAATATCATAAGCGCGTTCGCCGCGTCCACTGGACTCGACAACCATCGGGACTACAGATTGGGGGGTAATAAGGGACATAAAATTCTCCTTTTCAAGAGAGCGGAGGCTTTGTCTTTTGGTATTGGTTAATACCAAAACTTAAAAAAACAGACTCCCTTTCTTGTGATCTTTAATTCAAAATTGAACAGATTCTAATTACTCTAAAGTCTACTATTCTTTTATCGTGCTCAGTGTTGTAACTTTGTTAGAAATAAAGGCTTAAAAAAACAGGGTGCGCTCTTTTTCCAGCACACCCTGTTTTGCTTTCTTGATTATTCGCTGGCTTCTTCGCTCTTTTCTTCTGGAGCCTCAGCCGCTTTCTTTTCTTCAACTCCTGTTGCTTCTTCGGCTTTTTTTTCTTCAGTCGCTTTTTCTTTCTCAGCTTTTTGGGTTGCTTTTTCCTTTTCTGCTTCTTTAGCGGCTTCAGAAGCTTTAGCGGCTTTTGCAGCTTCTTTCTCTGCCTTAGCAAAATCACCGGTTGCAATATCTTTCATCCGATCAAGGGTCAAGCGAGTCATCAATTGTGTTGCGGATTGTTGCGCAACATTATTTGCAATTGCTTTTTGAGCACGTGCGCCGCCTTTGACGTTATTGAAATTATAGCCTTGTGATGCCAGGTTCATCATTGTCTGGTTGAACTCAGCTTCCAGATCGCCATCATTGATCTCAATTTCTTCCCGTTGAGCCAGTTCATCAAAGATCATGCCGCGTTCCAAACGTTTTTCAGCAACGGGGCGGGCTTCTTCTTCGGTGAATTTCTCTAGCGTGGTTTCTTGCATTTTCAGATAGGCTTCAAACTCCATCCCTTGCTGGGAGAGGCGTTGGCTCATATCTTCGATCACTAACTCAGTTTCGCGTTCCAAAACTTGCGGCGGATATTTGATGGTTGCATCTTCTTTGATCTTGTCGATCAGCGCGGTGAAAAACTCATCATCATATTCGGCCCGGTTTTCATCTTCAATATTTTTCTCAATGGTTTCGCGTAACTCATCCATTGTTGGAACGCCAAGTTTTGCGGCAAATTCATCATCCAATTCAGGAAGCTCTGTTCCGTGGACAACATTGATCGTTGTTGTGTATTTAACCTTTGCACCGCGCAGATCTTCATTTTCATCCTTTGCGCCATGTGTCTTTGTTGTAGATTTTTTCTGCCCAACGCTTGCGCCAATTAACTTTTTGGCAAAACCCACAAAAGGCTCTTCGCTTTCGCGCTTCTTTTCAGTAATGAAAATGGGGTGATCTTTTTTCTCATAAACAACTGCTTCATCACCTTCTGCGCCAACTTTTTTGCCGACAATATCTGCTTTAATATAATCGCCTTCTTCGATCGGGCGTTCAACCTCGGCTGTATTTGCATACATGCGTTGGAGTTCTTCCAGCTTGGCATCCAGCTCAGCTTTGCCAGGAGCCTTGAATTTATAATCCATGCGGATTTTGCGATAGTCACCCAGGTCGATCTCAGGTTTTAGCGGGATCGTAAAGATGAACTTGGGGGGCTCAAGACTCTCCATTTCTTCTAAGGAGCCTTGCGCACCGGGTTCGATCTCAGCTTCTTCTAAAGCTTTCGGATAAACTTCTTCAAGCAAAATATCAATTGCCCCTTCAATGACAGCTTGTTCACCATAATTCTGCAAGATCACGTTATAAGGGGCTTTGCCGGGACGAAAGCCAGCGATCTTGCCACGCTTCGCAAGTTGACGAGCGGAGCGTCGTTTTGCCCCCTCCATTTGATCTTGTTCAATTTCAACGGTCATTGTGACCTGATGGTCTTCACGGGGAGTTGTTTCGATTTTCAAAATAAGTTCCTTCTTTAGATATTTTTCTAAGTCTACATCTCTTTGTTTTTTTTGGAGGAAATGCCGCTCCTGATCTTGGCTGGATACCCTTTAATGAGCATCCTCAGGAGAAAAACACGTTCCACGACATCTAGAGACAAGACCCATGGCCTCATGCAAAAAAGTGGGGACGGCGGGACTTGAACCCGCACGCCGTGAGGCACATGGTCCTAAGCCATGCGCGTCTGCCAATTCCGCCACGTCCCCAAATTGCGGATGAGATTATAAGCGCAAGGTCTAAGAGCGTCAATAAAAAAATGGATGTATTATCTGCAGACTGAGGAAATAATTTTGCGTTTTTCGCGATATAATCTGGCGGTTCAATTTAAAAGCTAAAAAGATTATAGTCTGAGGTATATCATCATGAGTCGAATTATCAATCCAAACAGCGCCGGGAAAGAGCGCACAAAACTCACACGTGCCATCGCTTTAGCAGTGCGTGAACTGGCAAAAACAGACCCTTCGGCAAATTCGGGGCAACTTAACGAAGCCCATGATCTGGCGGCTTTCATCTCTCTGGCTTTAAAAATAGTCGCCGAGACGATAGAGGTTTCGGTTGTTGCATGGGAAAAGAGAAATTACTGGGTCAAAGCAGATAAATTCAGGATGGAGTGGCGCTGGGCAGGCCAATTAGCAGAAGAGATGCGCGTAGCCGCTCTGAAAGATGACTGGGCGAGCGTTGCGCAGGTCGCCATGCAAGTAGCCGTCAAGCTGCAAAAGATCAAAATATCCGATAAGCACCGTATGGGGCGTCCCTGGGTAGGGAGTTGGCAAAAATTACAGGAAGAAGCTTAGAGACCTGTATTTCTAACAAGAAAAGAGCCTTCCTGAATATTATCTTCAGGAAGGCTCTTTTTGTTCTCTTTAGGCTACTTCTTTTTCTTTTTTGCTGCTTCTACAAAGCCCATAAAGAGCGGATGTGGCCTCATTGGGCGCGAAAGAAACTCGGGGTGAAATTGACTGCTAACCATGAATGGATGATCTTTGATCTCAGCAATTTCTACGAGCATATTGTCGGGAGAAATGCCTGAGAAAACCATGCCTTTTTTCTCAAACTTTTCTCTATAGGCATTATTAAATTCAAAGCGATGGCGATGACGTTCGTTTACTTCATCTTTGTCGTAGACCTTAGCGGCTACTGAACCTTTTAGTAAGACACAAGGATACAGGCCAAGACGCATTGTTCCGCCCAGATCGCTAATACCGCGTTGCTCGAGCATCAGGTCGATCACGGGATGTTCTGTATTGTGATTGAATTCTGTAGAGTTGGCATTTTCATATCCCAGAACATTGCGTGCAAATTCGATGCACATCAATTGCATTCCTAAGCATAAGCCAAGGTAGGGAGTTTTATTCTCGCGTGCATATTGCGCCGCCAGAATTTTCCCTTCAATGCCTCGTTCTCCGAAACCGCCAGGTACCAAGATCGCATCTGCAGATTTGAGCTCTTCCCAGGAGCGGTCTTTTTCGAGATCGCTGGAGTGGACCCAGGCAATTTCAGTTTCGACACCGAGGGATAGCGAGGCGTGTCGCAATGCTTCACGGACGGACATATAGGCATCTTGAAGCTCTACATATTTCCCAACCAATGCAATTTTGATTAATGGTTTTTCTCTTTTAACTTCACTGACTAATTTATTCCAATCGTCAAGCTTGGGGTTTTGGGTTTTTTTCAGGTTTAGTTTCTTTATAATAAAATCCGCCACGCCTGTTTCTTCGAGCAAAAGAGGAACTTCAAATAGCGTTTCGGTTGTAGTCATGGGCACAACTGCGCGCTTTTCAACATCACAGAAGAGGGCAATTTTATCGACCAATTCTTGCTCAACAGGATAGTCGGAGCGGGCGATGATCATATTTGGGGAAATACCGATGCCGCGTAGTTCTGCAACGGAATGTTGAGTCGGTTTTGTTTTTAGCTCGCTTGTTGCGCCGATGTGCGGCAACCAGGTAACGTGGACAAAGAAGCTGTTTTCGCTACCCAATTCTCTTCTCATTTGGCGAAGCGATTCCATAAAGGGTTGTGATTCAATATCGCCCACTGTGCCGCCAATTTCGATCAGCATGATATCGGCTTCGGTGGTTTTGGCTGCCAGCCGAATTCGTCTTTTGATCTCATTCGTGATATGCGGAATGATCTGAATCGTCCCGCCGAGATAATCGCCTCTGCGTTCCTTGGAGATGACTTCATCGTAGACTTGCCCTGAAGTGAAGTTGCTCACTTGAGTTAAGGGATTATCAATGAAACGTTCGTAATGCCCAAGATCAAGGTCTGTTTCTGCGCCGTCGTCAAGGACGAAAACTTCGCCATGTTGATAAGGCGACATGGTTCCGGGATCCACGTTGATATAGGGATCGAGCTTCTGGACAGAGACGCTGAATCCGCGTTCTTTCAGAAGCAAGCCCAGGGCAGCGGCTGTAACGCCTTTTCCAACCGAGCTAACAACGCCGCCTGTGAAAAAAATATATTTGGTTTCCATAATTTATTCCTGTATTTATCTAATGTATAAAAAAGATGCGGGGAGGGTGCCTTTTTTAGGCATCCTCCCCGCATGGGGTTTCTTAGGGGTGAGAGAGATGAGGGTGTTTCATCCTACCAGTTTGACCAAAACTTCGGCTGCACGCCGCATTTCAAGGAAGATCATACCAAGTTTTGCTTTTTGTCGTGCGAGAGCGGTTAGAACGGCCTCATCTCCGATAGATGTCAGAACGATAAAGCCGTCTGTACCTCTGATAAATACCTGATCAAGTTCGCCGCGCCCAAGTTCACCGGCAATTCTTTCGCCCAAACTGAGCATTGCGGCAGACATCGCTGAGACCCGGTCTTCCTCTACATCCGCCGCGAGTGCAGATGCCATGATCAATCCATCTACAGAAACAACAGCCGATGCTTCAATATCGGGTGCAGCGGTCTGCATGGCACGCAGACTTTCTACCATTTCTTCGCTTCGAGATTTGCTCATACGAGGGGAGCCTCCGTTTTAGTGTTTTTCAGAACGGATTGAGTTTACCATAAAAAGCCTTCTCAAAGATGACCGACTCTTCTAAATTTCTTCTTTTTCTTGAAAATCATTCCCTCAATTTATGCTAAACTTAGAAGTTGCGAAAAACACTTGAGAAGAAGGCAAAAAAGAGAAAATGACAGAGACTTACCTTATCGTTGGCTTGGGAAACCCCGGTCGAGAATACCGTGAAAACAGGCATAATATTGGCTTTATGCTCATTGATAACCTCGCCTCTCGTTTGGGGGCGAAAATGTCTCGTATGCAGTCCAAAGCCTTGATCGCTTCTGCGCGCCATCAAGACGCGAAAATAATTCTTGCCAAGCCGCAAACTTTTATGAATCTTTCCGGACAGGCTATCCAAGCTTTGGTGCGTTTTTATAAAGTCCCTCTTGAGAATATCCTCGTTGCTCACGACGATCTCGATTTGCCATTTGAAACGATTCGCCTTCGTCCCGGCGGTGGTGCAGGAGGACAAAAAGGCATCAAGTCCACTATTCAGCACTTAGGGACAAATGACTTCCCTCGCTTACGGCTTGGCATTGGCCGCCCGCCCGGTCGAATGGATCCTGCCGCCTATGTTTTACAAGATTTCGCCAAAGGTGATCAGCAATTTCTTGCCGAAGCACTTGATCGTGCGGTTGATGCAGCCCTGGCTTTTGTTGATGAAGGCTTGGATACCGCGATGAACAAATTTAACGGGACTGCATAACCAGCCCTATGAAAGCCCTTCTTGATTCTATCCGTGCACTGCCTTTATATTCAGATATTTTTTCAACCATCGAATCTGGTGAAAAATTTTCTGGATTAGGATTGCCCCGTGCCGCACGCCTCCCGATGCTTGCTGCCCTTAGTGAAGATCTGCGTGTCCCTATTCTTTTTCTCACTGATCGCGCCGACCGAGCATTGGAATTCTCCGATGAGCTTGCCTTTTGGCTGAAAGATTCCCCGCGTTATCTATTCTCCCAGCCCAATCCCGCCTTTTACGAAGAGGCCGCTTGGGGTGCAACCAATAGACGTGAACGTATTCAAGCGTTGACTGCTTTGGCAGCCTATCATCTTCCCTTTGCGCAAAAACCGGAATCTCCGCCAGTGATTATCAGCTCAACTCGGGCGTTGATGGCGCGTACCCTTCCACGCCGAGACTTTTTGAAAGCCTCCAAGCGTCTCAAGGTTGGCGAAGAGATGCTCATCACCTCTTTGCTGGAAAGCTGGGTGAGAATTGGCTACAAACCAGTTAATACCGTTTTAGAGCCTGGACAATTTTCTCATCGTGGCGGCTTGCTCGATATTTGGGCGCCTGCAGAAAACCTGCCCGTTCGCCTGGATTTCTTTGGCAATGAACTGGATGTTATCAAGAGCTTTGATCCTGCTTCTCAGCGCACAAAAGAGAATCTAAAAGAGATCCTTATCACACCTGCGCGTGAATACTTTTTGCCCGCGCCAGATTCGCCGCTTTCTAGACTTTACTCAGATTTTTCTGAGTTTCATTTGCCTCTCCTGCACTCTTTCCCTGCCAGTCTGCTAGGTTATCTCCCATCAAATGCCTTGATCCTTTTTGATGATCTCAGCTTTGCAGCATCGACAGCGAATGAGATCGAAGAACAAGCTGTCAAATTACGAGATGAAAATGTATCTGAAGAAATTTTAGACGAAAGTTTCCCATCTCCTTATTTGTCATGGTCTGAACTCGAAGATAGTTGGCATAGCCGCTCTCGCATGGAATTAGGCTATTCCACTGCGCGGGCAGATATGCCCTCCGATTTTGCCGCATTACCTCGCTTTAGTGGTCGCTTAAAACCCTTCATGGATTTTGTCGCTGAGCGTATTGCCAGTGGAGAAGAAGTCTTTATTGCATCGAGGCAATGTGAGCGACTTTCTGAATTATGGCGTGAGCGTCATGCCTTTGAAGAATCTGAATATCGCTCCCCAAGTTTTGTTTGCGATTCTCTCTCCGGAGGGTGGACTCTTAGCACTGAAACAGGTGTTCCTAGCGAAGATGAATTATCCATTCATCTGATCACAGATGCAGAGATATTTGGCTGGGAGCGTCCTCGCACACGCCGCAGACAGCGCAAAAGAGCGGATGCACCCGAAGCTGCTTATGCAGATTTAAGTCCCGGTGATTGGGTCGTGCATATAGACCACGGGATCGGGAAATATACAGGGCTGGTTCAGCGAAGTTTGGATGGCGATGAGCGGGAATTTTTGCGTATTGAATACAAAGATGAAGACCAACTCTTTGTCCCCGTTTACCAAGCTGACAGGCTGACCAAATATATCGGTGCGGATGGCAGCACGCCTGCTCAGGGACGCCTCGGTGGTGAAAGATGGCAGCAAGCCAAAAAACGAGTCCGTGCCGCTGTGGCAGAAGTTGCAGAAGATTTACTCGATTTATATGCCAGGCGTAAAGTTGCATCCGGTTATTCATTTAATTCCGATACAGCCTGGCAAAGAGAATTGGAATCCAGCTTTCCCTATGTTGAAACAGACGATCAGGTCCGTGTGATCGAAGAAGTCAAAAAGGATATGGAATCCGCACGCCCGATGGATCGTTTGCTGTGTGGCGACGTGGGTTACGGAAAAACCGAAGTGGCCTTGCGGGCTGCTTTCAAGGCCGTGATGGATGGGCGGCAGGCAGCTGTTTTAGCGCCAACAACCGTTTTGGCGCAACAGCATTTTGAAACTTTCCAGCAACGAATGGGCGCTTTCCCTGTAAAAGTGGAAATGCTCTCTCGTTTTCGTAGTCCACGAGAGCAAAATAAGATCTTGTTTGAGACGGCTAAAGGTGGTGTGGATATTTTGATCGGCACGCATCGCTTGCTTTCCGGTGACGTGCTTTTCAAAGATTTGGGGCTGGTCATTGTAGATGAAGAACAGCGCTTTGGTGTCGCACACAAAGAACATCTAAAGAAAATACGCTCGGAAGTTGATGTGCTTACGATGACGGCAACACCGATTCCACGAACGCTTTATATGGCGCTGACAGGTGTGCGCGACATTTCGAATTTGAATACACCACCCGAAGAACGTTTGCCGATCGTGACGCATATTGGGCCTTATGCACCGAAGATGGTCAGACAGGCTGTTTTGCGAGAGATTGATCGCGGTGGACAGGTCTTTTTTGTGCATAATCGGGTGCAGACAATTGGCGCAATGAAGGCGCATTTGCAGAAACTTGTTCCTGAAGCGCGAGTTGCCATCGGGCACGGGCAAATGGCGCAAGGTGAGCTTTCGCAAGTGATGTCTGATTTTGTAGCGGGCAAAGTGGATGTTTTGCTCTCTACGACCATTATTGAATCAGGTTTGGATATCCCGAATGCAAATACCCTCATCGTTGATCGTGGTGATACTTTTGGCTTGGCACAACTTTATCAGTTGCGCGGGCGTGTTGGGCGTGGCGCAGTTCGGGCTTATGCTTATTTCTTCAGGCATCGTAAAAAAATGCCCACCGAAGAAGGACAGGCTCGCCTGGAAGTGCTGGCAGAAAACACACAGCTTGGCGCGGGCTATTCCATTGCCATGCGCGACCTTGAGATTCGCGGCGCGGGCGATCTGCTCGGTACCAGGCAGCATGGGCATATCTCTTCAGTCGGTTTCCATCTATACACGCGGCTTTTGAAAGAAGCGGTGCAGAATTCGAAATTGATGGTAGAAGGAGATGGCCCAGACGTTGAGACTTCTCGCGTGAAGGCTTCTGATCTAAACCCTGTAAACGTGGATTTCCCCATCCCGATCGGTATTCCGGCCACTTATATCTCTGATCAGAATTTGCGCCTTCGCCTTTATCGTCGCCTTGCGGATACTGTTGATGATGACGAGCTTGACGCAACTCGGATCGAGTTTGAAGATCGCTTTGGCGAAGCGCCTGAGATGGTGGAAAATCTCTTTTATCAGGTTGCCGTCAAAATGCGTGCAGAGGAAGCGGGATTGGCCTCCGTCACAATGAGTGGGGAAAAGATCACACTCCAATACCCACCTCGCACAGATGGAACAAAACATCGCCTCCGCCATGACCTTGGGCCTGCTGCCCGCAAAGGGAAGGGTGCCTATTATTTGACAATTGCCCGCCAAAAAGATTGGCGTATCTGGTTGCTGGCAGTTTTAGCGAAGTTAAAGAAATAATTGTCACTGCGAGAGAGCGTAGCGACCGCGGCAGTCTGCTGATGAGGAGATTGCTACGATTTTCTTCGAAAATCTCGCAATGGCAAATGTATCGGGGATGATAGAAGGTATTTTATTTTTGATATAATTTCCCCACAATAAATAGAAACAGGGAGCCACCCATGCCCGACTCTCGCCCATTAAACGTTTTCATCGCCCACGCATCACAAGATAAGCCAGCCGTGCGGAAACTTTATCAAGCCCTGAAAAAGGAAAACTGGGTTTCCCCATGGCTAGACGAAGAAGAAATCCTCCCCGGCATGGATTGGGATTA
Organism: uncultured Anaerolineaceae bacterium; assembly: GCA_964581545.1. Lineage (GTDB taxonomy): Bacteria > Chloroflexota > Anaerolineae > Anaerolineales > Villigracilaceae > Desulfolinea. Next base: position 10,835 of record CAZOOX010000123.1, read on the forward strand.
CGAGATTTACAAAGCCTTTCGTGATGCAGATGTAATCATTGCCTGTCTTTCGCAAGAATCTGTAGCTAAAGAAGGCTATGTGCAAAGAGAGTTTAAGCGCGCTCTGAGCTATGCCGAAGAAAAACCTGAAGGGACAATTTACGTCATCCCCTTGCGTTTGGATGAATGCACACCGCCGCGGAAATTAGAGCAATATCAATGGGTGGATTATTTTGAGAGCAACGCTCAACAAAAATTACTAAAATCCTTACGTATTCGTGCAGAAGATTTAGGAATTTTAGGAGAAGTAATAACAAAGAAATCTGATAAAGTTATGCCTTCTGTTACGAGAAGCGTATCAGGTAGCAAAAAAAATCCTTCAATATCTTTAAATGCAACGCTAACGACGAAGACGGCGAGCGGCCATATTATTTATCCTTTTGCAGACATAGATTTTTTACATATCCCCGCTGGTGATTTCTTTATGGGCTCAGATGATATGTCTGATGATGCAAAACCGGAGCATCTTGTCTATCAATTGGATTATGATTTTTATATTGCTCGCTTCCCGCTTACAAACAGACAATATTCAATGATGGCAAGAGTATCTGGCGAGCCCGTTGTCATATCTCGAGGAAAGGTGGAACACCCTATAGTGGATGTGTCTTGGTATGATGCGCAAGAATATATAAAATGGCTGAACAAAAAGCATGGCAATGAATTGCCAGAAGGTTTCCGCTTTTGTCTACCATCTGAAGCAGAGTGGGAAAAAGCTGCTCGCGGCCCTGAAGGAAATGAATATCCTTGGGGAAATGCTTTTGATAAAGAAAAGTGCAACACAACAGAAAGCAAGATTGGCGATACTACACCTGTAGGAAGGTTTTCTCCGCAGGGAGATAGTTTTTATGGGGTAGCAGATATGTCAGGAAATGTTTGTGAATGGACACGTTCACTATGGGGATTTAATTATCCCTATCGTTTTGATGATGGGCGTGATGATGAAAATAAGAAAGCTGGTAGGCGGGTTTTGCGCGGCGGTTCTTTCAATGATCTTCATAAGTTCGTGCGCTGTGCCTTTCGCGGCTACGACAGTCCTCTCGACCATGGCTACGACTTCGGTTTTCGTTTGTGCGTCTCTCCCATCTCCTAATCTTTGCACTCTGACTCTCTGTGTCTTTGTTTTTAATAAAAGGAAAAGCGAAGCTTTTCCTTTTAAGTAACTATCGGGAAGAACCTTAAAAACATATTCGAGAAAATCAAAGCGT
>CAZOOX010000124.1:0-11983 GCA_964581545.1 uncultured Anaerolineaceae bacterium
AACAGGCTCAATTGTATAAGGTCCGACTTTGTAGTCAAACCCTTCCAGAGCTATTGTGATACCGCCTGTGAATTGCTTACCGGTCTGAGCACTGGGGCCGCTGAACGGGCCTAAAAAGCCTACCTTAAAGATCTCGCCTTCTTCAACCTTTGGACTTGAGCTACACGCACCCAGCACCAAAGATAGAGACAGCAGAATAGCTAAAATCAAGAACAGATTGGATCGTTTGAAGTTCATTCTTTACTCCTTCTACATACTACGTTTTATAAAACAGGATAGGTAAAACATCTGAACTATTTATATTATCTTTTCTTGGCTACACCTCCTTTGGGGATTGAAATACTTCTTTCCTGATTTGCCAAAACTCAGGAAAACTTTGGCGTGAAATTTTGCAAATGGAGAAACAACAAAAATCACGAATAAGCGCTCAAGTTGTTTTATTACGCACCATCCCACAGCCTTATTTTCAGAACAAACTTGCTGTGAGAGGCCCTATTCATACTCCCTTTTTAATACAAAAAAGGAGAAAGCTGCTCTGCTCTCTCCTCGGAGGGACAGTTCTATAAAGACAAACGGTCTGGCTCATTAGGTGGGTAGTTATCTAATTGGATAGTTGAATAGAAAATCACCTTACCAACTATCAAACTACTAAACTAACAAACTACTATACTACCCAACTAATTCACAGTTGCGGGACAGCGCCGGAATTCTCAAATTTTCCTGAGGCACCGGACTTCGCAGGCAAAAAAACATCAAAGGCTTTTAGGCATTGCCTGTTCCTTCACTACATAATAGGTATAAGTGAGAGGGTGTCTTTATTTTAGTATGTGTTTGGTAAGCAATAAAATGTTATTTAGGAGGTTACTGGCATCACTGTCGTATATCAGTAATATATCAGATGAGCTCTTGACTGTCAAACAAAGGCTTTTCATTTTTCATTGTAACCCTTCCCCTCATGCAGAAAACACAAGCTTGCGGGAAGGTGAAGGCAAATAATTACTTTTTATCATTCAACTTCAGGCATCATAATTTCAAACTCCGAACGGATTGCCTCATCTACATCTGGGTCAATCGGTTCTGGTTGATGCTCGGCTAAAATATCACGCGCCGAAGCATTGGCGCGTTGACGGGCATCCAAAGACCCTTTCATTTCCCAATCTTCGCGCAAATCACGGTCGCTGATCTTGGGGAAGAAGAACTCAGAGCGCATATGCTTGATCGTATGTCTTTCTTTCAAAAAGTGGCCAGCAGGACCAATTTTCTTGATCAAATCAGCGGCAATGGTTTCAGAATTTACTTCAACGCCGCGCAAGGCACGCAAAGCCATGCCGATGATCTCATTATCAATTACATATTTTTCATAACTGGCAACCATCGCAAACTCCATCAGCCCGGCAGCATCGTGAATATAATTTGCGCCGGAGAGAGAGACTAATAAGGTCGTCATCGCACTTTCGTAGCCGGTTTGGACATCAATGGTTTTCGAATCGCTCATGCCTGCAGTAGCGTAGAAGGGGATATTCCAACTCTGGGCTAGTTGTGCCGCACCGGCATTGAGGAGCGCACTCTCGACCGCGCCAGAGAGATAGCCCATTGTGCGCAGATCGGTGATTGTGCCGACGTAGCCAGTTAAAACCGGCGTGCCGGGATTCGCCAGCTGTGTCAGCGTAACACCCGCCAGAGTGTCTGCAGCGAACATGGCTAAATTTCCGGCCAAAGTAATCGGGGAGGTAGATCCCGTCATTGGCTCACACGGCACAGCCACGGGAATCCCCTTTCGTGCCACTTCAATCATGATATCGCCATAAAGTTCGTCTATTAGCAAGGGACTGATAATTAGCGTTATAAAAGAGAGAATCGGCTCTTTGCGCAAGGCTTCTGCGCCGCCTTTGATCATTTCTCCCATGCGGATCACATTCATGGCGCCTTCCATTGTATACATCCCGCCCATAATATGCTTGCTGCTATTGCGTAAGCCACCGTAAAAACGATTCACATCCACTTGCTCTTCATCTAAATCGTTGGGGTAAACGGGCAAAACGATAAAATGGACATTTTCAAGCGCATCTACCAAATGCGGAATTTGATGGCAGTCTTTGAGCAAAGATTTACGTTTTTCGCCTTCCAGCGTGAGCACGTTGATAGTCGTCCCGCCTGTGCCGAGATAGACATTTTTGCCGCCCAAGGTCAAATTATTCTCGGGTGTGCGCCCGTAGAGTTTCACTTCAGATGGCGCGCTGGCAATCGCATCTTCGACCATGCTTTTTGGATACCAAGCCCGCCGAGCAGCACGGTCTACTTTAGCACCGGCCTTTTCGAGCAAATCCAGCGCCTTTTGGCTGTGGATCTCTACGCCAGTGGACGCCAAAATATCCAAAGCCGCATCGTGGATCTGTTGAACATCTGAGGGTGAAAGGGGCTGATATTGCCCTCCAAGAACACCACCTGTGCTTGATTTCATTTCTTTTCTCCTGAGACAATTATTTTTGCGGATATAAAACCGTATCGCTCGTGAACTTGGGCTTGGTTACCGCACCCAAGCTGATTTGTGGCGTGAGCGGGAAAATGCCCACGCCGAGACAGTGTTGACCAACGCCACGCAAGTTCAATTCACGTGCGCAGCCCTTCATCATTATAGTTTTTTAGCGCTTTCTACAACAGCCACGACTTCGGGCAAATCCATCCCCTGTTCTTTCAATTTTTCTACGGTGGGGATGCTGTTTTTATCCCAGCCACGGCGTTTGTAGGCAGCATCCAGCAGGAGTTCGTACTGGGCTTCTCGGTGCGTTCGAAGCCTCATCATTTTTTCTTCGGTAGAAAGCTCTTCGGGGGCAGCCAAGCCTAAATCACGGAGTTGGGTATCGTAGCGCTCTGCTCGGGATTCGTATTCTTCTACGGTAACGGGTCCCATAGCCCGGTAGGGCGGATAGTCGTGTTCCCGTCCAATTCTTCCCATCCGCATGGCAAAAACTTTTTGGTAGGTGTAAACACGCTCCGACTGAGCGACGAAATCTTCGCCCGTGACCTTAACGCCCGTGACGCCTTCATGCACCCAGCAGTAATTTTCGACATGCTCTGCGAATTTGGATGGGTCTTCAGATTTTTTATTTTCTTCGGACTGCACATCGTTCCAGGGCAATTTGCAGAGCCCGTGCAGGCTGAACCAGGTGCGGAAAATGGGATAGTAATGAAGGGCTTCGGCCTTGTCTTCGAAGGTGGGGATCAGACCCTGAATTTGATCCATGAAGATCAGCCAGGATTCGTCGTGCTGCGCCCCTTTTGTGGCGAGACCATAGCCGCCCTGCTGAGCGACGGATTCTTTGGTGCCGTATTCGGAGATTTCCATGCCCTTCACTTCCATGCCGATGTCGTGCAGGAATTTGGGGTCGCCACCATATTCTTCGGCGAAGATTTTCTTCATCAGTTTGATGCCCTGCCCAACGGTCACGCCGAAACCCTCGCCACGTGCCATTTGGTGCAGCAATTCGACAGCCGCCCAGCCATTGCCGAAGTTCAGCTCCAGGCCGCCCGTAATTTCGGTGTTCAGGATGCCTGCTTCGTAGCATTCCATCGCAAAGGCGCAGCAGTTGGCGAAGGAGATGGTGTCGATGCCGTAGGTATCGCAGTAGAAATTCAGCTCAAGCACGATCTCGGGGTCAAAATTGCCGATATTTGAGCCAAGCCCGGCGGCGTTCTCATATTCGGGGCCATCGACGAGCACTTTTTGGCCTGCGTAAGGGCCGGTTTGGATCGGGTGTCCGTCCACGCCGTGCGAGCAGGACATGGTGCATCCCAGCCAACAGCCATCGGGCACGCCCTGCGTAAATTTGCTCATCCAAACGCTCGAGTCGATATTATGTGTATCGGGATGCCCGCCAAATTTGAAGTTATGGGTGGGTAGCAGGTCAAAATGATCCATGATCTCAACAAGATTTGCCGTGCCGACCTTTTTCATCTGATTCTGTTTATCGTCGAGATGTTTCATCTCCCAGTTGAAGCGTTTGCCCGCTTTGCGGATTAGCGACAGGTCGACAACGCCGTTGCTCTTGGCATTCGTTTTTGTATAACGAACAACAATGGCCTTGATCTTCTTATCTCGGAAAACCCGCCCCGTGCCGCCACGCCCGGCCTGCTTGAGCCTGATCTCCTTGCGGCGCACGTCATAATAGGTGGCGTTGATGATTGCAAAGCGGATATGTTCCGCCGCATCGCCCGCTGACATCACAGAAACACCCTTCTGATTTTTCTCGTCGCCTGCGTACATTTTCGTCAGATGTGCGCCCAAAATGTGTGAGTTCACTTCTTCAAGGGGAGCAGTCTCGATCGTGATCTTGCCTGTATCCCCGTCAATGAAAATGATCACATCTTCCTCAGCTTTGCCCGTAATCTCCATCGCATCGAAGCCCGAGAACTTCAAAAATGGCGCAAAATAGCCGCCCACGTTGCTGTCCACCACGTTTTCGGTCAACGGAGAGAGCGTCACCACAGTCGCCTTGCCCGTGCCCGCATAGCCCGTCGTCCCGCAAAGCGGTCCGTTTGCAATGACCAAGCTGTTCTCAGGGTCGTCCCACTTCGTCGTCGGGGATACTGCATCCCAAAGCAGTTTCAAGCCAAATCCACGTCCGCCCGTGAACAAATCCTTCATCTGCTGTGTGACGGGCTTCTCGCTGATCTCATTCCCCCCCAGGTTGATGTGCAAAGTTCGGTTCGCATACCCACGCTCAACGGGTCGCATTTCGTACTCATATTCTGCCAAAAGTTTATGGGCAGATTTCATTTTCTCAAGATCAAACATAAAAACTCCTTTTGGGGCAACGTGCAAATATAATTCCTTATTTCCCTATACCAAGCACTTCTCGTGCATATTTAATACTTCTGATACAGGCATCCATCTCTTTCTCACGAGCGATTTCCAGCGTGTCATCCCCTATATCCCATTCAACTTCAAAAGTAATTCTATCGGTGGGTGATAACTCTTTGATGGTTTTATAAGCCTTAAAGCAGTCAATATCTCCATCTCCCAAAGCGACCCCGTGAAAGCGGACGCCAAACTGATCCCTGTCTAATTTATGATCGCAGAAATGATTGCTAAAGGCGTAGGGCGCTAATTTCTTTACAGCGACCTCAGGATTTTCAAGCACCGCCATAGAGTTGACTGTATCCACGCAAGCACCTACGAGGGGATGATTGATCTGTTCGATAAGCCAGATAATCTCATCGGCAAAGGTCTCGGTATGGTTTTCCAGAGCGAGTTTTACGCCAGTCTTTTCAATTAGGGGAATTGCAGCCTTAATCTCATCATAGACATCGCATAATTGGCGCATAACATCGGGATGGCAACAGCTTCCATATAGAGGGCGGGGACGGCGGATGTCAAGGCTCACCTTTCCAAGGTCTGCGCCAAGTTTATGGGCAATCTGAACCCCTTCTTCAATGGTATTTGTCAAACGCGGATCAAATTCTTCATCAAGGGAAAAGTTGTATTCAAGATAAAGATCGTGAGCTTCAGCCGCCTCCCTGACCTCTTTCAAGCGTTGATCATCCTTGCTTTCCAGATCGCAGCCTGTAATATGAAGTCCGTCCAACCCCCATTCAACCGCCTTGTCCATCAACTGCATTAGATTTATAAGTTTTGGACGGGGTTCCGCAATAATCCCCCAATTTTGTCCCAGCCCCCAGAGATGCAGCGTGTATGTATGCAAACCAAGTTTCATTTTTTTACTCATGAGGGTACTCCTTTTGGTATTTTTCGTATCAAATACTCAACCACCGCTATCATTTGGTGGTGAAATAACCAAGTTCCTGAGAGATCGCTTGGGTGGCTTCCAGAAGAGGAGAGATGAATTTCTCCATTTCCTTTGCGCTCATACGATAGCTGGGACCAGAAACGCTGACAGTAGCAATTACCTGCCCGCTATGGTCTCGTATCGGTGCGGCTATTGCGCTAAGCCCCTCGTTGAATTCTTCTTGGGCAATCGCGTAGCCCTGTTCGCTTATCTGGAATAAACTCTGCTCTAATTCAGCGCGATTGACGATTGTTTTGGGGGTATATGCGAGGAGGTCTTTTGACAGTAGCGCATCGCGCTCTGTAGAGGGGATATAAGCCAATATCACTTTGCCGGTTGATGTGGCATGCAAGGGGTTTTTTCGCCCAAGCTGCCCAGCGTACTGAATGGCTTTTGGGCTTTTTATGCTCTCAATATTGATCGCTTCATTCCCGTTCAGGATCGACATATTGATGGTTTCTTGTGTAATATCTGCCAAAATCTGAAGGTGTTTTCGCGCTATATCGCGCAAGTTCAACCCCTCTAAAACAAAGCCAGCGAGACTGACCAAGCCTAATCCAAGACGGTATTCCCCATTTTGCGGGTTTCTATCAACCAAGCCTTCTTCTTTGAGCGAAGCGAGCAGACGCGATGCGGTGCTTTTGTGCAATCCTGTTTTATGGCTAATTTCCATTACGCCAAGTTCAGGATTTTCAGGCGTGAAGCAACGCAAAATGTCGGTAATACGTTTGACGGTTTGTGTAGTAGTTGCTGTCATTTGGGTTTTATATAATGAGACAGTGTTTTATATAATGGTCGGATTATATAAGGTTTCCAATAGATGGTCAAGGAGGCTGCGGGGATTATGATAACGATTTCACTTTCTCCCCTCCCAGCCTCCTCCAAATGTGACGGTGGTACTATCGAATTTAGTGGAGAGGCAAGATTCTCCCCCCCCAGATTCCATGCTCATGGAAGCGAAGCGACTTTGGCCTTTTGGGGACTGAGGGGGAATGAAATCATACATCCCTACGAATTCGTTATCATGATCACTCCGAGTTAAAAAATCACGTCAAACTTTCAGGGTATCGAAGGTTTGGCGTGACCTTAAATCTAATTAGCTGCCATTTTAGCCACATGACATTTTACTAAAAAGAGTAATCGTTGGTTGAGTAGGCGATGTTTTTCGCCGTATCGAAACCAACAGGTAGGTAAAAAATCTTATTTTGTGGTTTCGATACGCTCCGAAAAAGCATTCGAAGCTACTCAACCACCATCAAAACAAAAAAGTCATGTCGCTAGCTGTTATTTTATTTTCCTGATTGCTTCACTCAATGCCGGAAGAACCTCATGCAGGTCACCGATGATGGCGTAATCGGCTTTGGTGACCATTGCCGCTTCGGGGTCTGTGTTAATGGTCAGAATTTTCTGCGATCCCATACACCCCACCCAGTGTTGGGTAGCACCACTGATGCCACAAGCGATATAAAGGTCAGGTGAAATACGGGCGCCCGTCTGCCCGACCTGAACGGCGTGAGAACGCCATCCACTATCGGTCGCAACGCGTGAACAACCGACGACACCGTCCAGAAGTTCTGCTAATTCTTCCAAAACACCGAAGCCTTCAGGGCCACCAACACCACGTCCGCCGCTAACGACTACGGATGCATCTGTAATCGATGCGCCTTCTTCAGCCGGGACAAGCCCTGTAACTCGGACACGCAAATCTTTGTCGTCCAGAGTTGGTGTGACTGTGTTCAGCTCAAGTTCTCCTGCAATGGGAGCTTCTTCAGGAGTGACCATAAAGGGAGCTGCGGTGAAGAACTTTACTTCTGCTGTGTAATTGGCTTCTTCCAAAAGACTGCCGCCCCAGCGTGTGCGCGTTACTTTACAAGGGTCGCCTGCCTGAATTTCTGTGCAGTTGCTAACCATGGGAAGATCCATCTCGGCGGCAACGCGAGCCAAAACCTCGTAGCCACGTTCGCTGCTCGGCGCGAAAACGGCGGCCGGGCTTTCTGCTTCGGCGAGTTGAAGAATGCTCTGCGCCCAAGCATCGGGTGCATATTCGCTCAAGGCCTCGTGTTGAACAACGTGAGCGCGTGAGACGCCATAAGCTGCCAGCGCGCCGGCTACATCATCGCCTGCTTCGCCGATCAGAACAGCCTCGAGAGCTGTATCCAGATCTTTAGAAAGAGTGCGTGCCAAGGTGAGCATTTCCAATGTTCTTTCGCTCAATGCCCCTTCGGCGTGTTCTATTAATCCTAATATCATGATTAGATCACTCCTAATTCTTTAAGGACTTCAACGGCTCGCGGAACGCCATCCACACCTTTGCCGAGAATCTCTACAGTGCTACCTCGCTCTTCCGGTGTTTTAAGTCTGATTTTCTCCAGACCGTCTTCGCTCCATTCGGGCTCTACCCGAGCAAGCGGTTTCTTCTTAGCTTTCATCTTACCGATCATCGGGGGATAACGCGGTACGTTGATGCCTTCCTTGACGGTGAAAACAGCGGGCAGGGAGACTTCATACACTTCCCAACCTTCTGCAACTTCTTTTTTGACCGTTGCCTTGCCATCTTCGATCTCAATTTCCTTGATGCCCGTTACACAGGGCAGATCAAGTGCCTGAGCGACGCGGAGACCGACCTGATAGCCATTAATATCCCCGGATTCGTTACCGAAGAAGAGAATATCGAATTTTTCGCCGGCTTCTTCTTCTGCGCGGACAGCAGAATCAATGGCCTTGGCCGTTGCGATAGCGCCCCACTCGCGCCCATCGGTTTCCAAGAGAATGCCTTTGTCCATGCCGATTGCCATCGCTTCGTGCATTTGTGCAATAGCATCTTCTGTGCCAAGCGTCAATACGGTTGAGCTTCCGCCGTGCTTCTCTACAATTTGCACAGCCTCTTCTACCGCACATTCTTCGTGCGGGCTGGTGGCAAATCCCAGATATTTCGTTTCGATCCTTTGCTCATCTTCGGTGAGGATTATCTTCTCACCTGTGAGCGGGATTCGCTTAATGCTTACAAGTATATTCATTTTGATTTCCTTATGAATTGAAAACAACTAAAGATTGGGGTGATTCAACTTTGCGATTTTCTCTGTGGAAGGATGCATCTGCTGCGTACTTGTTTTGGGCTTGGTTGCTGGAACCAAAGATCGGGGCGGCGAGGGGGTTGGTACGATGTTCTCACCGAGAGAATATTGATGGCGGCAACCAAGCCGAGGTCACGTTCGTCGCGCGTCCTTTCATCCTGATTTAGATTGGCTCAATCTTGAAGATTGAACCAATCTTTTTAAATCATCCAATTAGCATTTCATCCGTTCGTCTTTGGGGTCGAAGAGCGGTGTGCTTCCTGCAACTGCGACGGTGACGGGGTATTGCTCTTCCATATACACTACTGCTAGCTTTGTGCCTACTTTTGCGTATTCGGGCGGTAGGTAGCTGAGCAAAAGATACTTGCCTACAGAGGGGCCGTTTCCTGCGGTGGTTACGTAGGAGCGTCTGCCGTGGCTATCCACGATGGGTTCGCCTTCGGGGGTGACGATCGGTTCTTTTCCTTGCATATAGCGGCGTACGCCAGATGCGGAGGTGTGGTCTTCTACGGTGAGGGTGCAGAGAATGGCTGCGGGGTCTTCTGCGCGCGCTTTTTTATAGGCTTCTTTGCCGATGAAGTCGTGCTTTTTCACAAACTTGCGTGCCAGACCAGCCTCAACGGGGTTGTATTCGGTTTCCAACTCGGCGCTCATCAGGCGGTAGCCTTTTTCGATGCGTCCGGTTGTGCCGTATACGCCGATGCCGACGGGGGTAACGCCAAATTCCTGGCCAGCTTCCCAGAGGGTATCCCAGAGTTTCAGGCCGTGTTCCATGGGTGCGGAAATTTCCCAGCCGAGTTCGCCGACATAAGAAATGCGCAATGCCCATGCTTTGACGGTGCCAATGGTGAGATGCTTGGCGGTGCTGTAGGGGAAGCCTTTGTCGGAGACATCGTCTCTGGTGACTTTTTCGAGAAGTTTGCGAGCGTGGGGGCCCCACACGCCGACGGTGCAGAGTGCTGAGGTTCTATCTTCAAATTGGACTGAGCCATCTTCGGGGAGGTTGTCCATGAACCATTTCTTGTCGCGGGCGCCGTCTCCGCCACCTGTGACGATGCGGAAGGAACTTTCGCCTGTTCGCATAATGGTCAGATCGGCTTTGAAGCCACCGTTTACAGCGAGAAGCGGGGTGTATACGGCTCTGCCAACGGCAACGTCCATTTTGTTGACGGCCATAGTTTCGATATACTCTAATGCGCCTTCGCCGGAGACATCGAAAATGGCAAATGCGGTCAGATCAACCATGGCAACTTTGTCGCGCATGGCGAGATGTTCGGCATTTGTGATCGGCGACCACCAGCGGGCGTCCCATTCGTTGGGGCGGTCGTTGACTTTGTCACCATATTCTTCTACGAGTTTTGCGTTAGATTCGTACCACTGTGGGCGTTCCCAACCGGCGGTTTCGAAGAAAACTGCGCCAAGTTCTACTTCACGGGGGTAGAAGGGGCTAACGCGGACATTGCGATTTGATTCCCATTGTTCGCGGGGATGAACGATGCCGTAGGTTTTGATCCAGCCTTCTGATGTGCGGTCAATAACGTGTGTTTTGGTGCGGGCATATTCATAGCAACGGGAAATATCTGATGCGTGAATATCGATCTCTGATACGCCGTTTACCATCCACTCAGCAGCAGCGCGGCCAAAGCCAGGGGCTTCTTTGATCCAGATCGCGGCTACAGACCATAAGTTTTTGACGCCAGGGATTTCACCGATCATGGGCATACCATCTGCTGTTAGCGAGAGCAAGCCGTTGATCGCGTGACGAACGCCTACGCTCTCATCTGCCAAGATTTCGGGCATAAGTTCGAGAGCATCTTCCATTTGTGGCTCAAAATCTTCTTCTGTGAAGGGCAATTCTGTTGGGGACATTGCAGCTTCTTCAATGGAGGGAATATCATCTGGCTCCATCAAAATGGGGCGGTGGGCATAAGAACCAACTTCCATGCTGTCACCACTTTGACGTTCGTACATGAGGGGATCCATATCTCTGACGATAGGATATTCAATTTCTCCAACTGTATCCTTAAGCATCGGGATAGGACCAGCCGTAAGCATTTGGTGAACAGCGGGCATCAGGGGAATATCCACACCAGCCATCTCAGCAATACGCGGGCTCCAGACACCACAGGCGATTACAACATATTCGGCTTCGATGACGCCTTTTTCGGTGGTTACGCTTTTAATACGTCCGTCTTCCACGCCAAGGTCGGTAACTTCGGTATTTGGGAAAACGCTAAGGGCATCCATTTCGATTGCTCTTTCACGCATAAGTGTGCCCGCGTGAAGCGAATCTACTACGCCGACGCCTGGTGAATAAAAACCACCCAGAAGAATGCTCTCATCAATATAAGGTACCAACTCTTTGATCTCTTCGGGCGTAAGCAGTCTTGATTCAATGCCCCAGGATTTTGCGGAAGCCATTCTGCGCCTGAATTCTTCCATGCGCTCTTCAGTACGAGCAACTTCTATCCCACCACTCTCGGTGAAAACACCCAATTCCTTATACTGATTCATGCTATCTACAGTAAGCTGCGCCATTTCTTTAGTGTGATCAACAGGAAAGATGAAGTTCGAAGCATGTCCTGTAGAACCGCCAGGATTAGGGAGCGGACCCTTATCCAGCAAAACAATATCTTTCCAACCTAATTTTGCGAGATGATAGGAAATACTATTCCCTACGATGCCCGCACCAATAACAACAGCTTTTGCTTTCTTTGGTAATCCAGTCATACTTAAATCTCCTTGAAGAATAAAAATGGGTAAGTTTTGTTTTTTTTTGTGGCTGGGAAATCTAATATATCGCTGATATATCAGGGTTGTATCCTATCGTACTTTTGAATGAGAGTCAATAAAATCAAATCTATGCCAGCTATTTCTGATATAGAATTTAAACATCGCCAAATGCCGAATTTTGGCGCTTTCCGAGTACCTAATCAAGATGGGTAAACGGCGCTTCATGAAGTTTGCTGGCTCCTATTCCTTGAGAACGAGTACTTGCCTTCCAAACTTGAAATTGCTGAATATTATTAGCTGATGTTACGCATTAATTCTCTTTTTTTATTTCCGCCCCCACCCAGCCTCCCTCAAATTCCAAGTGCGTGGAATTTAGGGGAGGGGCTTGGC
>CAZOOX010000125.1:0-11774 GCA_964581545.1 uncultured Anaerolineaceae bacterium
CAGACTGTCAATTTCTTAACATTGATCGAATATGACTATTTCCGATAGAGTCTAAAATTGGATGGTGCCCAATTAGATAGAGGCAATGGCTATGGCATCTTCTTCCGCGGCACAGAGATGGGCGGAAGAACAGAAGGTTATATCGTTCAATACGATCCCGGCTGGAGAGGCGGCTCAATTATTATGCGCAAATGGGTCAATGGGCGCGAGCTTCCTCCCTTTGCCACAAAAAAAATGCCCGGTTACGATTGGTTCGGTGAGCCGCACGACATGCAACTCGACGTAAAAGGAGACACCTTCACCTTCATTCTCGACGGAGAAGAAGTTCTCGTTGGTCAAGATGACACATATACCGAGGGTGGTGTTGGGCTGCGCTCTTGGGACGGCACCGAAGTTTGCTTCGACAATATCACCATCGGCGAAATCTCACAAAACACAGGAGAATAATAATGGCTCTTGAAAACTCCCCCTCACTCAAAGAATTTGAAGATGGCATTCCGCAAAATCTCTCTGACCCTTCAAAAAAGAAAAATCGTATCAGGAAAATCCTCCTAGCCTTAGCCGCACTACTCATCATATTTGTCGGCTTCTCCTTTTTCCAGAGCAGTGCCGCCGAACTCTTGGCAGGCAAAGGTAGTCTTAGCGGGCTTGTTCTTGACGACAAAGGTCAACCTTTTCAGGGCTATATATTCATCCTGGGCACAGAACTCGAGAGCCAAACCGATGCAGAAGGACAATTCCTGATTGAAAACGTCCCCGCAGGTGCACGTATCCTAATAGTCGCCAACGACCATGCCGGGTACGAATTCCCCGCTCTCGTCGAAGCAGGAAAAACCACAGATATTGGGCAATTGCAATTCATTACAACTGCATTACCAGAAGGATAATTCTCTGGATCAGCTCAACATAGGCGATAGAAGAGTGTGCGTCGCACCTTAAACGAGCAGATTTATCTCTTCGATGAAAAAAAACTCATCGACAGGTATCCTCTCATTGAAGTTCGTGCGACGCACACTTACTCAAGCGAAAAAACTTGCGAGAAGAAAAAACTCGCAAGTTTTTTTGTGTCGCTGTCTTCGCCCCCTGCGCTCGAAACGTGCGTATTTTCAACTTGCTTGCTTCTCTCAGGTATAATTCACCCCATGACATCTACCGATAATCGCCCCCTTGACCCTGCCCCTAAACCCGACGATCGAGTTGATAATGCCTTGCGTCCAGAACATCTTGGCGATCTTATTGGTCAGCATCAGGTTAAAGAGAATCTTGCGATCCTGATCGAAGCAGCCAAACAACGCGAAGAAGCCCTCGATCACGTTCTTTTTTATGGGCCGCCAGGATTAGGCAAAACAACCCTTGCACATATTCTGGCAAATGAGATGAACGTCAATATCCGTGTTACATCGGGACCCGCTATTGAACGTGCTGGTGACCTCGCCGCAATTCTCACAAATCTCCGCGCGGGCGATATCCTTTTCATTGATGAAATTCATCGTTTAGGGCGTGCAGTAGAAGAAGTTCTCTATCCCGCAATGGAGGATTTCTCCCTCGATATTATCGTCGGGAAAGGTCCCTCTGCAAGATCCATTCGTCTAAAACTTCCCCATTTCACCGTTGTCAGCGCGACAACACGTTTGGCTCTCGTCACCGCACCTTTGCGCGCACGTTTTGGGGCAGTTTATCGGCTTGAGTATTATGATCTTGACGCCATGCAAGCCATTGTCACCCGCGCTGCAAAAATGCTGGATGTTCCCGCTGACGAAGACGGGATCAAAGAAATCAGCCGCCGTGCGCGCGGCACACCTCGTGTTGCGCTGCGTCTTTTGCGCCGTGTCCGGGATTATGCCCAAGTCCGCGCAGACGGGACAATTACCCAAAATGTTGCTTTCGAAGCCCTAAATTTACTCGCTATTGATGACCTCGGTCTTGACGATATGGACAGGCGCGTCTTAAAAGCGATCATCGAAAAATATCGTGGTGGTCCTGTTGGCCTAAACACCATCGGCGCTTCGATCAGCGAAGAACCAGACACCATCATGGATGTGGTAGAACCCTACCTCCTCCAACTCGGTTTCCTTGACCGCACCCCACAGGGGCGCGTGGCTACCCGTTTAGCTTATGAGCATTTGGGATTTGAATATCATTTGGAAGAGCAACAGGGGAAATTACTTTAAATTCAAGATGGATCAACAATCAAAACCACCTAAGATTTTATATCACTATACTAGCCAAGCAGGTCTTCTTGGGATTATTCAAGATAGACAAATTTGGGCTACAAATGTGCTGTTTTTGAATGATTCTACAGAAGTAAGTTACGCTATACAGTTAGTTCAGGAAAATATAAATAGGTTTTGTAAAGAAAGAGAATTAAAACAAGAAGAGATACGATTTCTTGAAGACTTTGGAAGAAAATTAGGAGTTTTTCACGATCCTGGTTACCAAAAATATAGTGGGATATACACTTGTTCATTTTCTGAGAATGGTGACCAGCTAAGTCAGTGGAGGGGATATTGTCCTAATAATAACGGTTTTAGTATTGGCTTTGAGTTTGATCTTGCATCTTCACTGAGCTTTATTATTGAGAATCAGTATTTTGAACTTGTGAGATGCGAATATGATGAAAACAAACAGGCAGAAATAATTGATATTTTTTTACTTGAAATACTTGTCAATTTTCGTATCAACAAAAATAAAACTTGGTTAGACTTACAAGTTTGGGATGATTTTCTTGCATTGGCACCGAGACTTAAACACCCAAAATTCGAGGAAGAAAAAGAGTGGAGATTGATTTCAAAACCAACACCTATAACCTTAGGAGTAGATTTTAACCCTAGCATAGATTTTCGAATTGGAAACTCAATGCTTGTTCCTTATATGAAAATAAACCTAGTCGAATACAACCCCAAGACTAAGAAACCCTTAAAATACATTGCTTGTATTCCCGAAATTTATATAGGTCCAACATTGTATCCAGATCTTTCCCATATCTCGTTGAGTGGTTTATTGCTAAAGGAAAATGTTCATGTGGAAGTTGAAGTCAATGGAGCAGTAAAAGAATCCAGAAGCAAGGTTTTCAAATCTAAAGTTCCGTATCGCATATAGTTATTATGAAAACCTCTGACTTCAACTACTACCTTCCTCAGGAATCCATCGCCCAGACTCCCGCCGAGCCGCGGGATTCTTCTCGTTTATTGGTTTTGCATCGTGAGAATGGCAAAATTGAACACCGAAAATTTAGCGATATTGGCGAATATCTGCGCCCCAACGATCTACTTGTCATCAACCAGACGCGCGTTATTCCGGCACGGATTTATGCAAAAAAAGAGACCGGCGGTAAAGTGGAATTACTCCTGCTCCGCAAAGAAGATGATGCCATATGGCGCGCGCTCGTTGGCGGAAAAGGGCTGAAAGTCGGCAAAAAAGTTATTCTCGAAGATGCCCCCAATGCAGAGATCATCGACGTGCTCGAAGGCGCACAGCGTCTCATCCGTTTTGACAAAGCCATTGAGCCATTTTTTCCACAGATCGGCAATGTGCCGCTACCGCCCTACATTCACGAGAAACTAGATGACCCTGAACGCTACCAAACCGTCTATGCCGAAGAGCCGGGATCAGCGGCTGCGCCCACAGCGGGGCTGCATTTCACGCCACGCCTTTTAAGTAAACTCAAAGCCAAAGGCGTGAACCGCGCTGAAGTGACTCTACACGTTGGCTTGGATACTTTTGCTCCGGTCACCGAGGATGATATCGAAGAGCACCACATCCATACCGAGTGGTGTCAGGTCACGCCCGAAGCTGCCGAGAAGATCAACAGCGCCAAGCAAGCCGGGGGCAGGGTCGTCGCGGTTGGAACGACCAGCGTCCGGACTCTCGAATCCGCTTCTCAAAGGGGAGCAACTCTCCCCACGAGCGGCGCGACATCGCTCTTCATCCTGCCCGGTTATGAATTCAAAACTGTAGATATTATGGTGACGAATTTTCATCTCCCTAAATCCACTTTGCTGATGTTGGTGAGCGCCTTCGCCGAGCGAGAGATGATCCTGAACGCTTATGAGACCGCCATCCGAGAAGGTTATCGTTTTTATTCCTTTGGCGATGCGATGATAATCTTATGACCAAAAAACTTTATTTTGATGACCCGATGGGAACAGAATTCACCGCTGAGATCATTGAGACACAGCGGGACGAACGCGGTTTTGGCGTGGTACTCTCCGAAACACTTTTCTACCCGACCGGTGGCGGACAAGCCCACGATACCGGAACGATAGGCTCGGTACACGTCGTGGACGTTGTCACCGAGGAGGACAAGATCGTCCACATTTTGGATGCTGAGCTTGAAAAAGGCAGCTACCCCGCAAAAATTGACTGGGATCGGCGTTTTGCCAATATGCAGCACCACAGCGGGCAGCATATCTTCTCAGCCGTTTTCTGGAAAAAATTGGAACTGGAGACAATCTCTTCGCATATCAGTGGAGAAACACCCACCACAATTGATTTTGATGTGAAGGCACTTTCTACCGAAGAAATCAAGCGCGTTGAAGAAGCTGCCAACAAGCTCGTCTTTGAAAACCGCGCCATGAAAGCCTACTTCGTGGAGGGCACCGATGCCGTCCCCTTCCGCCGTCCACCCAAAGTGGATGGTGAGATCCGCGTGATCGAGATCGAAGATTACGATTATTCTGCCTGCGGCGGGACGCATCTTCCACAGACTGGTATGATCGGGATGCTAAAGATCGTCCGCACCGAGCGCATCAACCAGAAGACGCGCATCCATTTTGTAGCGGGTTGGCAGGCGCTGGCATATTTTGATGAAACACAGAAAGCAGCGCAAGAAAGCGCGCAATTTTTAGCTATAAGCATAGATGCACTCAAAGAAACTATCGAAAATCAGCACGCTCAATTAAAGAGCGCGCAAAACGAACTAAAGAAATTGCGTGAAATGAAGCTGGAGATGGAAGCACAAAAAATGGCACAGCTTGCCGAGGCTATCGGAGAAAAATGGCTGGCAACCGCTCTCTTTGAAAATCGAAATACCGGGGAATTACGTTCGCTGGCAATGAAATTACGCGCCTATCCCGGCATGGTGGCTGTGCTGGCATCTTTCGATGGCAGCAAACTCTCGCTCGTCACCGCCTGCGCTGATGATACAGATATTAATGCAAATGATTTGCTCCAGAAACACCTTGCTCCCCTCGAGGGGCGTGGCGGCGGAGATAAATCTATTGCACAAGGTGGGGGCGTGGCGGCAAATGTGGATGACCTATTTAAGCATACTAAAGAAATGGCGCAGAATTCATAATGTCGCCAGAAAAAGCACAGCATCTTGAAAGACTGCGGCAGGAGATCATCACCTGCAAAAAATGTCCTCGTCTCGTTGAATGGCGAGAAGAAGTTGCCCGCGTAAAACGTAAAGCCTACCTCGCCCACGAATATTGGGGCAAACCCGTGCCGGGATTTGGCGACCCCGCTGCCAAAGTAATGATCGTGGGGCTTGCCCCCGGCGCACACGGCTCAAACCGCACAGGGCGACAATTCACCGGTGATGCTTCGGGGAATTTTCTTTTTCCTGCACTACACAAGGCCGGATTCGCATCTCAACCGGATTCGCTCGCTCGTGACGATGGCTTGCTACTCTCCGAGATGTGGATCACAGCCTCCGGGCGTTGTGCCCCGCCACAAAACAAACCTAAAGCAGACGAACTAAATACATGCCAACCTTTCCTCGAACAAGAGATCGAACTTATTCAACCAAAAGTTTTTGTAGCCTTAGGCAGAATTGGCTTCGACCGTATTCTGCGCATCTACAACCTTCGCAAAAAAGATTACAATTTCGGCCACGGTGCTTTGCACCAACTACCGAGCGGAAAGTGGCTGCTGGCTTCCTATCACCCCAGTCGCCAAAATACCCAAACCGGACGTCTCACAGTAGATATGTTTGACGAAATCTGGCAAAAAGCACGTCAACTTATTCTCAAAGACTAGTATTGAGCTTTTCTATCTCTTATAGTCTTCATAAACTTTATAGGTAAATACTTATGTTCGGAAAAATAGCCTTTCTCGGCTCCGGCGAAACCTCCCTTGCGGGCGGGCGCATCTTCGAGAGTCTCGTCAAAAGCCTCGACCACCCTCCACAGATCGCAATCATGGAAACCACTGCGGGCTTCGAACTCAACTCCCCGCTCGTTGCTCAAAAAGTGGGTGACTATCTATCAAAACGCCTGCAAAATTACGCGCCACAAATTCACATCATTCCTGCTCGGAAGCGCGGCACAGATTTCAGTCCTGACAG
Source organism: uncultured Anaerolineaceae bacterium (assembly GCA_964581545.1). GTDB lineage: Bacteria > Chloroflexota > Anaerolineae > Anaerolineales > Villigracilaceae > Desulfolinea. The sequence continues at coordinate 6,287 of CAZOOX010000125.1, forward strand.
CGCCGAAATCCTCATCCCCCTTCTCATCGCCGACTTAATTTTTATGGGGCCTGGCAGCCCCACCTACGCTGTTCGCCAACTCAAAAATAGCCTCGCCTGGGATATCATCCGCGCCCGCCATCGTCGTGGCGCAGCACTCATTTTTGCCAGCGCAGCCACCATCGCCGTTGGCGCGCACGCCCTCCCCGTTTACGAAATCTTCAAAGTCGGCGAAGATATTCACGTCAAAAACGGGCTCGATCTCTTCAAAGATTACAACCTACCTGTCTCTTTCATCCCTCACTGGAACAACGCTGAAGGCGGCGCAGACGTAGACACCAGTCGCTGCTTCGTCGGACGCGAGCGTTTTGATGTTTGGCGCTCCATGCTTCCCGCTGGGCAAACCATCGTCGGCTTGGACGAACATACGGGCATCATCGTTGATTTTGAAAATCAAAAATGTCGCATCAGCGGTGTTAGCTCTGTCACAGTTTGTGATGGAAAAGAAACCGAAATTTACCCGGCAGGCGCAAAATTTGGGATAGAAAAACTCGGCACGCTCAAACTCCCGGATCTGGATGAAGGCATCTCGGATGCTGCGCTTAATTTCCTGCGCAACGCCCCTGAACCGGAACCTGATACCGCCCCCCCACCAGAAGTCTTGAAACTAGCAGATGCCCGCCAAATCGCCCGTACTAATAAAGAATGGGCTGAATCCGACCGGCTGCGAGATGAGATCGCAGCTCTTAGCTGGGATGTGCGTGACACGCCCGATGGGCAAGAATTAGTGAAGGAACCATGATATGGCAAGAGCGCAATCTATTGTTCATAGAGAAGGTAAATTGCTGATGGCTCAACATCAACTTGATGGCAGGACCTGGTGGGCTTTGCCTGGCGGCAGTGTTGAAGAAGGGGAATCACCGGCAGAAGCTGCACTCCGAGAGCTACGTGAAGAATGTTGTGTTGACGGCATCATTATCCGCGAAACCAGCCGCTGGTCGCATTCAGGAAAAGGTGAAACCCAGACATTTCTCATCGACATAGGCGATCAAATCCCATCGCTGGGTCACGACCCGGAAGTTGCTGAGGGGACACAAAAACTCGTATTGATCGATATACAGTGGCTGCATTTATCTCAAATTCCCGAACGAGATCGGGCCTTTCTCTGGGCAGCAGGCCTGCTTGGCGTTGACGAATTCTTTCCTAAAGTGCTCAAATGGGGAAATGCGCTCAGCTATCCAATGTTTGATGCTCCTGACGGAGAAGAGCTGGATAAGAAGTAAAATACCAGGAGCTGTATTGCCGTAGGCAAAGCGGCTGCGTTGCAGTTCGGCGTTGTACGATAACCCCGATGTGCAACGCATCTTGCAGATGCAATGCACCTCTAGCCAAAATGGAGTTTCCCATGCCCCTTCCCCCCATCACAGAAAAAGATGCAGTCGCAATTGCATCCAAATACTATGATTTAACCGTCAAGGTCAAATTCCTTCCCGGGGATATTGACCGCAATTTTCTTCTCTCTACTAGGAGCAAAAAATTTGTCCTGAAGATCCACGCACAAGAAACGCCGCGCACTGAGATCGATTTTCAGAATGCTGCGCTTCGCCATTTGGGCGGATTTGAAGGGTCGCCACGCGTTATCCCGAACAAAGATGGGGACGAGATATTTTTTTATAAAGGAAAATATCTCGTGCGGATGGTCTCCTATCTCGAAGGCACGCTCTTTGCAGATATGCCCGTTCGTACGCCGAATATTTTGCGGCAGTTGGGAGCGTTTGTGGCGCAGGTTGACTTGGCGTTAGCTGATTTTGAGCATCCTGCAATGAGACGGGAGGGTTTTTTATGGGATTTGACGCGGGCGGATGAAGTCATCACGCCCCGTCTCTCGTCATTGCGAGGCAGCACCACCGCCGAAGCAATCTCCCCCACTGGCGAAGAGACTGCCGCGTCGGGCTATCGCCCTCCTCGCAGTGACATGGTGGAGAGGGTTTTAGAGAGATTCAAACGCCGCGTTAAACCCGCTCTCGAAGACCTGCGCTGGCAGGTCATCCACAACGATGCGAATGATTACAATATCCTGCTCAACAACGGGATGGTGACGGGGTTGCTTGATTTCGGCGATATGCTTTATGCGCCGCGCGTGGTGGAGGTCGCTATTGCGGCGGCATATGCCTTGCTCGGAGAAGAGGATGTTTTGGGCGCAGCGGCGAATATCGCCGCGGGGTATCACAGTGTGGCAGCGTTAACGGCGACGGAGATTTCGTTGCTTTACGATCTGATCTGTGCAAGATTGGCAGTGAGTGTGAGTATTTCTTCGGAGAGGGCGAATAGCCCCCTCCCAGCCTCCCCCGCAAGCGGGGGAGGGGCAACAGGTTCTCCCCCCGTTTTACGGGGGGAGTTAGAGGGGGGCATAAATGACTACCACCAGATCAGCGCAAAACCAATCTGGGAGGCGTTGGAGAAATTGTTGGCGGTAGATGCTGAAGATGCGACGCTGGTAATCGGATCGATGTGTCCGCCGAGAATTGGTTCACAAACGGAATCAAGCCCAAATCACGAGCGGCTCGCGCCGCAGGCGATCATCCAAAAAAGAGAGAGAAATCTGAGCAAGGCCTTGAGCCTATCCTATGAAAATCCGCTGCATATTGTGCGTGGACAGGGGCAGTTTTTGTACGATGCGCAAGGCGTGGCGCATCTGGATTGTGTGAATAATGTCTGTCATGTGGGGCATTCGCACCCGCGCGTGGTGGCGGCGTTGGCGGGGCAGGCGGCGGCGCTGAACACGAATACGCGCTACCTGCATGAGAATATCGTGCGGCTGGCAGAGCGGCTTACCTACACGCTACCCGCGCCGCTCTCAGTTTGTTTTTTCGTCAACTCAGGCAGCGAGGCGAACGACCTGGCGCTACGGCTGGCGCGGGCCTACACGGGGCAGAAGGATATGCTGGTGCTGGAGGGCGGTTATCACGGCAATTTGACGAGTTTGGTAGATATTTCGCCTTATAAATTCGATGGCAAGGGCGGGGCGGGCGCGCCCGATTGGGTGCATAAGCTGACGCTGCCCTGCGATTATCGCGGCATCTACCGCGACGAGGATGCCCCCGTCACGCGTTATGCGGCGGATGCGCAGGCGGCCATTGATGCCGTCGATGCGGCCGGGCGCGGGATTGCGGCGTATATCAGCGAGAGCATCATCGGCACGGGCGGGCAGGTCGTTTTCCCCGACGGTTATCTGGCAGCGATCTATGCGCGTGTGCGCGCGGTCGGCGGCGTCTGCATTGCCGACGAGGTACAGCACGGTTTTGGTCGTTTTGGCACGCATTTTTGGGGCTTCGAGAGCCACGGCGTTGTGCCCGATATCGTCACGATGGGCAAGCCCTTCGGCAACGGGCATCCGCTCGCGGCGGTGGTCACCACGCCCGAAATTGCGGCGGCCTTCAACAACGGGATGGAGTATTTCAATACCTTCGGCGGCAACCCCGTCTCTTCGGCCGTCGGACTGGCGGTGCTGGATGTGATCGAGCAGGAGGGTTTGCAAAAGAACGCTCTGCACGTTGGCAGGTATTTGAAAGAAGGATTATTGGAACTACGGGATCGCTACCCCTTAATCGGCGATGTGCGCGGCGAGGGGCTTTTTCTCGGCATCGAACTGGTGCAGGATCGCTCCACGCTCGAACCTGCTACCGCTGAGACACATCGTCTTGTCGAGGAAATGCGGATGCGCCAAATCCTGCTCAGCGTCGATGGGCCGCTGCATAATATCGTCAAGATCAAGCCGCCGATGGTCTTCTCGAAGGAGGATGCGGGGAGGTTGGTAAGGGAGTTGGATTTGGTTTTACGGGATTTTTTAACCACGAAGTTCACAAAGGGGCACGAAGAATAATCACGTCATTGCGAGGAGGGTGTAGCCCGACGTGGCAATCCCCAAGACAGTGGTGGAGATTGCTTCGCTTCGCTCGCAATGACGAAGCCTTCTTGACTTTAATATCACAAAAGGTTATTATACTGGCATGATTAAGGCTTTCAAAGACAAGGAAACTGAAAAAGTTTTCAAGGGGCAATTTTCCAAGAAGCTGCCCCAAGATATTCAGCGGATTGCTGAACGAAAGCTGATCATGCTCCACAAAGCCGCCAACCTTCACGATCTAAAAGTCCCGCCTGCGAACAGATTGGAAGCTTTAAAAGGCAAGCGTCAAGGACAACACAGCATCCGCATCAATAATCAATGGCGTGTATGTTTTGAGTGGCGTGAAGATGGCGTTTATCAAGTTGAAATTGTTGATTATCACTAAGAGAGAAAAAATGAGAGACCTTCCCCCCATCCACCCTGGAGAAATCCTGCGAGAAGAATTTCTGAAGCCAATGGGCATCAGCCAATATAAACTGGCGCAAGATATTGGTGTCCCCGCTATGCGGATTAATCGCATCGTCCGCGAGGAACGCGGCATCAGCGCCGACACTGCCCTGCGTTTGGCGCGCTACTTTGGCATGTCCGTCGAATTTTGGATGGGCATCCAAAGCCATTACGAGATCGAAAAAGCTAAAATGGATTTAGCTGATCGGCTCGAAGAAGAAGTCCAAGTTTACGAGATGGCGTAACATGCCAAAGCCAATTCCTGAATTCAAAAGCGAAGAAGAAGAACGTGAGTTTTGGGCAACCCACGACTCCGCGGACTATGTAGATTGGGAGAGTGCAGAAAAGACCATTTTCCCGCAGCTTAAACCTGCCACAAAAACAATCTCGCTGCGTATGTCTGAATCAATGCTGAGTGAGCTAAAGTTGCTTGCCAACAAATCGGATATTCCCTATCAATCGCTAAATAAATTTGAAAAATCTTCAAAATAAATTTGAAAAATCTTCAAAATTCCTATCCCCGCCGCAAGCGGACGGGGTATTACGGAATTTTGCCCCTACGGGTACAGATTTTTCTTAATGCTCGGAACCCTCGTAGCAAGCTACGGGGTATTCAGAGAAGAATAAAGATAATCCTGCGAGAACGATTGGATGAGGAACTCGCGTAAATTCACGTGACTAAAAACAGGATTTCATCGGAAATCCTGTTTTCATTTATGCGCCAAATCCTGCTCAGCGTCGATGGGCCGCTGCATAATATCGTCAAGATCAAACCGCCAATGGTCTTCTCGAAGGAGGATGCGGGGAGGTTGGTCAGGGAGTTGGATGGGATTTTGCAGAGTTTTTAACTACGGAGAGACACAAAGATAATCATATCCATTGGGTTAAAAGTTGCAAGCTAGAAGGTTTACGGAGAAAAAAGAAGAAAGAGAACGACTGGGTATAATCGAGACAGAGACCAAATGGGTGAACAATTATTATTTGCAATTTCAAAGAAAGGGGAGCAAGAATGTGGAGTTAGGAAATGCTTATTTCAGATAAAGTTTTTCGGGCTTCTCTCGATTGTGAAACAAAGGCCTTTTTATTGCTGTCTGGCGAACAGATAGTCTCCCCTTTGGGTGTTGCTAAAATAGAGTAAAAAAGCAATCCAAGGAG
>CAZOOX010000126.1:0-4863 GCA_964581545.1 uncultured Anaerolineaceae bacterium
TGGATCCTTTAAGCCCAGATGCGATGCTTGTTTTTATGACATCATTTGTTACCGGAACACATGGGCCGGGCTTAAGCCGTTTTTCTATTGTGGGAAAATCCCCATTGACGGGCGGTTACGGTGAAACGGAAGCCGGGGGCTGGTGGGGTCCCGAGCTGAAATTTGCCGGTTTTGAAGGAATTATCATAACCGGTAAAGCCGATGAGCCGGTTTACCTTTCCATAAAAGGTGGTGAAGCGGAACTAAAATCGGCGAAAGAACATTGGGGCGTTAAATTGCGAGAGGCATCCGCAGCCATCAAAGAAGAACTGGGAGACCCCAAAACACGAGCACTGTTGATCGGTGAGGCTGGCGAAAAGATGAGCTCTTATGCCTGTGTGATCAACGAGTTAAAACATGCCAACGGCCGTCTCGGTATGGGCGCTGTGATGGGCAGTAAAAACTTGAAAGCCATCGCTGTCAGGGGCGCAAACAGAAAAATTCCTGTATACGACGAAGACCGCGTCAAAACGATTGTGCGGGATAACTACGCCGAATTCAAAGAAATTCCCAACACATTTCCGAAATTCGGTACGATGCGGGGCGTTCAAATGTCTCAGGAAGTTGGTGTTCTACCCACGTATAACTGGCAGGAAGGGGTCTTTGAAGACTTTGAAAACCTTGCTGAAACAACCTACATGGACACTATCCTTGAAGGCACAGGCACATGTTATCGTTGCCCCATAGTTTGTAAACGGGAAGTCAGAATCACCGAGGGCCCTTATCAGGTTCAACCTGAATATGGTGGTACGGAGTACGAAACAACAGCTTCTTTTGGGCCCATTTGTGGCGTGAACGATTTAGGGCCAATCAGCGCCGCCCATCAGATGTGCCAGGAATACGGGATGGACACTATCTCTCCAGCGGTAACGATCGCATGGGTTATGGAATGTTATGAGAAGGGATTAATAAAGAAAGAGCAGCTAGACGGTCTGGAAATGAACTTTGGAAACGCTGATAATATGCTCGCTCTTTTAAAAAAGATGTGTACCTTTGAGGGCGTTGGCAAAATATTATCCAAAGGCTTCAAAGAGGCAATTCAACATTTTGGCGAAGAGACAGCTATTTACGCCTTACATGTCAAAAATTCGCCGCTTCCCGCTCACGATCCAAGAGGCAAGGCAGGACTCTCTTTGGCTTTCGCGGTTCCTTCGGCGGGACCAGACCACATGGAGGTCCAGCATGACCATGTCACCGCTACCGAGGGAGGGGCAGCCCTTTATGACGCTATCGGGGTGCTGGAACCATTGGAATCCACTGACTTATCATCCAAAAAAGTCAGGCAGTTCTTTGTTAATCAAGCCCTTTACAATGCCTATAATGCGATAGGGGTTTGTTATTTCTGCGTCCGTCCCAATGGTCCCTTTACCATCAATTCCATGGTGGAATATATGCAGGCTATTTCAGGCTGGGAAAGTATGAGTCTGTGGCATTTTATGAAGATCGGTGAAAAACACTCAACCATGTCGAGGATTTTCAATCTGAGGGAAGGAATTACGGCGAATGACGATAGCTTGCCGGTGAGAATGTTTGAACCTTTGCAGGGAGAAGGTCCCTGTGCTGGGAATTATATTGATAAGCTGGTCTTCGAAAAAGCGGTGAAAACCTACTATGCCTTCAATCTTTGGGATGCCGATGGCGTTCCTACCGAAGCCTGTCTCTATCAGCATGAGTTGGATTGGTTGATCGGAGAATTTTAGGTGATTAAAGTTAGGATAAAAGGAGAAAGTGAGTTCGGTCTTCCCAGAGACTACACGGAAGTGGAACTTAGCGAAGCTACTGTTGAAGCCGCTCTGGAGCATTTCAATGTAAATCCAAAGGTCAGGAAATTTCTCTTGTTGGTTGTCAATAATCAGATCAGCAAACCGGATGGAGAACTTCAAGACGGAGATGAGATCATTCTCCACTTTCCCTATTCGGGGGGCTAAACGCCTCCCGCGAAATCTATATGATGAATTAGTCGCACTTGCCGAAAGTTTGGATGTGGTGGCTTCTCTTTCAAACAATAAATAATCATTATCAAAAAGGAGATTTATGATGACTGAACGAAAACATTTATGGTGGCACGAAATGACACTTCCTGAACTACAAAATTTTGCAAAGGAAGTCAGCGATATTGCCATTTTGCCGATTGGCGCAATTGAACAACACGGTCCCCACTCACCCAATGGCGTAGACCTTTTCAATGCCAAGTATATGGCGCAGGAAATCGCGAAGAAAACCGATGTTATGTTACTGCCGCCGCTGCCTTACGGTTCGCATCCTTACCATCACCACTATATGCCGGGCACGATCCCGTTAGGCTACGATACCCACACTGCTGTGTTGGTTGACATTATCAAGGGCGCTTCGGTTTCCGGCTTTAATAAGTTCATCATTTTCTCTGCGCATGGACAGGTTTCGACCACCCTCGTTGCCGTTCACAAACTTGGTCTGGAAGGCCATTTCACTCTTTCGATGCACTGGTACGACTTCCTACGTGATGACAAAGACGTCTTGGATGACTATATGTGGCACGCTGAAGAAGCCGAGACTTCTGTTGGCTTGTACCTTTACCCGCAATATATTGATATGAGCAAAGCGGATGAAGGCGGTGGGGAAGCGCTGATTGATAGTAAATTCATTATCGCTCCCGGACAGATGCCCAAACCTGGCATGATGTATCACTTTGAAGGCACATTTGCTTGCCCCGAGTACAAAGAACTCGAAAATGGGATTATCGGTGATGCTCGCAACGCCACTCGTGAAAAAGGCGAAGCGATGGTTACCCGTGTCGTGGATCATGTTGTTGATATTCTCGATGACATCAAAGTCCGCTGGCCGATTGGTACGAAGCCTCCTGTGAAATAAAACCTGTAATGCCGAGAGCCGGGACCATTGTCCGTCTCTCTATTTCTTTTCTATATGATTGAAGGAAGATTTGATGAAGCTTAAAGATAAAGTATCAATCATTACCGGTGCGACCAAAGGCATTGGCTTGGCTTGTGCTGAAGAATTTGCAATTGAAGGCGCAAAGGTTGTCCTTACGGGGCGAAGTGAAGACCTCGGCGAAGATGCTGCGGCAAAGATCCGAGAGAATGGCGGCGATGCCATTTTCGTCCGTTGCGATGTCAGCCAAAATGACCAGATCCAGAATTTGGTGCAAAAAACGGTCGAGCACTACGGGTGCATTGACGTTGTTCTTAATAATGCGGGCGTTAACCACAGCGCAAACTTCTTCGATATTACCGAGGATGATTGGGATTGGGTGATGGGCGTCGACTTGAAGGGTTCCTTCTTGCTTGGTCAGGCTGCAGCGAGAGTCATGGTCGATCAAGGCATTCAGGGAACCATTATTAATGTCTCCTCCGTCATGGCTGTGCTGGCTTTAGCGGATCAGGTTCCATATTGCGCTGCAAAAGGCGGTGTCAATCAAATGACCAAAGCGATGGCAATTGCCTTGGGCGAATATGGCATCCGTGTCAACGCCATCGGACCTGGCCCTGTGCTGACCGAGTTGATGCAGGTTGTGGTTAACAACCCTGAAAAAGAAGCCGAATTGCTTGGTCGTTTACCTTTGGGTCGCATTGCTGAATGTCGTGAGATCGCTACTGTCGCTGTCTTTATGGCCAGCGAAGATTCCAGCTTCTTCACAGGGCAATGTATCTATCCCGACGGCGGACGCATGATTCAGGCATTTTCACGTAAACAGGAAAAATAACGCCCCATGCCTCGTATAAAACTTAAAGAATGTCCCGGTTACGAGTATGCTCATTCCCTAAAAGTACGTGTGACCGACATCAACTATGGTGGTCATTTAGGGAATGAAGCCTTGCTGGGGTTGATCCACGAGGCGAGAGCGGCATTTCTTCAAGAGCTGGGCTTTAGCACCATTGTAAAAGGTGACGATCTGCTTGGGCTGATCATCGCCGATATTGCCGTGAACTTCAAAGCCGAAGCCTTCGCCGGTGACCAATTGATGATTGATTGCCATGTCGATGAACTTAAACGAAACTCCTTTCGTCTCTTTCATCGTATCCGCCGTGAAGATGATGTCGTAGCGCTCGTGGAAACGGGCTTGCTCGCCTACGATTATCAAAGCAGAAAAATAACCAGCTTGCCTAAAGAGTTTGCGCAAAGTTTGGATCGTTTGTGTAGCAATCTTTAAGCGATAAAACCTTGCGAAGGTTCTTTTAGCAAAGCCAAACTGATTTCGCTAGTAACCTTCGCAAGGTTCCAGCATAAATACAAAGTGGCATTTGCAGGAGATTTATATGAACAAACCCAAAGTAGCGCTAATGACTTTTGGCGACGCTCGAGAACATGAATGGAAAAACTTATTTAAGGGGCTAACAGAGCCACGGCATCAACGCATTATTGAATATTTTAAAGAACTCCCTGTTGAACTCCACGCATTTCCAGAAGTTGCCCGCTCAAAAGATGAGATCGACGCACAAGTAGACCAACTCAAAGCAAAAGGGGCAACCGTATTTCTCGTCCACATCCCCTGCTGGACTTCGCCGAACCTTGTCGTTCGTGGCGTACAACGTATGGGGCTGCCGACCCTTCTCGTCTCCAATCGTGATTCGGGCACACATGGCACGGTTGGGCTTTTGGGTGCGGCTGGGGCGCTCGACCAGATCGGCTATCCCCACCTGAGAGTCCGAGAAGGCTTCGACACACCGAAACTGGGCGAAAAAGCGCTCCCCTTTATTCGGGCAGCTTCGGCCGTCTCGCAGCTCAAGGGGCAGGTCTTTGGCATGTTCGGCGGGCGCTCTTTGGGCATCGATACAGGCTCCATCGACGACATGCAGTGGCGCAAGAAGTTCGGGATCGATGTAGAGC
>CAZOOX010000126.1:4873-11767 GCA_964581545.1 uncultured Anaerolineaceae bacterium
GTCAGGCAGAGATGATCGGGGCAGAAGATGCAGATAGAACGGTCAACTGGCTCGAAAACACGGTCGCATCCGTGGGATATGATGATGCCAAACTCACACGGGAAAAACTCGGATTCCAAACCCGATGTTATCTTGCTACTCGTCAAATCATCAGTGAGTTAGACCTCGACTTTGTCGCCGTTAAATGTATGCCCGATCTAACGAATCACTACGTGCCCCAGTGCATTTCTGCCGCCCTTTTGCCCAGCCCCTTCGATGCGGATGGAGAGAGAAAACCGGTCCCGATGGCCTGTGAAGCCGACGGCGATGGCGCTCTCACGATGCAGGTTTTGGGCTTGGTCTCTGGCGGGGCGCCGACGCTATTTGGTGACCTGAGCTATTTGGACGAAGAGAACGCCACCATCTACGTCCCGAATTGCGGCGCAATGTGCGGATGGTTCGCTGGGCGCTCGGAAAAGCCCGAAGAGAACATGAAGAAGATAGAACTCCGCCCCTCTTTCCGCCCAGGCGGCGGGGCAACGGTTTACTTTAAAGCGGCTCCAGGTCCCGTGACAATGGCTCGTCTTTCACGCCGCTCCGGTAAATATTTTATGACCATTTTCAGCGGCGAAGCGATAGAACCTTCGCCCGAAGCCTACGAAAGCTTCGTCAAATCTCGTGGAAGCCACCAACTCCCCACCATGTTCGTTCACGCCGATCTAGATTTTGAAGCCTTGATCAACGAGTTTGGCTCCAATCATATTTCTGGTGTGGCAGGGAACTATGTTGAAGAGTTGGTACACGCTTGTAAATTACTTGATATTGAGCCTGTTGTTTTGGCTAGTTAATAGAGGTATATCTTATGGATCGCAGAAAAGCATTCAAAAAGATCATGAACCACGAAGAACCAGATCGTGTTTTAGTGGATTATGGAAAACATATTGGCTCCTTCCATGTCAACATCTATGAAGAGCTTAAGAAAAAATTGGAGATTGAATCTGAAACAAAAATTCTTGACCGCATGGCACAAAACGTCGTTCTGGACGAAGAAATCTGCCAGCATTTGGGTATTGATTTCAGATGGGTTATCCCCAATTGGGTTGGTGTTCAAGATGTTGAAATAGACGGGGAAGCGGGCTACGTAGATATGTGGCAAACGCCCCATAAGTGGACGGATGTTGGCCAATACTACGCGATCCATGCATCGCCATTGAGCCAGGAAGGTCTGACCCTCGAAGATATAGAGAATTTTGAGTGGCCTCAGCCTGATCCTGAAATGTTTACAGGTTTGGTGGAACAAGCCAAAGACTGGTTTGAGAACACAGATTATGTTGTGGGCGCAGACGGTATCAAGGTCGGTATCCTGCAAACGGGATCACAGATCCGAGGCTACGATAAACTTTTTCTCGATTTTGCCCTCAATCCTGAACTGGCACACGCCCTTCTGGATAAAATTTCAGAAACCATCAACGAAATGTATCGGCAATATATGAAAGTGGTTGGTCCTTACGTGCAGGTAGTGGCAATCACTGACGATCAGGGCACACAGAGTTCGCTGATGGTTTCTCCAAAAATGTTCCGAAAATTTATCAAGCCACGCTTGAAATCCCTGATCGACACGATCAAGGAAACTGCAGACGTAAAAGTTTTTATGCACTGTGATGGGGCAATAACGAAAATTATCCCTGACCTGATTGAGATTGGCGTTGATATTCTCAACCCCATTCAGCCCGTTGTCAAAAATATGGAAGACACGAAGGCGCTGAAGGAAGAGTTTGGTGATCAGATTTGCTTCCACGGCAGCATGGATGTGCAGCAGGTGTTGGTGCAATCAAGCGTTGAAGAAATCCGTGATGAAGTGAAATTACGCATCAACGATTTGGGTACAAACGGCGGCTTCATTCTTGCTCCCTGTCACAATATCAATGTTGATATTCCTCTTGAAAACACACTGGCCATGTTTGAAGAAGCACAAAAAGCCGGGAAATACCCGTTAAGCAAATAAAAGGAGAAAGACCCCATGGAAATTAAAGGACTACAGCACGTCAACGTTGTTGTCAAAGATGTAGATGTTTCACGCAAATTCTATTGCGATATTTTGGGCATGGATGAAAAACCTCGCTACCCCAGCTTCCAGCTAACAGGTGCTTGGCTACATAAAAATGGCGCTGAAATCCACCTGGTGCAAGAAGATCATGCAACCCACCCACCCGGAGATATTTCTATTGATTATATAGAAACAGCCACAAATGAGCTTTCCTCTTCTCGTCATTTCTGTTTAGTCATTGACGATACAGATGACCTTGTCCGCATTTTGGAAGAAAATAATATCGCCATTGTCTACGGCCCCATCACCCGCACAGGTGGGTTGATCCAAACCTATTGCTATGACCCTGATAACCATTTGATCGAGTTTACAGAATTTCCCAAATAGCCTTTACAAAGGAAAAAATAATGTTCAAAAGCCTATTAAAAGAAAAGATCAAAGCAGGAAAGAAAACGGCCGGAGCATGGGTACAGCTTGCCAGCCCCTTTACAGCTGAGATATTCAGTTCTGCAGGCTTCGACTGGCTGATGCTGGATATGGAACACGCCCCCGGCGATATCTTGACGCTCGTTAGTCAAGTTCATGCCATGAAAGGAACGGATTCCGTTCCCCTTGTGCGCACGCCCTGGAATGATTTTGTTGCGATTAAGAAAATTTTAGACGCTGGTGCTCAAGGTGTCTTGATCCCTTATGTAAACAGTAAGGAAGAAGCCGAATTGGCCGTAAAAACCTGCAAATATCCCACTGAAGGGATTCGGGGCGTTGCTGGCAGCCCACGTGCAGCAGGCTATGGAATGAATATCGGCAATTACCTGCAAAGAGCAAATGACGAGATCTTCATCATGATCGCTGTTGAAACCCCCGAAGCGGTGAAGAATCTGGATGAGATTCTCGAAGTAGAAGGTTTGGATGGCATCTTTATCGGCCCTATGGACCTGGCATCTTCGATGGGCTACTTCGGGAATCCAGCAGAACCCAAAGTACAGGCTGCGATCAAGGAAATTGAAGCGAAAGTCTTTGCTTCAGACAAAGTTCTTGCAACCACAACGGGAACATGGGAAGGCGCTCAGGCCTTATATGAGCGAGGCTACGGTATGCTCATGCTCATGGCTGACGGCATCAATTTGGCAAAAATGGCAGTGCAAAAAATGGCGCAGTTCCGAGAGCAATACCCCGAAGGATAAAAAAGAATAAGCTAAAGGGAACAGCTTATCTTCTTCTCCAAAAGTGTGCCTCCGTTTTCACGGAGGCACACTGACTTAAGGGGCGATTACCCTGTTAGGTTTTCCGTTTTCTCGGCCTCGGGAGCAGCCCTGCCTCATCGACAATATCAGCAACCAATTCTTCCTGCTTATAAGCCATGATGTGCACGCCTGAGATCCCCTCGATCTCACGGACTTGTTGAATGATCTCTATGCAGATATTCTTCCCCTCTTCCTGCTGTTTTTTCTTGGGTGTTTTTTTTAGACGTTCCACAACTTCATTGGGGATAACAACACCTGGTACTTTGGTGCGCATGAATTCAGCCGCTCTTGCCGAGCGAAGTGGCCCCACCCCAACGAGAATATAAACCTGCTCATGCAAACCCAAGTCGCGGACTTGGCGCATATATTCCCTGAAGCGGGGAACATCGAAACAATATTGGGTCTGGATGAATTGTGCGCCAGCGGCCACCTTTTTCGCAAGGCGGTGTGGGCGCCAATCATAGGGCGGAACAAAAGGATTGGCGGCAGCACCCAAGAAAAAGCGGGGAGGCGTCGTCAACTTCCTTTTACTGAGAAAAACGCCCTCGTCCCGCATCATTCTGGCCGTGCGCAGCAGCTGGATGGAGTCGAAATCGAAAACAGCTTTTGCTTCGGGCTGATCTCCTGCACTGACGTCATCCCCTGTTAGACAGAGTAGGTTTTTTACGCCCATGGCTGCTGCGCCAAGCAGATCGCCCTGAATGGCGATGCGGTTGCGGTCACGGGATGAGACCTGATAGACAGGCTCGTACCCTGCGCGGGTCAGGAGGGCGCAAATGGCAACGCTGGACATGTGGCAATTCGCGCCGGAAGCGTCGACGGCATTGATACCGTCGCAAACGCCAGAGAGAACGAGTGCAGCCCTATAAACGTCTTCGGGGTCGGCGCTATCAGGCGGATTTAGCTCAGATGTGACGGCGAAGCGACCGGAGCGCAGGACTTGCTCAAGGCGGCTCAGAGGGATGTTTTTATCAGGCATGATATTCTCCATTGCCGTTCTTGATAGGAATATCTGCTGTCTTTTGCCAGCCTTTGGGCAGGTTTGTGTCTATGTCATGGAGCATATTGACCCAGGATGATGTGTTTTTAAGTTGGTGATTGACGGGTGGCTGGATGACCTTCATTTCAACTCCGTAGGTGGGCATTTTCAATGAACGTTCGTAAGCTTGTGTCCAGACACAGGGTGTGTCGGCTTTGACTTCGCAATTGCCATCTAAACGAACGCCGCCGCAGGGCCCGTTACGTAGATTTTTTGGGCAGGTCATCGAGCAGGTCATGCCCGTGCTGTGCAGAATACATTGTCCGCACATCTGGCAGTTGAAAAGAGCTCCCTTGCCCGCTTTTTCTGCCAATATGACCAAAGGTTCTGCCCAGCTATTGGGTTTCAAAATAGCCTTGAAGGGCAAAATGATTTTCTCGGTCAGGTCGTATACGATCTCAAGGAAATGGGGGAATCTTTGTAGCCAGGTGAGCATATTTAGCCTGCCTTGAACGCAAGTGCGTCAACGAATATTTCTTGAAAATCGGCGTTTTGGTCGAGATCGATCTGTTGTGAGTTTTGCGCCAGCTTTTCGCCCCGGGCAAAACCTTCTTCAGAGAGAAAGAGTGCCGCGCCCAATCCTGCTCCGTTGGGGATGCCCTGCACTTTCTCGATAGAGACTTGCGGAACCATGCCTAAAGCAATGACGGATTCATTCACCAGTTGCCCACCAAAGGAGCCTGTCAGGATGACGCGCTCAAGCGCATCGGGCATCATGTTCAGAGCTTTCATCAAAACCGAGATCGCTGCTCGAATAGCGCCTTTTGCCTTTTGTAGTTCACGAATATCCATTTGTGTCAGCCAAACATCCCGTTCGGGGGTTAGGTAGATTCTTCGAGGCTTCTGCTCAAGCTCCAGCATATCTTTCATCACGGGCGGATCTCGCACGATCCGTCCTGAAGGGGCGATTACGCCCGCTTTTACCAGTTCGTGGACAATTTTCAGCAAGCCTGATCCGGTTAGGCCTTTTGGTGCTTCGTTGTTGATGGTTATAAATGTGAATTTATCGCCGACCAAGTTGGCGTCCACGATCGCTCCGTCGCTGGCTCGCATCCCGCAGGAAATATTCACGCCCTCGAAGGCGGGTCCGGCAGCGGTGGAAGCGGTCAGGATCTCCTTCCCATCGGTTAGTAAAATCTCTCCGTTTGTGCCCAGATCCACGACCAATTGCGGCCCCGGCAGTTGGTCAAAATCAAAATAAGCCAGACAAGCCAGCGCATCTGAGCCGACAAAGCCGCCCACCACTGGCGGGAGTTTCACCTGTACATTGGCCGCCAAAATCTCATCAAGCAGCCCTGGTGCAGCCTTCACGCCCTCAAGCATATGGGGTTGAAAAGGCATTCTGGCGATGCTCTCGATGGGGTGTTTCGCAAAAAGATGGTGCATGGCAACATTGCCGACCACCGTGACAGCCGTGATACGAGCCAGTACTTTTTTTGAGAGCCTCAAACTGCCCAGCGCCTGATTGATCGAAGAAACTGCCAGCCTGTGCAGGCGCAAACGATGTGTTTCGCCCTCCAGCGCGGCGTGTAGCCGCGAAATAATATCCGCCCCGTAAATTCGTTGCTGATTGATCGAAGCGCCACCAGCGACCACCTCGCCATTATCAAGCATGACGAGATAGGCAGCTACCGTGGTAGAGCCAAGGTCAATGACCAAGCCAAGTGGGACATCACGCTCTCGGCGATAGCGCAGGCTGCCTTTGAAAACCTTATTTGAATAAATTTCAATGGGGGATAGGACGATCTGTGTATCGCCTTGGACAGTTGCCCGACATGCCAAGCGTGTGCCCAAAGCCAATTCGCCGGGAGTCAGGTATTCGTTCTCGACCTCATCTGGGTTGCTGCCTCCGAACTCCACGAGCATTTTACATCTACCGCAAGTGCCCCGCCCCGCACAGGGTTGCTCAAATGGAAGATCAGCCTCGGTGACCACATCTCCCAGCAAAGCCCCGTCTTTTGCCTGAATATCTACTTTTTCGTGCCCGTAAATTAATCTAACCGTACTCATCGGAAATCTTCCTGTTCAATGCTGCCACCCGGGGGTATAAGAATAAAAGCCGATGATAGATTTTCTTGAGATTTCAGTGCATCGGCAATTTCTTCGACAAACTTTTCTCCCCCAAGAAATTCTTCATAGACCATGCCAAAACGTTCGCAAAAGGCGGCAACTTCCAAAGCTTGTGGACGGTATTCTTCAAGGTTCGCTTCAGTATGTGCCACAAAAAGCAGACGCTTATAATGGGTATATTGCTGCTCCATCAGCCAATCGGCTGTCTCTGTGCCGTACTTTTCGACCAATCCATGATACTCGCTGAGCGGATTAGCGCCTGCCGCAAACCAGCCTTTGGTGAGATAGTAGGTGCCCGTATTCTCCATAAAATCATCGAGATAACGCTTGCGGGAGCTCATAAAGACCGCCACACAATCATCCGCTTTGGGGATCACCAAAGTGTGGATGCCCGCTTTGATCTTATTCAAGCCATTTCCGCAAAGCCCGTAGCCAAGCAGGATAAGGCTGCGTTCTTCGATCGCATCAAAACGCGCTTGAATGGATGCATGCAACATCTTGCCCACCACAAGCAC
>CAZOOX010000127.1:0-11749 GCA_964581545.1 uncultured Anaerolineaceae bacterium
CTTGAATCTGAAACCTACCTTGCCTGCTATCGTCTGCTAAACATAACTCAGGTTAGTAAGCTGGATTTTACGCTCTCTAATTTTGTGGCTCGTAATTCTTTATTCTTTATCTCGCATTGCCAGATGACGATTATATTCCAGCCCAAGTTTTCTAGTTCAGCAATATTTTTGGCATCTCTTTCTTTGCTTTTGCCTATTTTCTCTTGCCAAAACTTTTTGTTTGTCTCGGGGAGTTTTCCTGCCGAACAATCATGTCCGTGCCAAAAACAGCCATGAACAAAAATGACCGTTTTGTATTTTGGTAAAACAATATCGGGTTTCCCAGGATAGCGCTTGTCGTTTTTTCTGTATCTAAAACCATTTGCAAATAAAAACTTTCGTACTTGAATCTCGGGCTTTGTTTCTTTGCCTGAGATTTTTGACATTATTTCCGAGCGTTTTTCTTTCGAGAAAATATCAGGCATCTGTTGGCGACTTTGCATCATCTAGCCTTTTAAATAGATGCGATAAAAGACTTAAAAAATCCAAACAATCTTTTTCAGAAAATAAACCTGATCTACTTAACTCTAAATGTTCTTCATGAGCGAGCGGATTTCTACCTCCAGCTACTACTCCCTCTGATAAAAACTGTTGCCCCGCCTCGATATTTTCAATAGTATCCTTTAAGAAAGGCGTTCCGTCCGTTTTTTTATATTTTAGCGTTACTAACAACTTGCGTTGAAAAACTTCCTGCATTAAACTGCGGTCTTTTGGGTTGTTGCTATTAGATTTTTTTCTAACCTCAGCTACATAACGCTTTAAAGATTCAGAAAAAGCCGTATAGTAATCTCCGTTTTGATAATATGTTTCTGATATTTTTTGAATCTCAGGGTGAATATATCTGTAGTGATAATAAGTGTATTCAGGAAGTAGCTCATGAAAAGTCTTAACTATATTATTAGTTTCCGGCTCACTTAATTGTGCATCATCTATAATTTTATTAATAACAGGTTCAACTTTGGCCTGTATGTCGTTTGGTATTTTTGTATACCAATTCTGAATGTTAACCGAAGTTTTCTCATCAATGCTTGCCCGTTTTTTTTCTTTCTTCTTCTTTCTCCAGTCTGTATGTATGCTATTGATTATTTCTCGTAGATAAATTCGCAACTCGGCTGTTTGAGAATTTTCCCAATCTAAAGATTGCCTATTTGTAGAAATAACATCTTCTTTCCAGTTATCAACAAAATCAATATTAAGCCACCCTGTTGCATATGAGAAAAAGTGGCTAGATTCTGATCGACCAAAAAATTCAGATTTGTTTACCATTCGTCCATTGGCGAATAAGGTTACTCCTCTCATATCAGGTTTTATGGGTTTATCGGTTGTGACAATTTCTCCAGCGATATTGTTCTTGTGCTGATATTCACTTTCTAGCAATTCACTTGTAGCCTGTGGAAATGGCCATTTGAATTCAGGTTCTATTCCCTCATACTTTAATTTGTTATCAATAATTATGTCGTGGTCATTGTTTTGTGCTAATAAAACGACAAAAGCATCTTGAAAATTAAAGAGTTTTGCTAGACTTTTGGCAAGCGAATCAAAATCAAAGCTCGTTTTCCTCTTTAGTTTTGTCAGTGTAATAGTTGTTCCGTGAGCCTCTTCATCACATTTCTCTGTAAAGCTATCAGGGCAATAGTCTTCTCCTGATGGCGTGTCGAGAAGTTTTTCCCAGTTCAAAGTGAAAGTAGTTTTTTCACCATCCTTGCAAGTTTCTACTTGGATAATTTCCCCAATGCCGAAAAACGCTAATTTTCCAAGTCCTTTTTTGCCTGTTACCATTCTCCCGCATGGCAGTTCTGCTTCTTCTTCCTCTCTGCGGTTTCTTCCTATCCGTAAAAATTTGTCATTAACTTCATCGAATGTCATACCGATGCCATCGTCTTCTACGATGATTGATTTTTTGTCAGGATCTTCGTCATATAAATGGACAATCACTTCGGTAGCACAAGCATCGTAAGCATTAGCAATTAATTCTGCGATTGCGTTTGGAAGTCTTGAATACATTTTTATCCCAAGATGTTCAATAGTTTTTGGGTCGAAGCTCATTTTTAATTCTTTGTCAGTCATTTTTTTTCGCCTTTTTTATGATAGCCTGCCCTATTCTTCTGGCAAATTCGGGAGGGACTGCATTCCCGATCATTCTTGCGATAGCTGAAACACTTTTTGCATCAAAATAATAATCTTTGGGAAATGTTTGTAATGTTGCACCTTCTCGTAAAGAAATAGCTCTATCTTCTTCAGGGTGTCCAAAACGACCATTTGAAAAACTGTAAAATCTGGTTGTGATTGTAGGAGCCGGTTTATCCCAACTCATTCTACTATAACTGTCTTTGAAACCTGAACCTCTGTATGATTCTCTTTTCTTTATCGAGTTGCCACCATTTTTTGGTGTGTTTTTTATGACTTGAAGATTTTTCTCTTGAAGGCCTGCTACTGTGTGCTGGAATTTTGTCTTGTCCTTAAACCCAGCCTCAACTTTATAAAAGCCTTTCTCTTCCCCAATATAATGCTTTACCTTTGGCATTTTAGAGGACTTTTCCGGTTCGATTTCTTCTTTGATAATTCTAGATGCAATTAGTGAAAAACGTCTTCTGGATTGAGGGACGTTATATTCATTCAAATTATAAACATCGTAAGTGACAGTGTAATCTCGAGATTTCAAATCATTGACGAATTCTTTTAGCCCGCTTTCTTCTTGGCGGAGTTCTAGCCCAGGTACGTTTTCAACCACAACATACCCTGGGTTATAGAATTTAACGAAACGATGAAACTCTTTGAGCAAATCTTTTGAGTCACGAGAGTTTGTTTTATCTGTATTTATTATTGTCCAATATTGACAAGGGCTACACCCAACAAAAATTAAGTTATCATCGTCTTTATCTATTTCTGTTTTGTGTTGTAGCTCTTTTTCTTTTAAATCAAAAACATCGGCAAGAATAAACTTAGAGTCAGGATTGTTTGTTTCATAAGTTTTTTGTACATCGCTGTCGTTATCAATACCTGCAATGACATCAATCCCAGCCTTCTTCAATCCATATGTCATTCCTCCGCCAGAGCAGAAAAAGTCGATAGCCTTAAGATTTTTACTTCCCATTTAGATAACCTTTTGTTGGAAATTTGTTCTAAGTAATTCTACTATTCTTAGATGTTTCAGGCAAATCTTTATAATTTTCCGAATGTTTTATAATCCTTCGTTACTTAAATTCTTCATGCCTTTCTCCGTGCTCTCTGTGATGAAACGCAGTACAATACCCCTCTATGCCTCAACAAACATCCCACCCCCTCAACCGCCTCTGGAATTACGCCGTCCCACACCGCCACGCGATGGTGCTGGCTTCGCTTTACTCCGTCCTTAATAAACTTTTTGACCTCGCCCCGCCGCTCCTGATCGGTGCTGCCGTCGACAAAGAAATACTTCAACGCTAGGTCGAAATGACCGATGATGCGGTAAATAGACTCGTTCATCAGCTTTATGGATTGCGCAAGGAAAAAATCGTGATAATAAAAGGAGATAATCATGTCCCCAAGAAAGAGACGCACTCATAAAAAATCCAAGAAAACAAAAGCCGAAAGAAGGCAAAAAACAGAAGAGGTGGATACCCCTCGCTGCGGCTTATGCGGCAAAACAGGAAAACTGACAAAAACGCTCTGCTGCGACCAATGGATTTGCGATGATTACGATCAATATGTCATGTTCTCTTATGCCCATAATAGCTGCTCCCGCAATCATGACCGCTACACCCTTTGCAGCCAACACTACCAAGAAGATCATGCTGGCGATTGGCAAAATTGCGAAAAATGTAAAGAAAGTCAAGAGACGGAAATGTATGTCTACTACGGGACAAACGAGTACAACTTTGAAAAACTGAAGAACCCGCCTAAATTCAAACCCACACGCTGCATCAAATGCAATGAAGTCATCTCTTTGGGAGAGGATGGCTACACAATGAGTGGTGAAGGTTATACCTGCACAAACTGTTTCGACTTCAATCCCTTTGCATAGAGTATTCTCTGCCAATAAATCGTCAACCAAAAATTCAACAACATTCGCATAATTCGCCAATTCGCACCATTTGCGTTAAAACTTCCCACAGAAACTCTGGGCTCTTCGTGGTAAATCTTAAATACTTCGTGCCCCTTCGTGTGACTTCGTGGATGCAAAAAAGATTAGCGAGCATTAGCGAAGATTAGCGGTTAAAATACTCCCCATGCCCTCACAAACTGACCTCCACCCCCTCAACCGCCTCTGGAACTACGCCGTCCCACACCGCCGTGCGATGGTGTTGGCTTCCCTATACTCCGTCCTAAATAAACTTTTCGATCTCGCTCCACCCCTGCTCATCGGTGCCGCCGTCGATGTCGTCGTCGCAAAGCAAGATTCACTCCTCGCCAAACTTGGCGTTCAGGATACGGGCACCCAGCTCCTCGTCCTCGCGGGGCTGACGGTCTTCATCTGGGTCTTTGAATCTGGCTTCCAATACCTCTACCAGGTCGCCTGGCGCAATCTCGCCCAAACCATCCAGCATGATCTACGCATCGACACCTACGACCACGTCCAGCATCTTAAGCTCGCCTACTTTGAAGATCGCTCCACAGGCGGCTTGCTCTCCGTGCTCAACAACGACATCAACCAGCTCGAACTCTTCCTCAACGTCGGCGTCAACGACATCTGGCAGGTCGTCACCACCGTCACCGTCATTGGCGGCATCTTTTTCTACACCGCCCCCGAAGTCGCCTGGATGGCCATGCTCCCCATGCCCTTCATCATCTGGGGCTCCATCCGTTTTCAGAAAACCCTCGCGCCGCGCTATGCCGCCGTCCGCGAGCAGGTCGGTATTCTCAATGGCTATCTTGCCAATAACCTGAGCGGTGTCGCCACCATTAAATCCTTTACCGCCGAAAGTCACGAACTCGATCGCATCACGCGTGAGAGCGATCTCTACCGCACGGCCAACGAATCCGCCATCAAATTCTCCTCCGCCTTCGTGCCCCTCATCCGCATGGTCATCATGAGCGGCTTCATCGCCATTCTCATCTTTGGCGGACGTATGACTCTCGCTGGCGAGCTTGCAGTCGGGATCTACTCGGTACTCATTTTCATCACCCAGCGCCTCCTTTGGCCCCTCACCCGTCTTGGGGATACCCTGGATTTGTATCAACGTTCGATGGCCTCCATCAATCGGATTTTGGATCTGCTGGATATGGATGCCCTGCTCCCCGACGGCGAAACGCCCCTCGATTTAGGCTTGCTGCGCGGTCAAATAACATTAGATTCGGTTTCATTTGAGTACGCCGATACCGACGCGAAATCCGTGATCGACAACCTGACCCTCGATATCCCCGCTGGCGATACAGTCGGCATCGTCGGTTCAACGGGCGCTGGTAAGACCACGCTCGTCAAATTGCTCCTGCGTTTTTACGATGTCCAAAAAGGCAGCCTCCGGCTCGACGGGCACGACCTCCGCGACATCAAGCTTGAAGACCTGCGCAAAGCCATCGGTTTCGTCAGCCAGGATGTTTTCCTCTTCCACGGCACCGTACGTGAGAATATCGCCTACGGCACCTTCGACGCCACCAATGAGCAGATCATCGAAGCCGCCAAGATCGCCGAAGCCCACGACTTCATCATGGGATTACCGCAGGGCTACGACACCATCGTCGGCGAGCGTGGACAGAAGCTCAGCGGCGGGCAGCGTCAACGTGTCTCGATTGCGCGTGCCGTTCTCAAAGACCCGCCCGTCCTCATCCTCGACGAAGCCACTTCCGCCGTCGATAACGAAACCGAAGCCCTCATCCAGCGCTCCCTCGAAAAGATCGTCGTCGGGCGCACCACCATCGTCATCGCCCACCGCCTCAGCACCGTCCGCAACGCTGACTGTATCTTCGTCCTCGAACACGGTCAACTCAAAGAACACGGCAAACACGACGAACTGGTCAACATCAAAGACGGCATCTATTCGCGTCTCTGGGGCGTTCAAACGGGCTTGCGGGAAAAATAAAAAAAAATCGCCAAGTCTCCCCCAAATTCGCTCTTCAATTTGGGGGAGATGTCGAGTGTAGCGAGACAGAGGGGGCTCTCCCCTCTCCCAAAGGGAGAGGGCTAGGGTGAGGGGAAATCACGGTAAAATTACACAACCTATCAACCAACTAACGCAACAAGGAATATCCATGCCAGAAAAGAAAATCTACGACGCCATCATGGTCGGGGGCGGGATCATGGGATGCGCCACCGCCTACTACCTGATGAAAAAAGACCCAAATCTCAAGGTCGCGATCATCGAAAAAGACCCCACCTACGAATTCAATTCCACCGTTCTGTCCGATGCGAATATCCGTTTGCAGTTCAATATCAAAGAGAATATCCAGATTTCACAATATGGGATTGAAATGTTGAAGACCTTTGCGGATGATATGGAAGTGGATGGCGTGAAACCGGATATCGCTTTTCGCCAGCAGGGGAATTTGTTCATGACAGACGAAGCGGGTAAATCCTCCACACAAAAAGGGATCGCTACGCAGCAAAGTTTGGGTTGCCCGACTGAATGGTTGGAGCCAGCACAGGTTAAAGAAAAATTCTCTCTCTTTGAAGTCGATCAGATCGCTGGAGCGGGCTGGTCTCCCGCCGACGGCACGATGGATGCACAGGCAGTTCTGGTGGGTTATAAAAATAAGGCTGTCTCTTTGGGGGCAGAATTTATCACTGGTGAAGTACGCGAGATATTGAAAGATAGTGGGCGGGTCAGTGGCGTGCGTTTGGCTTCAGGTGATGAATTTCGAGCAAAATTTGTGGTCAATTCGTCTGGCGCATGGACAAAGGGGCTGACTGAAACGGTTGGCGTGGAGTTGCCTATTATTCCGATCAAGCGGCATGTTTTTGTCGTGGATACCAATGTCGAACCGGATGTGGAATATCCACTAACCGTTTTTCCTTCAGGTTTATATCTCATCCAGGAACACGGCAATACTTTCCTGGTCGGAAAGAGTCTCGATGATGATCCGGTCGGGATCGATTTTGCTTTTGATCGCAATCTCTTTATTGAGAAATTGTGGGAAGAATTAGTTGGATATGCCCCCGTTTTTGATCAACTCAAGATCACAGGTGGCTGGGCCGGTTTGTATGCTGTGAATACCTTTGATGGCAACGCAATCCTCGGCGAATGGCCCGACTTAAAAGGCTTTATGCTTGCAAATGGATTCTCCGGGCATGGCTTCCAGCAATGTCATGGTGTTGGGCGTTATCTGGCTGAGTTGATTTTGGGAGAAACCCCGACACTCGACCTTTCGATCTTCTCCTCGCAGCGTATACTGGATAATAAACCTGTTTTTGAAAGTGAACATAAATTAGTTTAGTCTCCTCTTTCAAAAATAGGATTTTCGCTTTTGAGCGGGAAAGAAGGGTGCGTACCACAAGGGCACAAGATCGGACCAAAACGATAAGAATCTTTTCTTCGTCAGGAAAAATGCTTGTCGATTAGCATCTGTCTATCGAAGTTGGTGCGACGCACGCCTGCCCGAGCGAAAGTCCTAAAAAATTGAAATTCTTCTCTCTTATCTCTTTTTCAAGCTATTTATAATACTTCATAGTAAAATCATTCCATGAAAATCAGGCTTAAATTGATTGCCACTTATCGCGAACTCTTGCCTCCCGGCACACAGGGAAACAAGATCGAGCTTGAAGTGCCGGAAGGCACCAAAGTCTTGGATGTGATGACTCAGTTTAATGTCCCGCAAGATGATTCCAGCGTGATCGTTGTGAATGGATTGACTGTTCCGCTCTCTACTCTTTTGGTAGAGGGTGACGAAGTCACAGCCTTTTCAGCGATTGCTGGTGGATAAATACCTTCGGTGGTTGAGTCAGGCGAGTGTTTTTTCGCCTATATCGAAACCACCAGACCATAAAACCTTTGTGTTTAAAACAAGGAGTAAACATGAACGGATGGCACGGCAGAATCTTACGCGTTGATCTTACTAACCAGAAAACTTCAATTGAAGATATAGCCCCGAAAATTGCCAGAGATTATATTGGCGGGCGTGGCTGGGCGATCCGCTATTTGACGGATGAAGTTGATCCGATGGTTGAACCACTTGACCCTGAGAATAAGCTCATCTTTGCAACCGGTCCGCTCACGGCGACTTCTGCCCCAACGGGCAATCGCTACATGGTCGTGACAAAATCCCCGTTGACAGGGGCGTTGGCGCACTCCAATTCCGGTGGCGATTTCCCAACATGGATGAAACGCACGGGCTTTGATCTTTTCATTTTTGAAGGCAAAGCGGAGAAACCTGTCTATTTATGGGTAAATGAAGACGAAGTGGAGATCCGTTCGGCGGAGCATCTTTGGGGGCAGGATGTTCCTTCCACAACAGATGCACTTTTGGCAGCAACCAACCCCAAAGCCAAGGTCGCTTGCATCGGTCCCGCAGGTGAAAATCTTGTTTTGATGGCAGCCATCATGAACGATAAAGACCGTGCCGCTGCGCGATCCGGTGTTGGGGCTGTGATGGGAAGTAAAAATCTTAAAGGCGTTGTTGCTTACGGGCGAAAAAATCCAGAATTTGCTAGCGAAAAGAAGATGCGTGAGTTGAGCATCAAAATTGCCAAGGAAGTCGGCGCAGATATGCTGGCTGGCTCAGCGCTACGTGAATATGGCACGGCCTATGTTCCGCAAGTAACGAACGCGCTCGGCATTTTGCCGACCCGAAACTGGCAGGAAGGCATGTTTGAAGGTGTGGACACGATCGATGGCCCGACGCTGACCGAAAAATATCTGATCAAGCCAAAGCCTTGCTATCGCTGTCCCATTGCTTGTGGGCGTTTAACGGAAGTGCCCGATGGAAAATATGCCGGGAAAGGCGAAGGCCCCGAATATGAAACAATTTCCGCTTTTGGTAGCGGCTGTGGCGTGGATAATCTCGCTGCTGTGACCAAAGCCAATTATTGGTGCAACGAATTGGGCATGGATACGATCTCGGCAGGCATGACGATTGCCGCCGCGATGGAAATGTACGAAAAAGGGATCATCCCTGAAGAAGATATTGGACAGCCGCTGCGCTTTGGTGACCCTGATGCAATGATCGAGATGGTGCAGAAGATGGCCTATCGCGAAGGCTTCGGGGACGCTCTTGCGGAAGGTAGCTACCGTTTAGCAGACAAATACGGGCACCCGGAAATTGCCGTTACAACCCGTAAACAGGAATTCCCCGGTTACGATCCACGTGGTTCTCAGGGGATGGGCTTGCTCTATGCGACATCCAATAAAGGTGCTTCTCACATGGAAGGCGACGTGGCTTATGAAGAAGTTTTTGGTGTGCCCGTCAAGGAAGATCCGCTCTCTACAGATGGAAAAGCGGAGTTGGTGGCTCGTTTTCAGGATGCCTTTACGCTGATTGACGCTTCTGGTTTATGCGTTTTCCTCGCAGTTCGCTACGTTTTCAGTGCCGACAGGATGATCTGGCCTGTTCGTCTTTCACAATTGATGGAATATACAACGGGCATCGCTTATACCCCCGCAGAAGTGTTGGATGCCGCTGACCGTGTTTATACCCTCGAGCGGATGTTCCTGCTCAAAGCCGGTTCTACGGAAGATACACTTCCGCATCGAATGCTCAATGAACCGCTGCCCGAAGGTCCTGCAAAAGGGCATGTCAACAGATTAGATAAGATGCTGCCCGAATTCTACGAAGTCCGTGGCTGGGATGAGAATGGCTGGCCCACCGAAGAGAAGTTGAAAGAGTTGGGATTAGCGTAGATAATAGCGTCATTGCGAGCGGAGCAATCTTCTTTTTGGGTGGTGAGACTGCTTCCTCAGGCTAAAGCCTTCCTCGCAGTATCATCGCTTCACTTCAATTCAACCACTACTTAAAAATGAAAAGGCTGTCCTATAAAGGGCAGCCTTTTTTGTTCTCTTTGAAGTATTTTATTATTTAGTCAGCCGCGATAGCTTCGACTTTTATTTTGTCTGCCGCTGCTTTCTTTGCTTGAGGGGATTTCAGCGCAAAGGTCATGGTTGCAGCAAGGATCAACATTGCCGCGGCCAGAATATATGCATTATCAAAAGAGCCTGTAGCATCTTTGATCGTGCTGGCAAGCTGAGAAACCATGAAACCACCGAGACCCCAGGCTGTATAGGCAAGACCATAATTGGTGGCCAAATTTTTGGGCCCGTAGAAAACTTTCATCAGGGCAGGGAATACAGACAGGTTTGCGCCGTAATTTGCACCAATCAGGGCGACAAAGGCGAGCAAAACAGGGGGATTCGAGAGAATGCTATTTGCACCCATGAAGAACAAGCCGCTGATCAACACTGCTTGCACAAGGAAAGCGATAATAAGTACATTGGTGCGACCAATTTTGTCGGAGAGCATCCCGTATAAAACACGTCCGCCGCCGTTGCCGATCGCGAGGGCAGATACAGCGATAGCTGTCAGAGCGGGGAGTCCGATCTGATCTTTGACGATGGAAGCAAGATTGCCGATCACCATCAGGCCAGCGCCGCTGCCAAAGGCAAAAGCAACCCAGATAACATAGAATTGCCAGGTACGGGTGGTTTCGCGAACGGTGAAGTCGATCAGGGAGCTTTTAGCGGATGTTTCGACAGTATCTTCTTCTTCTTCAAGGACAAATTCTTTGGGCGGGAATTTGATGAATTGGGCAAAGCCAACGACGACAACGAGCATCCCGATTCCGAGATAGAGCATGGTCGTTTGCAAACCAAGCGATTGCATCAATGCGCGAGCCAAGGGGGCGACCCAGGCAGAGCCCATCCCAAAACCGGCAACGACGATCCCGGAAATTAATCCCGTTTTAGAAGTAGGGAACCATTTGAGCGCAGCAGGGCCAGCCGAGCCATAAACAAAACCGATCCCGGAGCCTAAGAGAACGCCGAAGGCAAGGGTGAAGATCATGGGGGAGCTGGAAAAACTGGAAATGATCACGCCGAGACCGGCCATCACGCCGCCAGCACTGACGATGGCACGTGGGCCAAAACGGTGCAGCAAGCGAGCGCCAACAAAGGTCATCACTGAAAAGACCACGCAGGCGACAGCATAGGGTAATGATTGTTGTGCTTCTGTCCAACCCCACTCGGTGGGGATGTTGGCTTTAAAAATGCTCCACGCGTATAGAACGCCTAATGCGAGCAATGCGCCAGTCCCTGCGAAGGTAACCAGCCAACCCCTGTTTTTAACAGTGCTTGTGTTTTCCATGATCTTTTCTATTCTCCTCTTGAATGTGATTTGTCTGACAATTTGGAAGGTAAAATTATACGAAGTTGTCAGACAAGTGTCAAGGAGTTGTCTGACAACTTGAGTAGACAAGTGGTTTTTTGGCGAAGAGAAGTTGAAAGAGTTGAGTTTGAATTGACTTGAAAATTTAAAATTATATAGATATGAGCCATCTTGAGATGGGAATTCTCATGGAACTCTCTTTTCTTTAATCCTTTATGTATAATGAAATCATCATAAATTAAAAGAACGTGATTTGAAGTAGGAGGAACTTATGAAGAAATCCATTATTCTTTTTCTTCTCTTATTGTTAAGCGCTTGTAGATCAACAATAGATGAGCAAATCTCTTCTGGTGAAGTTTTGCCTACAAGTACGGCCACTTTTCTCCCTGTCACTACAGCGACAATTGCTTCTATAAAAACACCTGAGCCGGTCACGCCTTTTTCCTCATGCAAGGATGAAGAAATTCTATACACAGCTTTTCCT
>CAZOOX010000128.1:0-11744 GCA_964581545.1 uncultured Anaerolineaceae bacterium
TTTGTTTTAGCTGAATGGTAAAGCATATAACTAGTATTCTAAACAATAGGTGATGGAATAGTAATTGACAATAGTAATATTTTTCTCTAATCTATCCTAATAATGTTATTCAAGTGCTTTATATCACCACCTCGAAAATGCTTTCTAAAAGCAATCGTCTCTGCCAATAAACCTTTGACTGCCAAAAAGAGCTCGGCTTGGGCGTGTTTCTCTATTGTGCCAGAGGGTTTTGAAAGAAAAACATCATCTTCTTCAACTTCAACCTGTACTTGCCCTCCCGAAGCCAGCCACTCCAGCCCCAAGCGGATCGTTGCTTCGCGTTGGGCGGTCACGGCAGCCAGCGCTGAAATTGTCGTTTGCCCACCTTTTTTGACAAGGGTATATTTGACCAATCCCGCCAAATGGGAGAGAAATTCCTGCGGCGTGAATTCGGGCGGATTTTTTCCGACAAGATAAACTTTCTTTGGCTTTACTTTTTTCAAAATAGCGTTCAACATCTTTGCACTGGCTGGTGATGTATAGAGCACTAATTCATCTGATTTTTTGAGTTGGTAACGATTTACGCCTGCAATATCAGCTTTCCCCTCCACAAAAACCTGCGCATCCCCACTTTCTACTTTCCAACCTTCAACCCCTTGCACTGAGCTTGTCGAAGTGTTCAACCGAAGATCAACAACTTCAACTCCCTTTTCTTTTTTCTCTTTAACTTGAATCTCTTCCGTCACCCGAAAATCGACCATTTCCAGAGTCAATTGTGGCTGACCTTTATACTCCCCTGTGCGCATCTTGAAGGCCAAATCAAAGCGGCTGCCTTCTGCGGGGAGTTCTTCATCGGTGGCGTTCCACCATAGAATGGATTGGACATTATCCTCGCGGTCTTTGACGGTTAAACGGAGATGTTCTTTATTGCGTCCGATCTTCGCGGTATTAACAAGAGATAGATCACGAGCAGCGAGTACCAGCGACGGGTTGCGGCGGCCAAAGGGAGCCAGTTTATTTAGATCTGCGCTGAGAGCAAGACTTAGATTATTTAGGGGCAGCCAGGCATCGATATTGAGTGTCGCTTCTGGCAGAGCTTTTGTGCCTAAGGTGGTCGTGATCGTGCGACTGATCCTTCGTCTAAAGGTGGGTATCTTTTCCGCATCCAGAGCCATCCCTGCGGCCATTGGATGTCCGCCGAAGCCGTGCAAAATATCTTTTTGCTTGGCGATCGCCTCGGTGATGTGAATGCCCTCTATCGAACGTGCAGAGCCGCGCGCTTTGCCATCTTCACCGACTGAGAGCAAAATGACGGGTTTACGATAACGTTCTCCCAGCCTGCTGGCCGTGATCCCGATCACGCCTGCAGGCCAATCTTTTTGTGCCAAAACAAGCGCGGCACTCTCTTTTAATTCAGGATTATCCCGAATTTGCGCCTCTGCCGCCTGATAAATTTGTGATGTCAGCAATCTGCGTTGGGTATTTAGCCCCTCAAGTTGGGTGGCGATCACGCGTGCCTGCGAAGGATTTTCGGTGGTCAAAAAATCGACCATGATATTCGCATCACCGAGCCGCCCGATCGCGTTCATGCGCGGGGCGATGCCAAAACCGATATCGCCTTCGTTAATGGTTAAGGGGTTGATGCCTGCCAATTCGTAGAGCGTTTGCAGCCCGATCCGTTTTGTCTGACGCAATTCGATCAGTCCGCGTTGCAGCAGATAACGCGCATCGCCATGCAGGTCGGCTACGTCGGCCGTGATGCCCAGCGCTACAAGATCTAATAATGCTGAATGATGAAGTTTAAACGATGAGTCCTTCTTTTTCCTTCTCTCCAATAATTTCTGCGCCAATAAATAGGCCACACCTATACCGGGCAAAGTAGAAAGCGGATGCTCTTCAGGCAATCGTTTCGAGTTGACAACCGCCACCGCATTGGGTAGTTTTTCAGGCAGATCATGATGGTCAGTAACGACTACATCTACGCCCCTGCCATTTGCATAATCGATCGCTTCTATTTCGCTCACGCCGGTATCACAGGTCAGGATCACCTCTGCGCCAGCATCGATAACTTCTTTTAGATAAGGGATTTTAATACCGTGTGATTCAGTTGCTCTTAGGGGGATATGCCAATGGACATTTGCGCCAAGAGCGCGCAAAGTTTGCACGAGAAGAGAAGTGGATGTTTGCCCGTCAACATCAAAATCGCCCCAAACGCAGATCGATTCGCTCTTAAGAATGGCCTGCTCGATCCTTTCAACAGCGGCGCGGAGATCGGGCATCTCCCACGCATCTGCAGGCGTATATTCGTTGGGGTCAAGAAATGCTTTCGCAGCGGAGAGTTCGCCGAATCCGCGTCGAACGAGAGTCTGCGCGGCGAGCGGATGCAAGCCTAAATCCAGGAGCGATTCGGGAATATCTACGGGGGTGGGGTCGATCCATTTTGTCATGGGTGGATTTTATCAGAAAGGAACAAAAACCCTCCCCTAAATCCCAAGCACTTGGTATTTGGGGGAGGCTGGGAGGGGGCAAAATTCACCAGTCCTCCCCAATCTCTTCACAATTCCTTCACAAGCTAATGAGAAACTAGGAGCGTAAAGATTTACTCAAACATATAAGGAGAACAAAAATGAAAGTAAATATTTGGAAAGTTGTGCTCGGGCTGGTGATCGTTGCCCTTTTGGTGGGCGGCGGTGTAGCCCTCTACCAGGCAGGATATGCTCACGGCGTGATGTCGGATGTCTCTTTTGAAGAGATGCACCAGTTTTCTGGTGAATATGCGCCGATGATGCGTCATGGCTATCGTGGTCATATGGGATTTTTCCCGCTGGGCAGATTACTCTTTGGCGGGCTGATCTTTTTCCTGATCTTTGGCGCGATTTTCCGCTGCTTTGGGATGCGCCATTATTGGGCAAGTCATCGAATGGGGCACGCCGGTGAAGGCGGTCCGCCCTGGATGCGACGCCACCCCCATTGGGACAAGATGCCTCCTGAAGAGGAAGGGGAAGAAAAAACTGAAGAATAAATTCTGTTGAGTAGGATGCCCCGGGCTTGGTTGCCTGGGGCATCATGCTCAATTGGACAAACGTGGTTCTTTGTATGGATGAACGTACAAGAAAGAAGCGAGGTGAAACCAAATGTCTATCATAGAAACCAGGAATATAACCAAGAGCTATGGAACGGCTCGCGGCGTTCAGAATCTTAATCTGAGCGTTGAGGAGGGAGAAGTTTTCGGTTTTCTCGGACCCAACGGAGCAGGGAAAACGACAACCATCCGCTTACTGCTTGATTTGATCAGTCCAAACCAGGGTCAGATCTTTCTTTTTGGGCAGCAGGTGACAAGGCAGAGTGTGGAATTGCACAGTGAAATCGGTTATCTGCCCGGCGAACTGCGACTGTACGAGAAAATGACCGGGAGACAGTTGTTGAACCATATGGGGCGTTACCAGCAAGGCAAAGCTCCCGTCAGGCAGCAGGAACTTCTGGATGCGCTTGATCTTTCCTCGAAAGTGCTAAGGCGTCCCATCCGTTCTTATTCGCAAGGAATGAAACGAAAAATTGGCATTGTCCAAGCTATGCAGCATGACCCGCGTTTGCTCATTTTGGATGAACCCTCCGAAGGCTTGGATCCCCTCATGCAGCAAAATTTCTATGAGCAAATACGCGCCTATCGGGATCGGGGCGGAACTGTTTTCATGTCCTCGCATATCCTGCCCGAAGTGGAGGAAGTCTGCGACCGTGTCGGTTTGATCCGTGACGGCAAGATGGTCGCCGTGGAAACGGTGGAAGACCTGCACCAACAGCGTGTCCGCCGTTTGAAATTGACCACGGCTCAGCCCCTTGATAAACCATCTTTGCTTACGCTGCTAGGACCTGGCGTCACCCTCCGCAGTCAGGAAGGAACAGAGGTTCTCCTGTTTGTCACTGGAACAGTGAGCCTGAAGGCGTTGCTTGGCAAACTTGCCCAAATTGATATTGTCGATATGACCTTTGAGCACGCGAAACTGGAAGATTTCTTCCTCCAACACTATAAGGAGTAAGACGATGATAAACCAATTCTTTCACACCATTCGTCAAAATCTGCGCGGCTGGCTCATCTATGCCGGGGCATTGTTTATCATTCAAGTTGCGCTTGCAGGAGTTTTTAATCAGGCTGGCGCGGGTCTACCCGGCGGGATGGGCATGTTGATCGACCTGCTCCCCGATACAGTGCGAGGCTTTGTCGGCAGCAGCGAACTCGATCTGTTGACCGCCAACGGGATGCTGGCTGTTGCCTATAATCACCCGCTCACCAAAGTTGCATTGAGCGTTTTTGCAGTAGGATTAACAGCAGGCGCCATCGCAGGTGAGCTGGAGCGCGGTACTTTAGACTTGATTCTCGCTCGACCGGTACGACGCTACGAACTGCTGCTGGGCAGTGGTTTGGCAACGGTCTTGGCAGCCCTTCTCGTAGGGGGGATCACATTTCTGGGGACAGTGATTGGCGCAAATATCGGCGGCGTCAGCGGCGATGTGACTTGGAACTACTTTGTCTGGTTGGCGTTCAGTACAACAGCCCTGGTATTAGCTATGAGTGGATTTGGATACCTGTTTTCGACCCTGGCGCGGCGTGGCGGGCAAGCCGCAGGTTGGACAGGCGGTCTCATCGCGGGCATGTTCTTTCTGGACTGGTTCGGCTCGCTTTGGGATAAGGTCGAGCCGCTAACGGCGCTCAGTCTTTTTCATTACCACACGCCGACTGCAATCATCATGAACCAAGCCAACGGATGGATCAATACCACTGTGCTCCTTATTGTAGCTGTACTGACCTTTGCTGCGGCGATAGTCATCTTTGAACGCCGGGATTTGATCAGGTGAGGCGGTTTGCCACCCATACTGCCATCAATTCCAAATTTGGATGATTTTGCGAGGAGGATGCACTTCCGACGAAGCAATCTCACTATTGGGAGACCGCTTCGTCGCGAAAAGATGCTCCTCGCGGAGTCATATTTGGAATTGTTGAGCATAGATTAAGTAGCTTGACGGCTTTATCCCTTCGACATGCTCAAGACCAGGCATCAAGCGTATCGAAATCGTAGCAGTGCCGGGTATAATTTGCCTGAAGATATGAAAATGGAAATAGACTTCTAATGACCGAAACAATTCTCATCATTGAAGATGAACCCAAAGTAGCCCGTTTGGCGCGCGACTACCTTGAAAAAAATAATTATCGCGTCCTTATCGCCAACGATGGCAAAAGCGGATTAGCCACCGCGCGCGGCGAAAAACCGGATTTGCTTGTCCTTGATCTCATGCTCCCCGGCATGGACGGTTTAGATGTCTGTCGCACGCTGCGCCAGGAAACGGATATGCCCATTATCATGTTAACTGCGCGTGCAGAAGAAACCGATCGCCTGATCGGGCTTGAAATTGGTGCGGATGATTACATCACCAAACCCTTTTCGCCGCGAGAGCTGGTTGCCCGCGTCCGCGCTTTGCTGCGCCGTGCAAAGGGGAGAGTTTATCAATCGGGTATCATCCGCGTTGGCGACTTGGAACTGAACACGGATAACCATAGCGTTGTTTTGGCTAGTAAGCCCATCCATTTAACTCGGATCGAATTCAACCTTTTGGAAATCATGGCGCGACATCCCGGGCAGATATTTCCACGCGCGCAGTTGCTCGAAAATCTACATGGTGTTGCCTATGTGGGCTATGACCGCAGCATTGACGCACATATCAAAAATCTGCGCCGCAAAATCGAAGAAGACCCCGCCAACCCCAAATATATTCTCACCGTTTATGCAGTGGGATATAGACTAAACGACGAGTTATAAAATGCATTCAGAAGAAAAAAACGTTTCAGGAGATGATTCCACATGCAAAGAAAATGGATGGCGAAACCGAAGGCATTTTCCCCATCGTCATATTCATAGCGATAAGAGACGCTTTCTCTGGCTCCGCTTTATAGGCTTCTTCCTATTTCTCGCGATCCCCCTGCTCATTGTCGGGGGCTTTGTCGGCATCATGTACCGTTCTGGCAATTTTCACCCCCGAATGCTGGATCACTCACCCTTACGGGCACTTTTTTGCTTTGTGCCTATTTTGGTCATCGGTTTACTCATGTATCTAGGCTCGCGAGCCTTCCGTCGAATGGGTACGCCGCTTGCAAATGTAATGACCGCCGCCGATGCTGTTGCTGAAGGTGATCTTTCAGTACGCGTTCCTGAGCGCGGCAGACCGGGAGAACTTCGTAGGCTTTCAGAATCCTTTAACAGGATGGTCGATGAGTTGGCCAGTGCCGATCAGCAACGTCGCAATATGACCGCCGATGTCGCTCACGAGCTTCGTACCCCGATCCATATTTTACGTGGCAATCTCGAAGGTTTGCTCGATGGTGTTTATGAAGCCACGCCCTCTCAGATCGAATCGATGCTTGATGAGATCCGTTTGCTTTCTCGTCTGGTTGATGATCTTCAGACGATCTCGCTCGCAGAAGCGGGACAATTGCCCCTTAATATTGAGCAGGTCAATATCGCTGAGTTGCTGGCAGATGTGCAGACCAGCTTCAGCGGGCAAGCAGAAGAATTAGATGTGAATTTAACAGTAAATGTGGATGATGCAGCGTTAACGGTAAATGCTGATGCCGGACGGCTCGACCAGGTTCTTGGCAACTTGATCGGGAATGCACTGCGCTACGCTCCTGCGGAAACTTGCATCCGTTTAGAAGCGGAATCCAGCCCAATGGGCGTGCGTCTCCGAATCCGTGACGAGGGGCAGGGAATCTCGCCCGAGGACATCCCCTTTATATTTGATCGCTTCTATCGTATCGAAAAATCCCGTACAAGAGAAGAAGGCGGTAGCGGATTGGGCTTGGCAATTGCCAAACAATTGATTCAATTGCATCATGGGAAAATTAGCGTGGAAAGTGAATTGGGGAAAGGAACGACCTTCACGATTGATCTCCCCCGTTAAAAATAAAAGATTGGTTCAATCTCTAAGATTGAACCAATCTGCCAGTCTTGATCTACGGACCCGAAACAACATCATGCCCGGCTTTCATCCATCCCTGAATACCGCCTGCGATGCTGGTCACACTGGTATGCCCGGCTTGAAGCAAAATATCGCGCGCAACTTGGCTGCGATTTCCAGAATTACAAATAATAATCACCTCTTGATCAAAAGGCACTTCGCTAACGCGGGATTCTAGTTCATCAAGTACGATCATCGTTGCGCCATCAACATGGTACTCTTCCCATTCAGGTTGTGTACGCACATCAAGCAGGAAGGCGCCTTCCTGGAATTTCTGATAGCCCATTGCCGTATTGATCTCAGCAGGGAGTGTATTTATAGTGGCAGTATTAGCATCGTTATTGCCTGCAGGATTGCTACCAAAGACAAGAAAGGCTATAACCACAAATACTAATGCCGCAATTGCGATCATCATTTGATCTTTCTTTTGCTTTGCCTCTTGTTGTTTTGCTTTTTTCTTACTGAGTTTGCTTCGTTTTTTAGCCATAAAATTCTCCTATTAGGGTTTAAGGGTTAGATGGATTTATAAGGAAAAAGTTTCATTTTTTCAACGCAAGCGATTATAGCTCAAGAGTAATTTTTAAAAGAACTTTTTACCAGAGATACTTGTTTTATTTAGCAGCTTATGAAAAAAGTAGCCTTGATTATTATCAAAGCTACTTTCTATACTAAATAAGAGGGCGGTTTATTTTATTTTTCCATTTTGGGATTCCAAACTTCCCAAACTTTGCCTACCAAATTAGCGCCAGGTTTTAGGGTCTCATCGCCAGGCTCCCAACCTGCGGGAGTGGCTTCGGCACCTTTTGCCTTACGCACAAGCTGATATGCCTGAATCTGGCGCACGGTTTCAGCAAATTTGCGCCCAACAGGCGGCGTTAAGACCTCCATTGCCTGAATTACACCATCAGGATCAATAATAAAGCGTCCACGCATCTCAACGCGTGCTTCCTCGTCATATACGCCATAAAGCGTGCCGATATCACCGCCAGTATCAGAAGCCATATGGAAGGGAATCCCACCCTCGACCATTTTTGAAAGTTCTTTGTCATTCCACATTTTGTGGACAAATTTACTGTCTACACTTACAGAAATAACCTCTACACCCAAGTCTTGCAAAATTTCATATTTGTCGGCGACCGCCGAGACTTCGGTCGCTCAGACGAAGGTGAAATCACCGGGATAGAAGCATAACAAACGCCATTTGCCTTCGAAATCAGAAAGCTTTACTTCAGTAAAATCGCCTTTATAGTATGCAGCGGCTTTAAAATCAGGGGCTTTTTGCCCAACACTAACAGACATTTTTATCTCCTTATAAATTCATTGAGTATAGAAGGTTCTAATATGTCCATTATAGCAAAGTGTAAAATAAAAAGGACAGTTTTTGCTTGTCCTTTTTGAAATTTTTATATAATTTCCCAAGGGGGTGTGCCAGCACCGCCTGCGCCTTTGAGCGACCCTCGTATTTCTTCGGCTAATTCAGGTAATAGATCGGATGTGGCGGAGAGCATCCCGAAGCAGCCTGCGATCATCATATCGCCAAATGGGACAGAGAAGTATGGGCGCAATGTGGGCGTATACTCCCTCTCCCTTTGGGAGAGGGTTGGGGTGAGGGCTGCCGAAAACATACTCCTCCTTGGGCCTGTTACCACTATATCAAAATCTCTGCTATTTAGCATCATCGCTTCATTCTCATAAATGAGCGCGCCATGCCCTTTATCATTGAATATGGTCTCGTGCTTGAGCGTACCATCTGCCAACGCACGGATATATTTTTCCAGTTTTGGGAGGGTAATTTCACCAGTATGATGCTCAAAAACACCTTCTATTCCCTTTTCACCAAGGCGAAAAGCCAAAGTATGAAAATTGCCGATATTGGCAATGATCTTCTGTTTGCGAGATGCGGCAATAGGGTCAAATGTTGCACCCAGCACTGCGGCAGGTGCCGTATCCATTGCGATCAGCGGGGCATCGACATCTTTTGCCGAGTTGGCTACAGCTTGAAGGCGTGTCATGATCGGGGGAATATCGTCTGCTAAAAACGCAAAGGTTGAGAGCGAGTTTTTTTTACGAATGCGCTCATCTAAATAATCGAAGCGAAATTGTCTGTCAGAAATATTAGCGGGAGCATCGCCATGATCAAAAACGGCAACTGCGACCGCTGCCAGATCATCGAGAGAGACTCCAAATCGGGCAAATGTTTCTCTAATAGCGGGGAAGTCGAAATCTCTGAATTCGATACGCTGAACAGAGGTAGGGAGAGCTTTTGCTTCGTCTTCAGATATGAGTGTGATGCCCATCTCGCCAACAGCTTCGAGGTTATCATCTATTGTTCTTGCTGCATCTGCTGTTGCGTAAACGGGATACCCTGCTTTTAGGTGATCTTTAACTGCCCAAATATTGGGGCCGCCACCCATGAGTAGACCGTCGAGCAAGATGGGAGCTTGCGAGCGGGTCGCTTCCTGTATCCGTTTTCGGATCATCATTGTGGGGGAGGGCAAGATCAATTTGAAGCCGTTTTCTATGTCGATCTGGGAATCATAAAGAAAAATGTCTTGTGTTCCTGTGCCAATATCTACCGTTAAAATT
Source organism: uncultured Anaerolineaceae bacterium (assembly GCA_964581545.1). GTDB lineage: Bacteria > Chloroflexota > Anaerolineae > Anaerolineales > Villigracilaceae > Desulfolinea. The sequence goes on from CAZOOX010000128.1 coordinate 9,574, forward strand.
TGCATAATTTAGATTTCAACACCTAAGAAAATCCGAATAAGATAACCGATCCCGAAGCTGAAAGCCGCCACGCTAAGGCTTAGCCCAGCCATCTCAACGAAGCGATCTTTGAAAGATTCGTCTTGAGCGACAGAAATATAGTAGTTGAAGACGGCGATGATGATCACGCCGGCACCGAGTGCAAGGGCAAGGTCGAGAAAATAATTGTCGAAAAGTAGATAGGGCAGGATGAGAATTGCGACCGTGAAAATATAGGCAATGCCCGTATAAATTGCCGCACGGACGGGGTGTTTATCGGTTTTTTCAGAGCGAGTGGCGAGGTATTCAGAAGCTGCCATTGAGAGTGATGCCGCAATGCCTGTAATTAGCCCGGAGAGTGCGATCAGCTCAACATTTTGAAGGGCTAGCGTTAGCCCGGCGAGCGCACCAGTCAATTCGACAAGGGCATCGTTTAGCCCCAAAACGACGGAGCCGGCATATTGGAGACGTTCTTCGTCGAGCATCTCAATTAGAGCATTTTCGTGCTCGTTTTCATCTTTGATCCAATTGTCAATTTCGGGAACATACTCTCGGATCTGATCGTAATTTTCTTGCGCGCTTTTTTCGCCGCTTTCCATTAATTTGATACCGAAAGTGAATCCAAAGACGCGACTGATCAGATAATATTTCCAGATCGCCCATTTATTTGCTTTTACCTCTTCTTTTGTATATTTTTTCCAATCTTCGTAATGGCCGAGTTCATCTTCTGCGATTTGGTCAAGAATTTTGGCATTTTTTGTTTCTTTAATGCTTTTGGCTAGTTTTTTATAAATATGATATTCGGTGATTTCATTTTCTTGAAAAGCCAATAACTGTTGGCGAACTTCTTTGCTGAGTTCCATACTTATTTCTCCTTATGCTTTGTGCTCATCTCCAAAGTATCTTGGAGAGTGTTGATTCTGATTGTACACTGGTTAAAGGCTTTCCAAGTTATTCTTTAATAATTTCTTTTAGGCATTACAATGAATTTCTTTAGGCATAATCAGCTAATTGATTATAAATACTTTTTCAAATATGCTAAAATAAAGGGCAATGGAGAAAAACTTGGAGCCCTCTAAAAAAACGGCATCTTATCAGGCACATAGACGAGATTTTCTATGGCAAATTCTTGTGCCCATGATCGTTGTGTTGATCTTGGTTATCATTGCATCTGTTTTTACCGCCATGCGCCCTTTAGAAACAGCAAGTCTTTGGGCAGATATATCTACAATTTGGTTGCTTATCCCTCTGCTTATCTTTGCGCTGATAACCCTGGTTATTCTAGGCGGTATTATCTATGGGATGGCAAAGCTGCTTAATATCACCCCCGTCTATACACAAAAATTATATGCTCTGGTCCGTTTCGTTACGAAGAAAATAGAAAACGGAGCAGATGCAAGTGTAAAACCAATTTTCTTTTTTGAAGAACTTTCAGCAAGTATAAAAAGTATCTTTGGACAAAAATAAGGAAGCTCAAAATGGACGAAATTAAAAAAGTTGAAAACCAGACATCAAAAATTCTTGCCGCAGGAGCCATCATTGGTGCGCTCACGGGCATTGGCACAGCCTATCTCCTAACCAAAAATGCTGAAAGAGAAGGCGAAGAACTCGCTATTAGCACCGGTCAGGGGTTGAAGCTAGGTTTATTGATTCTTGGCATGTTACGCCAGATCCTGAAATTGGATGGGTAAATCGCCAATTCTATAACTAAAAAAATCTCCGAAGCTTTGAAAGTCTCGGAGATTTTTATTTAAGTTACTCTACAGATCAGGTAGTCTCCCTTACAAGAGCAGTTAGCCTCTCAAAGGGATGGAAGTCATCAGTTCATCAACAGCCCAAACATGATCGGTCAGGTGAGCGGCCATGGCAGGCGTTCTCGGTTTCCATCTTGGAAAACGCCAGCGTCTATCGCGCTGCTTGACCATTTGCAGATACAGCCAGTCTGTGCCCGGTTTCTTGCGTGTGGGTGGACGCCCACGACCACTGTACTGCGGCACTTTCCCATACACTTCGATCATCGCCTGATTGATCCCATCCCAGCCATCCGAAAGCGTCGGGGGTGGTCCATCGAGATGTCCACGGCGCTTGAGCATCTGGAACACGCCGATACTGGCTTGCGTTTCATCCTTTTCGATGGCACATGCAACGCGCAG
>CAZOOX010000129.1:0-11717 GCA_964581545.1 uncultured Anaerolineaceae bacterium
TGCTTTTCAATAGGTTCTTCGGTTTTAGTAGTCTTCTTTTTTGGCATAATGTCTACCCGCTTCTGTGTATTTCGATAAAAAACGCCGCTAACTCAGGCTAGAGATAGCGGCGAAACTATGCTACTATTTTGCTGTAACCACGCGCCGCTCGCGTGGATTAAGCCGAGAGTGTGACAGCACTACTCGGCTTTCTTTATGCAAAAAAGTATAACATAATTGTAGTTAGCAGAGGCAATAACAAAGAGAAAAAAAGCTTAATAGGTATTGAAATTCAAGAAAAAACTGCTAGAATTTAATTACTCGAATTTGAAGACGGTCGTGTGTGTCAACGCGGTCGTCTTTTTTATTGCTCAATGACTATATCGAAAAGTATTATCCTAATATCGTGATACTGAAACACGTTTGCAACTTAAGATGTTTCAATTACAGGTTTAATACATGCAAAAATCCACCAAAAGAGGAGAATTGCTATGTCAGTCAACGAAACCATTGATTTTTTTATCGCCGACGTTTGTGCAGGAAAACACAACGAAACCCCACAAACTTACAGGGAAAAGCTACGATACTTCACGAATTTTGTAACCCCTAACATAAAGTTATCATCCCTAAACAGTGATGTTTTTGAGAACTTCAGGAATCACTTAGTTAATCGGACACAGAAACGGCGAGGATCTCATATTGTTTCGGGACCACTCAGCCCATTTACAATAAAAACTGTCTTGACAACCACTCGTCATTTTCTTAGATGGGCGTATCAACAAAATCACATCTCCATAGATGTGACTTTATCAGTTTCTATCCCAACCCCTCCACAGCCAATGCCAAAAGCTGTCAATGCTGATGATGTAGACAGGCTCCTCAAAGCTGCATCTGAACACAGTTCTCAATGTCTCCGATACCGTAATTTAGCGTTGATATATATGCTTCGAGACACAGGTGGGCGTGTTGGAGGTTTAGTTACTTTAGAGGTTGGAGATTTAGAGTTAGAGCGAGGGAGAGCTTATGTAACAGAAAAAGGAGGGAAATCCCGCTATATATACATGCTCCCATCAACAGTTTCCACACTTTCTGAATGGCTAAAACACCGCTGCCTCTTAGAGCCTCAAGACTATCGAGTTTTTACATCCGTAAAACATACAGGCCTAACTCGTAGAGGAATTTACAGTCTATTGCGCCTACTTGCTAAAAAAGGGAATGTCTATGGGCGATATAACCCCCATTCATTTCGCCACGCTTTTGCACGTGATGCCTTAAAAAATGGAGGGGATTTGTCTCGTGTCTCAAAGCTATTAGGACACTCCAGCGTTGCCGTTACATCTGATTTTTATGCTCGCTGGGCAGATGACGAGCTGCATGAATTTCATTCGAGTGTAAGCCCGGCAAGAAACCTAAAAATCATTTCCCCAACAAAGGATTAAAAAACGCGCACAGGTCTGCAAAACCTTGATCGCGGGTTCGAGTCCCGCCGTCGCCTCTAAAAAAGGCACGTTGATTATCTGAATTCAACGTTTTTAAGGACGGTCTATAAAATTTAGCCAAAACACAGGTCTTAGTAATCTTTCCTAAAAACACTGAAACAAACAATGCTCGTCAGGCTCATAACCCGGAGGTCGCAGGTTCGAGTCCTGCCCCCGCTACTAGAAAAAACTCCCTGAAAAGGGCGTTTTTTTGCTTAAAAAGGTATAAAACCAGCTTTAAAACAGTGTTATTGAGCAGAAAAAGCGATATTTCTTATTTTCTCAAAAAAGCACCATAGACCACGGGGTTTTTGACCCGGTAGACTACAGCTTGTTTTATGATGTTTTTTTGTTGAATAGTTGCATGAAACTTGACAAAAACATACGTAAAGTGGGAAAAAATCTCAGGATGGACTAGTGGAGCTAAATTGCAGATAACAGAGTATGAGACTTGCCCTACTCTTTGTTCCAAAACCTTTGACGGTGAACACTCTGCTCTGGAGATATGATGCTGCTATAGGAATTGAAACAAGAACCTAGCGGTAACAGCCAGTGTTCTGTTTGCTATGTTTTTCTTGCTGGAGTTATTTGAGTGGTCAGATATATCTTGTCCAGCAATATCATCACCTCGCATAAATACTTTTTGGAATATGTCTAATAGTTTTTATGCCTGTTCTCTTCCAAGGTGCTGAAGTAGTATAGTTATACGCTATAGGGATATCCAACAGATCATAAAATAGAAAAAAATTATTCAGTTTCATTTCAGCTTTACTTCTTTTCCACATTGACTCTTTTATTTTTTTTATGTATACTAGCTTTGTAAGTTCAATGACTTTACAAAGTGAGTGTGCAACTAATGACAATCCAAAAAGCCACCCGCCAACATACAAAAAAACATAATAGAGACCTAGTTCTTCAAACATTCTTTGATAGCGAGAACATTAGCCGTGCGGAGATTGCCCGTCTAACTGGACTTACGCGTGCGACTGTTTCTAGTATTGTTTCTTCATTTTTAGAAGAAGGTTTAGTAAAACATGTTGGGCGTGGAGAATCGATTGGTGGAAAAGCACCCGTCTTGCTTAGTCTGATCGCAGATGCGCGTTATATGATCGGGGTTAATCTGGAACAAAGCAAATTTGTTGGTGCGATCATCAATTTGCGTGGGGAGATTAAAGAAGAAATATCCATTCAGCTTGATGAAAGCGAAAATCAAGATCCTATTGAATTAATTTATCAAATTCTAGACGCACTTCTAGCTACCACCTGGTCCCCTATCATAGGGATTGGCGTTGGCGCACCGGGCTTGATCAATACCGAAAAAGGGATTGTGGTTAATGCCGTTAATCTTGCATGGAAAAATCTCCCGCTCGCAGACCTTTTAAAAGAACGCTATCACCTCCCTGTTGCGATTTTAAATGATAGCCAGGCAGCCGCTATCGGGGAGTATCTTTATGGCGTAGAGCATAAGCCGAATAAAAACCTGATCGTGGTCAGTGTTCGGCATGGTATTGGTGCTGGCATCCTGATCGATGGGAAACTCTTTCAAGGCGATGGCGGCGGCGCAGGTGAAATCGGTCATGTTGTCGTCCACAAGGATGGGCTATATTGTCGTTGCGGCAAACGCGGCTGCCTTGAAACAGTCGCCAGTACACGCGCTGTCGTGCACCGTGCCAAAACACTTGCACCCGATGCGCAGAATTCCACATTGCCTAAGAAGCCCGAGAAAATCACTTTTGAAGCAATTACAGATGCTTTTTTCGCAGATGATCTACTGGCGCAAGAAATTATTTTTGAAGCAGGTTATTACCTGGGCGCTTCCATCGCTAATCTAATTAGTATCCTGAATATTCAAAATATCATCATTACCGGCACGATGGCAAAATTTGGCGAACATTGGCTTGGAGCTATTCAAGAGGCCATGAGCCAGGCAGCCTTTACCAAAATGGCGCAAGATACAAAAATCAAGTTGGGGAAACCTGAACTTCGTTCCAGCATTCTTGGAGCTTCTGCATCCATGCTCCTTAATAATTATTCTCTTCTGTTTCTAAAAACATCCCAATAAAGCGAAAGAAATCCTATGACCAAGAATCTTGAATTACCTACCCCTAATATTGCCCCGCCACTAGACCCCAATTACCGCCCCGCGATTTTAGCCAATCGACATTTCCGTGCGCAGGTTGAAGGCGTAGGTGTGCCTCTCATCATTGGTGTGGAGCGAAGCGAAGGTGCTCTTACCCGCTTTGAAACTAAAGTCTTCCCGCCCAGCCATCCTAAAGCTGACGAAAACCTAAAATATGCTGAACGCATTGTGAAATTTCTTTTATGGCAGCGTGGCGGATTTAAAGTCTATGTCGGTGGCTCACAGGCGATTGGCGAGTATATTCGCAAAGTTTATGCAGCCAATGGTGCACGCAAATTTGACCATGAGTTTATGGGCAAAAAAATCTACGAGAAGGATTTTGAAGTTGTTATCTGTAGAGCGGATGAAGTACCCGCTTCGCACGAAACCGGAAAGTTGCTCGGCGGCTATCTACAGGGTGCCCGCATTGGCTTTGATCTCGGGGCCTCTGACCGAAAAGTGAGTGCCGTTGTGGACGGGGAAGTGATCTACAGCGAGGAAGTGGTCTGGGAACCCCGCAAGCACAGTGATCCCGCGTACCATGCTGGGGAAATAAGAAAAGCTCTTGAAACGGCAGCAAGTAAAATGCCACGCGTGGACGCTATCGGTGGGAGTTCGGCAGGTGTTTACGTTGAGAATCGGCCAATGGTCGCATCCCTCTTCCGAGCCATCCCAGAAGAAGATTTTGGCAAGATCAAGAACCTTTTCCTCGAAATCCAAGATGAGATGGGTATCCCGTTTGAAATCATCAATGATGGCGATGTAACCGCCCTAGCTGGTGCAATGTCGCTCGAAGATAACGGAATTTTGGGCATTGCAATGGGTTCGAGTGAAGCTGTTGGTTATGTCAATACTGAAGGGCACATTATGGGCTGGCTGAACGAGTTGGCATTTGCCCCGGTGGATTACAGCCCGAACGCACCTGTAGAAGAATGGTCGGGCGATATTGGCTGTGGTGCAAATTATTTCTCGCAGCAATGTGTTTTTCGCTTAGCTCCTGCTGCCGGGATCGAAGTTCCTGAAAGGGTGACTGATGCCGCTAAATTGAAATCAGTGCAGGAAAAACTCGAAGCCGGGCACGAAGGTGCGAGAAAGATTTGGCAAAGTATTGGCGTTTATTTGGGCTATACCCTTGCCCACTATGCCGATTTTTATGATTTGAAGCATGTCTTGATTTTGGGGCGCTGCACATCTGGCAGCGGTGGAGATCTAATCATTGATGGTGCTATGAAAGTGCTTAAAACCGAGTTTCCTGAATTATCAGAGAAGTTCCACATCCAATTGCCTGATGAAAAAAGTCGTCGTGTAGGTCAATCTATTGCGGCAGCCAGTTTGCCCTATCTTGCTGCCTAAGGATCCGAATGAAATTCCACTATGATACTGCAGAAATTTATGTGCCAGATGATGTCTCTGTTGAAGAGGCGTTAGCACGTACAACGCATTTATGTATTGCTGCTCATCAGGATGATATCGAAATAATGGCAGCCCAGCCTATTTTGGAATGTTTCCAGCAGGATGATAAATGGTTTACGGGTGTGGTTGTAACCAACGGACGCGGCTCTCCACGAAATGGTATCTACGAAAAATATAGCGATGATGAAATGCGTGAAGTGCGCTTCAAGGAACAGCGTAAAGCCGCCATCATTGGTGAATTTTCTGCACAGATCATGCTCGATTATCCAAGCAGCATTATCAAGGATAGCAGTAAATCCATGCCTATAGATGATTTTACTGCGCTTTTGAAAGCAACCCAACCTGAGTTTGTCCATACCCATAATCTGGCTGATAAGCATACCACGCATGTTGGCGTTGCAATGCGCGTGCTAAAGGCACTCCGCTCTCTGGATGGGCAGGATCAGCCCTTAAAAGTATATGGGTGCGAAGTGTGGCGTAATCTCGACTGGATGCGAGACTCCGAAAAAATCGTGATGGATTGCTCTGCACAAAAGAATTTACAAGCGGCATTATTGGGTGTTTTTGACTCTCAGATCAGTGGTGGAAAACGCTACGATTTGGCAGCAATGGGACGGCGTGTGTCCAATGCCACTTTCTTTGAATCCCATGGTGTGGATGAAGCAAGTGACCTGAGCTACGCAATGGATCTAACACCATTGATTGAAAATCCGGATTTGGATATTCAGAATTATGTACAAGGTTTCATCGATCGTTTTTCTCAAGATGTTTACAGCCTAATTAGCAGCGTAATGTAGAAAACTAAAAAATCAAGGAGGTGTTGCCCTTGCCTATGTATAAAAAAACGCAGGTCGTCCGCTTGCTAAGAAACTAAAAGACGACCCGCGCGGCATTACAGGATGATACGTAGTCATCCTGAACTAATTCTAAACTATAAGTTCAAGGAGAAAGAAATGAAAAAGACACTATTTGTAGTATTTATGCTCATGGCTCTCGTTTTGACAGCCTGTGGTGGTGCAGCTCCCGCAGAAGAAGCTCCTGCAGCTGAGGCACCGGTTGCTGAAGAAGAAGCTCCCGCAGAAGAAGCTGAAGAAGCACCTGCTGCCGAAGCAGTTGAAATAACCTTAGGCTCATGGCGCGTAGATGATGTTGATGCTTGGGATGCAATTATCGTCGCATTCAACGAAGAATATCCTGAGATTACTGTCAACTTCGACCCCACAAATCCCCCCGACTACAACGCCACCCTTCGCACCCAACTTGAAACTGGTACCGGTCCTGACCTGTACTTTGTTCGCTCATTTGCTACAGGTTTGGAACTTTTTGAATCAGGCTACCTTAGCTCTCTTGCAGACCTGCCTGGCATAGAAGACAACTTCTCAGCCGCCGCAAATGCCCCTTGGGCAACTGCTGATGGCGAGCGTTATGCAATCCCGCTTATTGCTGTTTCTCACGGCATTTACTACAACCAGGACCTCTTTGAGGCTAATGGCGTTGAAGTTCCCCAAACTTGGGAAGATTTACTCGCAGTTGCCCAAACCCTGCAAGATGCTGGCGTAACCCCCTTCGCGAATGGCACAAAAGATGCTTGGGATATCAACGAAGTTGTCATGATGACCATTCTCCCCAACAATGTTGGTGGCTTTGATGGACGTATGGCATATCTCAACGGCGAACGTTGTTTCAACGATGCCGATGTAGTCGCCGCTTATACCCAAATTCAAGATTTGGCTCCATATCTCCCCGACAGCTACACAGCCACCGATTATTACACATCACAGCAACTCTTTGTACAAGGTCAAGCCGCAATGATGTTTGATGGCTCTTGGAGCATTTCTGCTTTCGAGAAAGATGCCCCCGAATTTAACTGGAGCGTCTTCGCCGCCCCCGCAGCAGAAGGCAAAGATCAATATATCTCCTTCCACCTAGATGCAGGCATGGGCGTAAATGCCGCTTCTGAAAACCAAGAAGCGGCCATGACCTTCCTCGGATGGCTCCAATCTGCACCAGCAGCTGGCGCTTTTGGCAATAACCTCCCTGGCATGTTCCCTGTTACCAGCAATGTACCTGAACTCTCACACGCAGTTGCAAATGAGTTCTTGTCATTCAACGGAAATGCCACCGGCACCGACATCCGCTTTGTATGGGAAAAATTGCTCGCATCCCCAGAAGGCGCAGTTGGCACCTACGGCGCAATGAACGATGGTGTTATCGCCGTTCTCGCTGGCGACCAGACCCCGCAAGAAGCAGCAGATAGCCTCCAGGAAGCAATCGCATCCTGGTACGAACCTGCTCAAAGCTGTAAATAAGATAAATAAGTAATAAGAGACCTGACGGGTTTTCAAAGCCTGTCAGGTCTTCTTCTCTTTTGGTTAGAAAGCCGCACCGTTCTTGTTTTTAGCTTGAGTGCCGCACCCAAAGCTGATTTTCGGCGTGAGCAGATAGAATTTTACGCCGGGTAGATGTTGACCAGCGGTGAACAAGTTGAGGTCAGGGGCTTCACGATTTTTTAACCTATAGAAGACCCAAAAAAAACAGTCGCACCACAGTAAACCAGAGCTTATACCTTCAAAACCCTCTTATCAACTGGAAGATAAAATGAATTCTAAAGAACGCATGACTTTGGCTATGCAGCATAAAACTCCCGATCGTGTGCCAGTGATGTGCCAGCTTGCATTAGGGCATTATTTTCTAAACACAGATATTCCGCCGCATAAGATCTGGTTTACGAGCGAGGGGTTTGCTGAAGCTTTGGTGCAATTACAACGTCGCTATAGATTTGACGGCATCTTGATCAATCTGCCCGGTCGTCCTAAAAACCTTTTGGATGATATTAAATCTATAAAAGAAACCTCTGATGGCGAGATGTTGACTTGGGGCAATGGCGACACGACTCTTATCCCTTGGGATGATAATCCTCTGCATACTGCCGTTGACAAATCGAAACCTGGGCATGCCGATTTTGAAACCATTGACCCAGACAATTTGGATTTTATCAATGAATTGTGGGAGTATACTTGGGGAATTTATCACGTCCCTTATTTGAGTGGCAAGTCAGGGTTGGGCAAAATTCCCGCTCACTTTTACCGCACTATTGATATAGTAAAAGAGATGGTTGGAGATGATGTTTCGATACATGGGGAGGTCTTTTCTCCGCTCACCCATTTTATGGAATTGTTTGGTTATGAAAATGCCCTGATGAACTTCCTCATTGATGCCTCCAAGTGCCACACCCTGCTAAACCGCCTGACCGATATTTCTATTGCCTGGGCCGTGGGACAAGCAAAGCGAGGCGTAGATGTGGTTTTAGTCTCATCAGCTTTTGTTGGAGGGCCTTTTCTCTCGCCAAAGATGTATAAAGAGTTTGTTGTGCCCTATGAATCTCGGCTGAATGAAGCGATAAAAAATGCAAGCTCACCTGTGTATACACATACCTGCGGCAGTATCGGAGATCGTTTGGATCTGATGATAAAAACCAGCACACAGGGAATTGATGCTCTTGACCCGCCTCCGCTGGGAAATGGTGATCTATGTGAAGCCAAAGAAAAATTTGGAGATCAGATATTTATCAAAGGCAATATGAACGCGGTAGAATTACTTGCCATGAAAACAGAAGAAAAAGTTATTGCCCACGCTTCAGAGCGTATTCGCATTGGCATGCCAGACGGAGGCTTTATTCTTAGCACATCTTGTTCGGTCTCTCCGAGAATGGAACCATGGAAATTGGAATTATTAACTCCTCTAGCTGAAAAAGTTGGTGTTTATTCCTGAAGAGAGATAATAAGTTTTCATAATCTTTTACCCCTTACCTCCAGAGGAGGAAAATATGGAAAAACTCAAAAAATATTTTCAAGAAAACAGCATCTGGGTTTTGTTTTTATTGCCTGCGCTACTCGTTTATCTTGTTTTTATGGCGGCTCCCCTCCTTGATTCGATGCGCCTGAGCCTTTACACAGGCAAAGGCTATACGCCTACAGAGTTTGTCGGTTTTCAAAATTATATAGACCTTTTTACAAATCCGGTTTGGAAAGAAAGGTTTTTGGGGGCGTTAAAAAACACCGCTATTTTCTTTGCTATTCACATGATCGTTCAAAATAGTTTGGGGCTATTTTTTGCTAATTTATTATCGCAAGACTTTAAAGGAAGAAACTTTTTTCGCACTGTCATTTTTGCCCCTGCCACGCTCTCTGTGCTTGTAACGGGATTTTTGTGGACACTCATTCTCAACCCGCACTGGGGGGCAATTAATCAAACGTTAAAAGCCATCGGGCTGGATACCTGGGCAAAACCCTGGCTAGGTGATGAAAGTTTGGCTTTGCCCGCCATCTCGCTGACATCTGTTTGGCAGTGGGTCGGGATGCCAACCGTTCTCTTTTTAGCAGGATTGCTGGGCATCTCTGAAGAAGTTCTTGAAGCCGCCCGTGTAGATGGGGCTTCTAGTTGGAATATTTTCTGGCGCATCAAAGTGCCCCTGCTCAAACCCGTATTTGGCGTTGTAGGTATCTTAACATTCGTTGACAACTTCAATGCTTTCGATGTCATTTACGCAATGGCAGGAGCAAAAGGAGAGCCGGGATATTCCACAGACCTTCTGGCAACCTTCTTCTATAGAACAGGCATTGCTGGAGAACATCCCATCGGCATTCCAAATATGGGTATGGGCGCTGCAATCGCAACGATCACTTTCATAATTTTGATGACGGGCGTGCTAATCTGGCTCTATTCATCTCGTAAAAACGAAGATATGGTTTAGGAGAATAATAATGAGCCGCATACAAAAATCATTCACCTATTTCGCCCTTTCTCTTTGGGCATTCGTCGCCATTTTCCCGATCTGGACACTCATCATCAATTCTTTCAAGCCCCAGAAAGAGATTTTCAGCAATCCCTTTGGCTTACCGCAAACTTTCACCGTAGAGGGCTATAAAGCCGTCTGGCTCAAAGGAAATTTTGGTGCATACTTTCTAAATACCATTTATGTCACCATTATTTCACTTGTCTTAATCATCTTTTTTGGCTCACTTGCGGCGTATGCCCTCGCAAAATGGAACTCAAAAGCCAGCACTGCCCTCTACGTTTTCTTTATCGCTGGATTAATGATCCCTATCCGTTTAGCAACAATTGACCTTGTGCGAATCATGCAATTTCTCAATCTACAAGACACTATTTGGAGTTTGATCCCAGTCTACATTGCGATGGGAATGCCAATCTCCATCTTTATCCTGACCGCCTTTGTCAAAACCCTTCCCAAAGAAATGTTCGATGCCGCTAAAGTAGACGGAGCCTCCGAGTGGCGCATTTATCTACAAATTGTCGTTCCCCTTCTGCGTCCCGCTATGGCAACAGTCGCTATCTTCAACATGATGAAAATCTGGAACGATTTCTGGTTCCCACTCGTCTTCATCCGTGCCGAAGAATCTCGCACAGTCGCACTTGGCGTGTCGCTCCTCTTTGGTCAATATCGCACAGACTGGACACGCGCCCTCAGCACTCTCTCCCTTGCTGCAATTCCTATCTTAATTCTTTATATTCTTCTCTCACGAGAATTTATAAAAGGATTAACAGCTGGAGCAGTAAAAGGATAAATTTTAGTATGGATAACGAGCCGTACCGCCCATGATTTTGGCTTGCTACCCTTTATGAACATCTCCCTAAAAGAAAAACTATGTCTCTCCACACCGAAATCCACGAACAGCCTGCCCGCTTGGACAATCTCCTCACTTCACAGAGAAAAACGGTCGAGAATATCGCCCAAGCCATTCACAAGAGCAACCCAAACTTCATCTTTCTCGCTGCACGCGGCACATCCGACAATGCAGGGCGCTATGCTAATTATCTTTGGGGTGCAAAAAATCAGCTTCCACTGGCTTTGGCTACCCCCTCGCTCTTTACCTACTACAGGCAACCACCGAATATCAAAAATGCGCTTGTTGTTGGCATTTCTCAATCGGGCAAATCGCCTGATATTGTCAGCGTACTCGAAGAAGGCAGAAAACAGGGAAACTTATCATTAGCCATTACAAACGAACCCAATTCTCCATTGGCAAAGGCTGCTGATTTTGTCCTCGATATTCAGGCAGGGGATGAGAAAGCCGTTGCAGCTACAAAGACTTACACATCTCAATTGATGATAATTGCAATGCTTTCGGCAGCTATGGCTGGAGAAGAAAAGCCCTGGACTGAATTGGAGCAGCTTTCGAGTTGGGTAAAAAAGACCTTGGAGCAAGAGCAAAAAATAGTTCAAGCCGCTCAACGATACCGCTACATGCAGCAATGTGTAGTCTTGGGGCGTGGTTACAACTATGCCACCGCTTTCGAGTGGGCGTTGAAAATGAAAGAGCTAACCTATATTTCTGCCGGACCCTACTCATCCGCAGACTTCAAACATGGACCCGTTGCGATGGTTGAAAGTGGTTTTCCTGTTTTTGCGATCTCACCCAAAGGGAGAGTCTTCGACTCAATGCAGGAAACGCTCACACATCTAAAAAATGATCTGCTGGCTGAATTGATCGTCATCTCCAATTCGCTCGCTGCACTAGAATTGGCAGAAGTCGCTATCCCGATCCCAGAAAATGTGCCTGAGTGGCTTACGCCGATTGTTGGGATTATCCCTGCTCAACTCTTTGCCTATCACCTGACCAAAGCAAAGGGATACAATACCGAAGAACCGAGGACAATAAAGAAGGTTACGGAGACACATTAAAACAATATCAGAAAAGTGGGAGTGG
>CAZOOX010000130.1:0-11157 GCA_964581545.1 uncultured Anaerolineaceae bacterium
CGAATACGCTCCTGCGCTTCCAGGCGTTCCAGCCCTGGGGGGATCAACTCATGAGAAATTTCCAGCAGTTCTATCGCTCGCTGGACAAGCATCCCCTTGGGCACATAAACATGCCCCTGGTTGATGGTCTCATTCAGAGCAAAAACAATGCCCGCTTCGATGCGGGATGGGTGCTCCGGACTGAGGCCCAAAGCCTGGGCGATGCGGTCGGCGGTCTTGAACCCGATCCCGTAAATATCACGCTCCAGTTGGTAGGGATCTTCCTGTACGACTTGCAGGGACGTATCGCCATATTGCTTGAATATCTTTACTGCCAGGTTCGTGCTGACCCCATGTGCATGCAGGAAGACCATGATCTCCTTGACCTGCTTTTGTTCTTCCCAGGCAGCGATGATCTTGCCCATCCGGTCCCGTCCGATACCGGATACTTCTGCCAATCGGTGCGGTTGATCTTCAATGATCTCAAAGGTCTCTTCTCCAAAGCATTCCACGATCCGCTCTGCCAGCTTGGGACCGATCCCCTTCACCATCCCTGAACCAAGATAGCTTGCCATGCCTGCAATCGAGGAGGGCAGCGCCTGTTCGCAAATCTCTGCCTTGAATTGTTTACCGTGCTTGGGGTGGGTATCCCAGATGCCCTGAAGTTTCAGATGCTCGCCTGGAGAGACTTCTGGGAGATTACCCACAACCGTAATTAGCCCATCCCGACTCAGCCCCGGTAGACGCTGACGTCCGCGCACTTCCGGGCGTAAGCGTAGCACAGTATAGCCGTTTTCTGGATTGTAGAAGGTGATGCGCTCTACCGAGCCTGTGAGCTTGTCCATAGATATAAGTATGTCCAGGGCGAAAGAAAAAGTACTTTACATTTATGCTTATGTGGTTCACGAAATAAGCATGAACGCAAAAAGCATATAAATCTGTTGAGAAAACACGCCAACTTTTGAAAGAGCAGGATGTTTTTTTCGTGCTTCTGATCTACCTAAGCGCTGAAGTTGCGATGATTTTAGCACTCACCGAAAGAGCTTCAGATACTCATCAAAAATGAAGACACGATTGCGTTGGTAACCGGTGTTTTCCTTAAGTATCTTTTTCTCTACAAAAAGGGCAATCAAATCGTTTGCCGCTTTTCGGGATAAGCCGGTTATTCCCTCTGCATCTTTGCTGGTCAAAACCGGCTGGCTAAATAATTGATGGAATAAGACCATTCCTTGTTTCGCGCGCCTGCCCATAAGTGAGATACGCTCGTCTTCGATATTTTTTTTCAGCGTGATGATTTTATCTAAAGTGTCCACGCCTTTTTCCGCGGTTTGGATTATCCCGACCAAAAAGAACTTGACCCACTGAGCAAGATCGTTTTTGGTGCGGACGAAGGTTAAATTATCATAGTAGAGCGTTTTGTTTTTTTCAAAAAAATCAGAAAGGTACAAAAGAGGGGCGTCTAAAATACCTTGAGAAACCAGATAAAGCGTGATCAGCAAGCGCCCTATTCTGCCATTGCCATCCAGGAAAGGATGGATGGTTTCAAATTGATAATGAGCAATAGCGATTTTTATCAGGTGAGGGATCTGAATCTCTGCATTATGCAGGAAAAATTCCAGATCAGACAATAACTCCGGCAGCTCGCTATGCGCTGGAGGAATAAAGGTCGCATCCGCCAAACTTGCACCGCCGATCCAGTTTTGGGAGCGCCTAAATTCTCCTGGCGTTTTGTGTTCGCCTCTCACACTGGACAGCAGTATTTTATGTGTGTTTTTGATCAGCCTGTTGGAAAGAGGCAGTGTAGCAAGTTCTTCTATGGCGGTATTCATCGCCCTTACATAATTGACTACCTCTTGCCAGTCATCCCGGCGTTCAGGGTCAATGCCGGGTCGATCTATCAGGGCTTCTTCCATATTCGTGCGAGTTCCTTCAATACGACTGGAGACAACCGCTTCCTTGGTCACATGCATCTTGATGAACATATCTATATCAGGAACAAATTGCGAGAAAGCGTTTAGTTCCCCTAATTTCAGTGAAGCCTGCTCCAATAATTCATTGATGCCTTTGTCTGTCCAAAAAAAGGCATGGTTGATCTTTTCAGGCAAAAAATAGCGGTATTTATGCCCCTCTTGATATGTTCCGGATCTGAAGTCTTTGATATCCATAAAACACTCCTGAAATAAACCACACAACGCCTTGATTTACTTTTGTGCGTCAAAGTAAATTATATCACTTCTTGATTTACTTTGAATAAGATACTCGCCAGCCTCTTGAGAATAGAAGCGCAGCAAATGTGTTTGTATTTATACTGATTTAATATATAATACCAGTATGAACACAAACATAGCGCGAACCGGTTTTCACCAAATCCATCAAATCATCCAGAAGCAGAGCGGCATCGTTCGCACCGCTGACCTGGTGGATGCGGGCATTCCCACGACCTACCTATCGATCCTGACAAAGCGTGGGGAGCTTGAACGTGTTGCCTGGGGGGTCTATCAGAAACCGACGCTGCTTGAAGATGAATTCTTTCTTTTCCAATCCCAATACAAGGCTGCGGTCTTTTCCCACGAGACAGCGCTTTTCTTGCACGACCTTACAGACCGTACGCCCTTATTCTTCTCATGTACTCTTCCATCAGGCTATCACTCGGCAGTCCTTGATGAGAGCAATCATCAGGTCTTCAATGTCAAGCGGAAGCTGATGGAGATCGGGGTGGTTGAGTTGCAATCCCCACATGGTAATCCACTGTGTGTTACAGGGATGGAGCGCACGATCGTTGATATTCTGCGCAGCCGCAGTCGTATTGAAGACCAGATTCTTTTTGATGCCCTCAAGCGTTATGCACGCCTGAAAACCAAGAATATCGAATTGCTCTACCGCTATGCAGAGCAGTTCCGTGTTCGCAATATCCTGCGCCCCTATATGGAGGTCTTGCTATGAGCAGCCGGGCAATGCAATTCAAGGCAGAGATCCGTGACCTTGCTAAGCGCTCCGGGGTATCTGCGCAGGCTGTTTTACAGAACTTCATGCTGGAGCGTTTTCTGGAAAGGATTTCTTTTTCCCTTACAAGGAGAACATGGTTCTCAAAGGCGGGATGCTAATCGCCTCGCTCGTTGGCACAGCTTTCCGCACCACGATGGATATGGATGCTACCTTGCGGGAAAGATTGCTTAATCAGGCAGCTATCCAGAAAATGCTTGATGAAATCTGCGCACTTGAACTGGATGACGAAGTGCGTTTTGAATTCGAGCGCCTTGAAGAAATCCATGAGGATGATTCCTTTGGGGGCTATCGGGCATCGCTGATCGCCCATTTTGATAGTAGACCTCTTGCATAAGTGCTAATTGTGCCATAATAGGCACATGAAACACGAAGATATAAAAGATTGGAAAGAAAGCGATTTCAAACGATTGACAGGCGTATTACCAAGCACGTTCAAGGAAATGCTTTCTGTTGTAGAAGATGGACTGCCCAAATTTGGGCGACCACCGAAGCTAAGTCGAGCCGATCAACTTCTCATGACGCTGATGTATTGGCGAGAATATCGTACCCAATTTCATATAGCGGGTTCCTATGGCATCAGTGAATCAGCAGTCTCACGAACAATCAGACAAGTGGAAGATGTCTTGATAGCTTCAGAAAAGTTTCATCTTCCGGGCAAAAGAGCGCTCAAATCCAACGATCTTGAGATTGAAGTATTGCTCGTTGATGTAAGTGAACAAGCGATCGAGCGTCCAAAAAAAAGCAAAAACGACATTATAGCGGTAAAAAGAAGTGTCACACCCAAAAAGCACAGGTCGTAATTGCGAAAAAACCGTTGAAGATCATTGCAACAGCGTTTGGAAAAGGAAGCACGCATGATTTTCGTCTTTTCAAAGAAAGTGACCTGTGCATTGATGAGAGTATTCACTGCCTTGGAGATTCCGGTTATCAAGGATTGATGAAAATCCATGCGAACAGTAAAACACCACACAAGAAGTCAAAATATCATCCCTTGACCGCAGAACAAAAGCAAGAAAACCGAGAACTCTCTAGCCAGCGTATTTATGTTGAGCATGTCATCGGCAAGTTGAAATTCTTTCGTATTTTGAGCGAACGCTATCGTAATCGTAGAAAACGGTTTGGCTTACGCTTCAATCTTATTGCTGCGATTTACAATCTCGAACTTGCTTTTTCATGACTTATGCAAGAGGTCTAGTATCCGCACGCCGGTCAAGATCGACCTGACCACAGGAGATAAACTGCCCCCCGGAGCCATGCTCTATCAGTATCCATCGGGCTTTGAAGAAAAGACGCTTGAAATCTGGGCCTATAATCTGGAAACCGTTTTGGCTGAAAAGGGGAAACGATCTTGCGGCGCAGTACGGGCAATACCCGTGCCAGAGATTTTTATGACGTCTATCTGTTGACCAAGACCCAGGGGGATAAGCTGGACAGGGCACTTTTTAGGGATGCGCTCAATGCAACCATTGCCCATCAGGAATCACCCGTCATTCTGACGAAGTATCGGGAAACCTTGGAAGCCATTCTCACGAATGAAGGAATGCAAGCCCGTTGGCAACGATATGCCCGCATATATTCCTATGCGCGGGATATTGAGTTTCGTGAGATTATTGAAGTACTTCTGGGGCTTTTAGCAGATGTTCAGTAAACATACGATGCCAAACACTGCGATACCTTCGCTAACCTTCTCCTCACTACTGATTGTGCGATATTGACCGTTTAAGCTGTGCGGCATACTCCGTTTACCTGTGCGACATGGAGCGTTTTATGCACCGCTTCAGGGCTTTGGTAACTTTTTACGACTGGGCGCTCATTTTCGGTTAGAATACCGCCTTGTGATAACCACCCAATATCCCAAAGCACGGAGGCATGAGCAATGTCATTACAAGAAAATCATCAACCATCAGCAAAATCCAGTCGGATAAATGGCAACAGACGCAAGCTGACTTTTACGCTTGAAAACTGGATTCCTGTGGTTGAAAAATGGGAAAGCCGAGACCGTACGCACGATTCCTTTACGCTGGCGGAATTAATCGCAGAGCATTTTGGGACATACCCGGATGGCACCCCTGTGGTTTCGACCCAATCCTACTATGCCTGGCGAAAAAGGGTGCTTGCGGAACGCGCTACAGAAAAAGCGTAAGCGATTGCCAAGCCTTTGCAGCTGACAGGCGATCTGCCCGTCAGACCAACCAAAACTTCTTCCCAGAAGATAAAAGAGCCGTCAAGAGATGGTTTTTTTAAATTATTTGCATAAATTATGTTAAACTTATTTTAATCTGACACTGTCTAACGGGCCAATCAAATGGGTGATATGCGGCACGCATATAAACAGTTATGCAAACGGAATAAACAATAGTCACCACAATATCCAGAAATCAAAAAATAAGGATAGTGAAAAATGTCAAATACTGAAATTACAACAATAGATTTTGATCTTGTTGATTCTGTCTCGGTTGTGGAAAATACTTTCAATTGGATCGCATGGTCCCCAGACGGAAACACATTGGCTATTGCTAATGTAAACGATCATATCTGTTTCTGGGATTTAGCAACTTCCAATCATCGTTGGCAGCTTGTTAGAATGGCTTCTGCTGGTATTAATTATATAGCTTGGTCGCCTGATAGCAGCATTATTGCATCAGGGTGTGTAGATGGGACTATTAAATTGCAAGATGTGAAAAATGGTCAAAGCATATCGCAATACAATATCGATTCTTCACCGACAATTAATAGTATGGCTTGGTCTTCGGATGGCAACTTGCTTGCAGTAGGCTCTCTAAGAAAAGTATACTTATTATCTCTAATTGGGAACGAACTTATTCATAAAGGGACACTATTAGAAGGAAATAAAGTAGAGAGTCTAGCATTTAAGCCGAACAGCACGGTTCTTGCTGCAGTTTCAAATTTTGAAGTGGATTTGTGGGATGCTAGGGGTGAAGAGCTAGTGAGTAAGCTGGCTGACCCTAGAGGACCTGTTGGCAGTGTAGCTTGGTCTCCTGATGGGAAAACAATAGTGAGTGGTTCTTGGGGTTATATTTATGTTTGGGACTCTGAAACTGCGATGCTTATTAAGGACTTTAAGGGTGCAACCGACCGGATTACAAGCGTAACCTTTTCCTATGATGGTTCCTTTTTGGCTTCGGCATCTAGAGAAGGCATTGTTCGGATATGGTCTTGTAAAGATTGGAAAATGTGTGGCGAATTTAACCAGAACATAGGGGAAATTGGAGGGTTAGCATTTCACCCTTCGAAATATATTCTGGCTACACACGATAAACAAGGTCTCTGTGTGAATATTTGGAAACTTAATATCTCTAGGAGTAAACCCATGTCTTGGGAAAATGTTCCAGTGTACGAACACACTTTGCCAAATGGTGAACCAGTTAAATTTGGTTTATGTCGCACACAATCGCAAAATCAACCAGACAGAGAGCTATGGTTTGTAGCCTTCAAATCTGACCTTTATAGTAATCACGTTAGTACATTTGTAGTTGATAAGCTATGCACCGAAATTGAATTCTTGGATAGCATGGGAAATGACTTAATGAAATGGGAGATCATATGTCTTTGTCGATTGGATGAGGGCAACGAGGTTAGCTTTGATGAACTTGCAACAGGAACAACAGAAGGGGGCTATGTCCGCTCTATAAGTGGTTTTGCGCTGGATTCCCCATATTTTTTCTCTGTTGCTAGCGTGCCAATGAGGATACAAAAGTACGAACAATATTTGACGGAACATATAGAAGAATACAAGAATAGAAGTCGGGAGTGGTTTAGCGACATGAAGAAATGGGAAAAATTATCTACAAATGAACAATCTAAGATGATAGATAGATGGCGACGGAAAGCTGCAAAACGAGTTCGCGAAGAGCTTCATGGCAAGTAATACAATTGCGAAAACCAATCAATACGCTGCCCACCATGGCTTCAATCTGACGCGGCGATTGTGTTTAGTTTAACTGTGCTGTTAGAGTGGAATTGTAACTAACCCGCTGCACAGGTTAAGTGGCCGTTAGATAAAAAAAAGTGCCCTTGCAAAACAAGGGTACTTTTAATTATATTGAAATTTCTAGCTCAAATGAAATTAGACGTGTTGAGTCTGTCGCTCTAACGCAGCTCTTTTATTGTAAAGATATGAATATGTCAGGCGTGTGAAATAGGCTGGCAAATAATTGCGCAAAAAGGCGGATGATCTATTTACCAGCCCGCACCATCTGCTTAACGGTAAAAAGCATCACGCCCATCTCTCTGGCTTGCGCAACCAAGTCAGGTGTAAATCCAACACGGGAAGAAAGCGCATAGGAAAGTTCTTCCGTTTGTCCGCGCTGCCGAAATATTCTTTCCTTTCGTTGTAGGTCATTTAGTACTTTTACGCCAACCGGATTGATAGACCACTTACACTCTCCGATGAGCGCTTTCTTTTCAGTGTAGCTGATTGCCAGCACATCAATCTCCGCCTCGCGATCCCACCAGGCACCAATATTCTCAGGCAGGAAAGGTAATTCCCCCTGACGCGCCAAATGGGCAATATGCGCCCGGCTGGCTTCTTCAAAGGTGCTGGAGACAAAATTGTCCAGGTCGGGAACGACACGTTTTTCCAAAATTGCATCCGTCAGACCGAGATCGAGAGAGCTTTGGTTGGGGTGAACATAACGGAACCAAAAACGCAGGAAGTGATCGTCGATCTGGTAAATCCCGCGCTTACTCTTTTCGGGTTTGGCTTCGGTTGCCGGAACACGCCGTGTTACCAGGTGCATTTGTTGGAGAATATCCAGATAACGGGAAACGGTGGATGCAGCGCCAACCCCGGATGCCTGGGCGATTTCATTCAAACGGGTATTCCCCTGGGCAATTGCACGCAGGATGGAGAAATAATTACGCGGCTCGCGCAGTTCTTCCATTAAAAGCAGATGCGGTTCCCGATAAAGCTCTGCTGTGCGGGCATCCAGAATATGCGCGCCGATATTTGAGGAAATATCTGTCTCGTCATTGAACGTGCGCAAGTAATACGGCATGCCCCCTAGGATAGACCAGGCAAGGAATTGCTCGTCAGCGGTGTAGTTCGGATAAAACTGGGCGGAAGAGGGCAGGTCTAATGGAGCAAGCAGCGTGCTTTGGGTACGACGTCCATACAGGGGAGCACGGTATCCCAACACTTCGGTTTCCATCATCCCAATATACGAGCCGCATAAAAAGAGCTTGATCTGCGTGTTTTTCAGGGAAGCATCCCAGACCTTTTGCAAAATAGAAGGGATGGCTTTATTCCCGCTGATCAAATAGGTGAATTCATCCAGAACAACAATTGGCTTGCCCGGCAAATCGGCCAAGGCTTGAAAGGCTGCGTCCCAGGAGGGGAAAGAAAAGTTAGCCGGAGTCTCTGAATGGGTAAATGCCCAGATATGTTGAGAGAAAGTAGCGAGTTGTTCTGCATCGGTGCTGAGGGTGGCAATGAAAAAGATATGCGGCTTATCCTGGCAAAAGGCATTCAGCAACTCGGTTTTCCCCACGCGGCGGCGACCGTAGAGCACATATAGCTCGGCACGGTCGCTTTTATACATATTCGACAGAAGTTCTAACTCGACATTACGGTTAATGAACATGACTGCTCCTTCATAAAAAAAAAACGCGAAACGTGATTATTATAATCTTGTTTCTTGTTTTGCGCATCCCCTGTCAACGACAATTAGAAATGCCCATCGCTTTGAGAGTATGGATTAGGGAAGTTCATTTTTTCTGGGTCAGGGGCACTGCTGATATGCATATCACTTCTTTAGCACTGTGGTCAGGTGCCTCTCTTCCATATCGGTGTTGTCAAACCCTGAAAAGCTTTTCCGCTTTCAGGGTCGGCTCCTCGCGCCCTTTGTCTATTTCAAGAACGCCTGTAATCAGCATCGGATGATTCGATGTCGCAATCTGTTTTACTTGCTTGTAAAGATCGGGGAAGACGATTACATCCAATGTGCCCGATAAATCTTCCAGCGTCAGGAAAAGCATTGTTTCCCCTTTTGCAGTTCTGCTTCGTCGTGACGTCTGCCGCACACCAGCCACCATCACGCGCTGACCGATTCGCTCAACCGCATCCACAATCTCGATTACCCCCGCTTTCTTGATCTCGTCCGCTACAAGCTCCAACGGATGCGCTGCCAGACTAACCCCAAGGATTTCCTGTTGCGCCGCGATCTTTTCTTCCAAAGACCAGTCTGCTCCCTGCTGTGTCATCGCAAACAAACTCATCTGCCCGGCCTGCCAACCACTTTGCAGGCGTTTCAAAAGTGCAGGGATACTGCCCAAGCCATCCAATGCCCCAACCTTCACCAAGTTCTCTGCTTCCTGCAAGCGCGGATCGACACGGGTCAGAAAATCATCCAGCGACGCGTAGGGGCGCATCGTAATGATCTTCCTGATCGTTTTCCTCGTCAGATGTTTAATCTGCCCCAGGCCCATAAAGAGCTGCTTTTCTCCCGATACATTTCCAACAGCGAAATTAGGCAATGAGTGATTGATATGCGGTGCTCGTACCCTCAATCCCAAGCGACGTGCCTCGCTCAGGTAAACGCGCTGGCTGTAATAACCGCCACCATTTGCCAGCACGGCTGCCATGAACTCGGCTGGGAAATACACCTTTGCCCAGGCAGAACGCCAGGCGATCTGGGCGTAGGAGGCTGCGTGTGCTTTGGGGAAACCGTAACCCGCAAAGGCCGCCATCATCTCCCAGACCCGCTCGCCCGTTTCCTGAGGGATACCGCTGCGGGCTTCCGCTTCCGATACGAACTTACGCTGCAATTCCTGCATGCGCTTGCCGGGATCGAAATGGCTCATTGCCCGCCGCAAGAGATCCGCTTCCGCCAGGCTGAAGCCAGCCAACTCATGGGCGATGCGCAGCACCTGTTCTTGATAGAGGATCACCCCAAAGGTTTCTTCCAACAGGGGCGCGAGAGACGGATGTAGATGGTGTATCTCCTCCTCGCCCTTGAAACGTCTCACAAAGGCATCTTTCAAGCCGCCCGTCAGCGGTCCAGGACGGTAGAGCGCCAGGGCTGCCATAATGTCATCGGTGCTCCTGGCATGAATTTCTTTCAGTGTTGCCCGCATCCCGGGACTCTCAATTTGGAAACAGCCGATGGTCTTGCCCTGCTCGATCAGGTCAGTCACTTGCGGGTCATCCACAGGCGTGGCATCCAGCACAGACAGAGAAGTGGGATACCGCTGCGGTTGGTCTTGCTGGATAAACCCCGCTACATCCCCAAGCACGCTCAGGCCACGAATACCGAGCAGGTCGATCTTGACTAGCCCAAATTCTTCCACTGCATCTAAATCCAACTGCGTAATGATAACGCCCTTGCCCCCCGAACGCATCACAGGCACCAGGTCGGTGACCGGTCCCGGCGCGACCACCAATCCGCCGGGGTGCATGGAGAGATGGCGCGGCAATTTCAGGATCGCTTCGGCATCGTCAAATATCTGCCGGTATTTCTCGCCCGGATAGAGTTCACGCAGGGCAGTGAAGGGGGAAACTTCCTGTCCATCTTCATCCCTTTCCTGCCTGCGTGCCCAGAAGGAGTGGGGTAGATTTTTAACCATCGCCCGTACTTCTGTGGGCTGCAAACCATACGCCTTGGCGACTTCGCCCAATGCTGAGCGCGGACGGAAGCGGTTGATCGTTCCTACCATCGCGACCTGTTCTTCGCCGTATTTTTCAAAGACATGCCGGATGACACTGTCGCGACGTACGGAGCAGAGGTCGGTGTCGATGTCAGGTGGGGTTAGGCGAGCTGGGTTTAGGAAACGTTCGAAATACAGGTTCAGGCGCAGTGGGTCGGGGCTCGTGATCCCCAGGCAATGTGCGACCAGCGATGATGCTGCCGAGCCGCGCGAAGAGTAGGGCACGCCGGTCTCACGGGCGAAGTTGAGCACATCTTCCACAATCAGGAAGATCGGCTCATAGCCCATCGTGGCAATGGTCTCGAGTTCATGATCCAGACGGGCTTGTATCTCTGGCGTGATCTTTCCGTAACGCCTTTTTGCCCCGGCTTCCGCTTTTTGACGCAGATACTGGCTTGGGCTGAGACCATTTGGGATCGGGATTTGGGGCATGTTGGGTACGCCCAAAGGCAGGTCAAAGGTGCAGCGCTCAGCGACTTCTTGCGTTCTATTTAGAGCGGATTGAAA
>CAZOOX010000130.1:11169-11663 GCA_964581545.1 uncultured Anaerolineaceae bacterium
CCGACTGAGAAAGTATGCGCCTTCGGGGGTGACATCTTCATCGGATAGCGTGTTGATTGTCTGGTTGAGACGAATGGCTGCAAGCGTGCGTTGCAGGCTTGCCTGTTCGGGCTTTAGATAATAGATGGGGTGTGTCACGACCATCTGCACCCCCATACTGCGTGCGAAGCTGGAGAGGGGTAGTCCAACCCTTGGGTCTTGCAAGCTCAGATAAAGCCGATTGCCGAAAATACTTTTGAGAATTTCAAATTGTTTGGCTGCTTCTTTTCCACCTGCGCTGCCGATGGCGACCAGGTCATTGGAAAAAGATGCAAGCAGATCAAGGGAGCAGGGTGTGCCAGGATCATCCTGAAGCGCAAGCGCGCTGCTTAGTCGGCACAGGTTCGCCCAGCCTTCCCGACTGGTTGCAAGCAGAGGCAACCTGCCTGTGCTTAGATCAACTTCCAGTCCCAATAGGGGCGTGATCTCTGCCGCCTTGCAGGTTTTCGTGAAGG
>CAZOOX010000131.1:0-11597 GCA_964581545.1 uncultured Anaerolineaceae bacterium
GTTGCTATCTGTTCCAGTCCCTGTTGTTAGCAACACTTAACAGGGAGACTATCCAAAATGATAAAAGAAAGAAACGATAATCCGGAGAAGCGGTAGAGGATGGCAATCCCAATTACCCAAAGCAATCCAGCGCTGAGATGAAGGATACGTTTTTGTTTGGGGGTGAATGAATATTGATTGTTAGACATGGTGTTTTTTTAGTTTTTTTTTCTCTACCGTACATTTATCGAAATTCTCGAAATAAAAGATAGACGAAGTGATTTCTTAGTCCGCTTGAGCGGGCTTCGCAAGAGTAGCACGGTGGATTCATCCCCGTGCGGGTGAAATTCACATAAAATTCGCTCTTTTCAAACACATTTGTGTTGCTTATTCGCTCCGCACGGCGGTACCCCTGTCGGGGCACAAGATAAACCGACCGTGCTAGTTGTACGAAGTCCATTCGGGCTGGAAATCTGCACCTTGAACTCACAGATGTACGGTAGAAAAGTTTTTTTTATTATCGAGCAAAAGTTATTTCTTCTGTTTTCTTGCAAGATGCAATTTCTTTGAACTTTTCATTTGCCGTCTGAATGGCATCGGTAGCGCGCAGATCGTCAAAATCGAAAGTGGTGTGGGCATCTTCAACGAGTGTGACCTGATAGCCGAGCATAAGGGCGTGTTCTCCGCTGGTGGTGATGCAAACTTCACTCTGCATTCCAGCGATGACGAGATGCTCGATCTTTTGTGCGTTCAGCGTATCTTGCAGGTCGGTCTTTTCAAAGGCATCTGCTCCAGCTTTGTCGATGATCTTCTCGTCAGGTAGTGGCGCAAAGGGCGCGTGGATTTCCCAGCCGGGGGTGTTGGGTTGGTCAGGGTCACCTTTGTCGCCGTTATTGCGGATATAGATCAACGGGGTACCTGTTTCTCTGGCTTTCGCGATTAAGGCACAGATATTTTTTATAATCTCGTCTGCGTTGTAGACACAGAACTCTTCGTCGAACATATTGGCTTGGGCATCTATTATTAAAAGGGCTCTTTTCATTTCTTCTCCAATAAAAAGACGCCGAGCATTTTAAAAATGCTCGGCGTCTGTATGGCTTATTTAATCCACTCTCCACTCTCGGTCTGTTATCACAATATCCTCGATAACGACTTGATCTTTTGAAGCGTTACTAAGTTGTACATCTCCCTCGATAACCACATTTTTTCCAAACTTGATATCTCCTTCGATACTTAGGCTCTTACAATTAAGTAGCGAAGGCACTCCCTCAGGAAAACGGGATTCAAGGTCTTGGATCAATTTATAGTATTTTGAATCAAGTGTGACCACGGGAGGGGGCAAAGTACGTTCAGGGTTAAGGATAATCCGATAGTCGGAAGTCAAAATATAAGCATCAGAGCGGATAGCGAGTAACTCGTTTGTTGTTTTTACAGGGTTAAAACGATTGCGTGGAATTTTCACAGGCTGAGAGCCTTCGAAAGCAGAAATCCCCGCTCCTTGTGCGGTTTCCAGGCTATATACGGGCGTAGAATCACTTTTACGTGGGTCAACGGTTTTTTCATTGCGGATCATTGGGAGTTGGAGATTATTATCTTTTTTCTGCATCTCTTCTTTGAGCGCTAATAGATTGACCCAAATACTATTTGTACTAAAGTAATTAAAGCGTTCAATATCCTGATGGATGTGTTTTTCTTCAGGGGGGCATTGAGCAATTTCCCATAGAACGAGCTGCCCATCTCGATGGCGGACTGGGAAACCACCCTTCACATCCATTTCGGTACGTTCAGCGACTTCCATCAAAAAGGGCGCCTGTCTTTCAACAAGATGCCCCAAGATCTTCGTGTCTATTACGGCTCCCAAATTATCAGAATTGGAAATAAAGGCATACTTAAAGCCGGATTCCAGGAGTTTGTCCAGCATCCTACTTGTGACCAAAGCTGAATAAATATTGCCGTGTCCGGGCGGCGCCCATTCCAAAGCCGGATTTTCAGTCCAGATGACCGGCGTTAGATCAGCTTGTTTTACTTTGGGCACTTTATGCTGCAAAAAAGACAAGTCAATTCCACTCTTCCAGAGTTTTGGGTACTTTTCAAGAAAGGACAGGGTATCTTCTTCGGTGGCAAAACTATTCATCAAGACTAGTGGAATATTCAAAACCAGTGCTTGTTGAGCAATGATGTCTAAAAATGAATACTCTCCTTTTATCTGTAGCAAGGATTTAGCCTTTTCCAACCCCATACTTGTTCCCAAGCCCCCATTCAGCTTGATGATCACAGCGTTTGATAAAGCTTTCTGACCGATGTCGGCTGTCTTGCCCGAAATCCTTTCTGCATCAGGAATATCTTCAATCGCTTCAATATCGTCTGCGCGGATAAACCCGGTTTGCCCTTCAACAAGCTGAGCATAATAGTACTTAAAGCTTTGGATAGCGAGTTCAGGCATATCTTCATCACGCATCCGCTCTTCAAAGGGAGCAAATTTCTCATTAATACTTGTGTTCATGCAGATTCCTTAGGTGATTAGGTTTTCAATGCTAGATTGTTTGAATTCAGAAAATAATATTTAGTGTCCCCCAGTATTCTACCGTAAAGAGAGTTTGCGAACAAAAAACGGGCGACTGTTTTATAGTCACCCGTTCTGATTACTGCTTACTAAATACTGCTCTATTCTTCCGTCACTTCACCTTCGATGACATCGTCATCATCAGCGGGGGCGGCACCACCAGCATCACCAGTAGGAGGAGCTTGTTGAGCTGCTTGCTCTTGTTGGTATAGTTGCTCGCTGATCGCATTGAAAGCATTTTGCAAATCTTCAGTTGCAGATTTGATGCTGGCTGTGTCATCGCCTTCGGCGGCTTTCTTTAGAGTCTCAATCTTTGATTCGATATCTTTCTTGTCGCCATCGGAAACTTTGTCTCCAAGTTCTTTGAGCGTCTTTTCTGTCTGGTAGCTGAGATTGTCTGCGCCGTTCTTCAGGTCGATCAATTCGCGGCGTTGTTTATCTTCAGCCTCATGTGCTTTGGCTTGCTCAACCATATTGTCAATATCGCTCTTATCAAGATTGGTTGAAGCAGTGATGGTCACTTTCTGCTCTTTATTGGTCGCTTTATCTTTAGCGGTCACGTTGATGATGCCATTTGCATCAATATCGAAGGTTACTTCGATCTGCGGGATGCCGCGTTGTGCAGGAGGAATCCCATCTAAACGGAAGCGTCCCAGCGACATATTATCGCCTGCCATCGGGCGTTCACCTTGCAAAACATGAATGTCTACTGCGGTCTGGTTATCAGCTGCGGTGGAGTAAACTTCGGTCTTTTGCACGGGGATTGTTGTGTTGCGCTCGATCATCACCGTCATCACACTGCCCATTGTTTCTACGCCCAAAGAGAGCGGAGTTACGTCGAGAAGCAAAATATCTTTTACGTCGCCACCAAGTACACCGCCTTGAATAGCAGCGCCAACGGCAACAACTTCGTCAGGGTTTACGCCCTTGTGTGGTTCTTTGCCATCAGTTAATGAGCGCACCAGATCATGGATCATGGGCATACGGGTTGAGCCGCCGACCAAAACCACTTCGTTTAGTTCGCTGGCTTTTATCGCTGCGTCTTTGAGTGCGGCCTGGAAAGGTGTTTTACAACGTTTGACCAGATCTTCGGTCATTTGCTCAAATTTGGCACGGGTCAGTTTTAGTTGTAAATGTTTGGGGCCAGAAGCATCTGCTGTTACATAGGGCAGGTTGATTTCTGTTTCCATCATTGTGGAGAGCTCGATCTTTGCTTTTTCTGCAGCTTCGCGTAAGCGCTGAAGCGGTTGGCGATCTTCACGCAGATCAATACCTTGTTCTTTCTTGAATTCATCGGCAGCCCAGTTGACAATTGCCTGATCCCAGTCATCACCACCGAGATGGGTATCACCATTTGTTGATTTGACTTCGATCACGCCGTCACCAACTTCGAGCACAGAAACGTCGAAGGTTCCGCCACCCAAGTCAAAAACAAGGATGGTTTCGTCGGCTTTTTTATCGAGACCATAGCTTAGGGCAGAGGCGGTCGGCTCATTGATGATGCGCATGACTTCCAATCCTGCAATTTTGCCCGCATCTTTTGTGGCTTGCCGCTGGCTGTCGTTAAAGTAGGCGGGGACGGTAATCACAGCCTGCGTGACACTTTCTCCGAGATAAGCTTCTGCATCGGATTTAAGCTTGGCAAGGATCATTGCCGAAATTTCTTGTGGACTATATTCCTTTTTTGTGACGGGGATTTTGACGAGGACGTCCTCGGTTTTACCTGCTACCACTTCAAAGGGCACCATGCCGCGTTCAACTTTTGTCTCGTCAAATCGCCGCCCGATGAATCTCTTGATCGAGTAAATGGTGTTTTCTGAGTTGATAACAGCCTGACGTTTAGCCGTTTGCCCGACCAAACGCTCTCCATTTTTATTGAACGCCACCACCGAGGGGACTAAACGCCCACCCTCTGTCGAGGAAATAACTGTGGGTTGTCCACCTTCCATCACAGCGACAACGCTATTGGTCGTACCAAGATCAATGCCTATGATTTTGCTCATTTTTCGCTCCTGTAAAAAAAACTTTTCTTTAATTTCTTGTGCCTATAAAGGCAACGGTTATAGGATACCTGAACGATGCAAGAATCATGTTAACGATGTGTAGAAAAAATATTGGCGAGGGGCTTAAAAGAAAAACCTGACAGGCCTTCAAGACCTGTCAGGTTTTATATGTTTCGCGTAAGTGCAAAATTAGGGTTGGCTGATCATAATAGAATCAACCTCAACCTTAACAGGCAAGACATTGAAAGAAGAAACCGAAACACCGATCAACCCGTCTCGTAGTGCATAGTTATTCTCGTCAAAGACATTGGTTTCATAATCGTTAATGAAGAGTGATAGCGTTCGGTCATCACAAATAATGCTGTACTTATTTGTTTCCTTACCTGCTAGAATCTTATTAGAACCACCATCTTTGAGTTGTGTATAAATGACAGCACCATCATCGCGGATGATTGCATGGAAAATCCAGTAGAGTCCATTGTTGGCGATATTGAATTCATACCAGCCCTCATCTGGGGTATAGCGGCAAATTAAACTGACGTTATTGTTATTTACACCGCGATTTTCAACGACTACATCGAGACGAACATTATCATATTCATAGGCATCGTAGGTAACATAAGCCCATTGTCCTTCACTTTCAAGATCAAAGTGAAGACGACTATCATCAGTGCCGACAAACATTGTTCCGAAATCTTCTTCAACAAAGGTGGGGACGCTTTTTGTTCCGTTGACGAGGAAATAAGTCCATTGGCTGGTATCACCGTCAAAGTTTTCTGTATAGAATTGCTGTGCCACAGGTTCAGGGGTATTGGTGGGAACCACAGGGGCTGGCTCCGGAGCGGCAGGCTCTTCTTCTTGTACAGGAGCAGGTTCCGGGGCGGGAGCGGGTTCGTCCCCTCCACCAATTCCACACGCCAAGCTGACAACCATAATAACAGCGATTAAAAACATAAAAGGTTTTGCTAATTGGTATTTCATCTCTTTCTCCTTTAATTCAGATAAATTAGATTGGCAATGCCAGTATAGCAAAAAACTTTTCAGTCAACAAGAAAAAGCATTAGTCAAAAAGGACTAATGCTTTTGTGGAGATGGCGGGAATCGAACCCGCGTCCGAAAAATTCGAGCCTCGAATATCTACGAGCGTAGTCAATTGATGATCGTCACCAGAGAGTTCTCAATTGACAGGAAATCTCTCTGGTCAGCCACTTGGACCCGAAAGCCCTCTTTCACACAGTTAGTGGCATTACTATGTGGCACTTCATCTTTGCGTCGCCCAGTCCTATGACCCGATGAAGTTGGGTAAAGGTGGACGCGGTCTCTTTGAGACCGACCACTATGCTATCGCTTAAGCAGCGAGGGGCATAGCAGCGTAAGGTGTGCGTTTGGCACTTGTTTTTTTGCGCTGAGTTTACGAGCATCGGCGCCTCTCGGCTCGCAATCCGGGATCAGCCTCCTCCGTCGAAGCCTGTCATCCCCGTGCTTTTCAATTATAGCATGAAGCAAACTCCACGCAACTTACGGGGTGTATGAATCTTCCTAGAGTATCTTTATAGGAGCTATGTATTCTTGCTGTTAAAGTAGCTTTATGCTAGACTTTTCATAAGTATCTATCTTGCTAATATCTCTGATGTTGCGTAAAGGAAAAATCCATGGCTGAAAAAATTTTAATCATTGATGATGATCTCGATACTCTTCGTCTTGTTGGTCTTATGCTGCAAAAGCAGGGCTACCAAATAGCAGCTGCAAATAATGGAAGGCAAGGTTTGCTCAAGGTAGAGGAAGAACTGCCAGACCTGATTTTGTTAGATGTAATGATGCCAGATATGGATGGCTACGAAGTTGCCCGTCGTTTGCGACAAAGCCCTGAAACAGCCAAGATACCCATCCTTATGTTTACGGCAAAATCTCAATTGGATGATAAGGTAACAGGTTTTGAATCTGGGGCAGACGACTATTTGACCAAACCAACGCATCCGACAGAGCTTCAGGCTCATGTAAAAGCCCTCCTTGCTCGCTCTGTGAAACCTGAAGAAGTGGAAGAAGATACATCTTTAGCGCAAAAGGCTTTCACCATCGGTGTTATTAGTGCACGCGGCGGTTTAGGGGTTTCTTCTATTGCTCTGAATTTAGGGAGTTACCTGAATACGGGAGTAGGAGAGGAGACTGTAATTGTAGAACTGCTATCAGGTCTTGGTAGCATGGGACGAGATTTAGGCTTTTCTGATTTCAGTGGATTCTCAACGTTACTGAGACGTGCTCCTGAAGAAATCACTTCAGGGAAAGTTAAAGAAATTTTATATGAACATGAATCCGGACTAAAAGTATTGCCGGCTTCTGAAGAACCAAGAGATGCTGAACTTGGTGCGGCTTTGTCGCAGACAAGGGCTGTTTTCAAAGAGCTTCTCTCTTTGTCAGAATTCCTGATTGTCGATTTTGGGGCAGGATTATCCTCTTTGAACCAAAATCTACTGCCGCAATGCGATCTTGTTGTTGTTGTTGTTGAGGCTTTTTCAAACTCTATCGAACATTCAAAATTGTTGTTAGCCAATTTGTTTGAGTTAGGTTTTGAGAAAAAGCAAGTTCTTGTTGCTCTTAATAATCGTATTCGCTCAGAGATGCTTCTTTCTATGGGGCAAGTTAAAGAAAAGATTGACTACCCCGTAGCAGCAACATTTACTCCTGCGCCAGAGCTTTATTCCCAGGCGATTCGTCAAAATAGAACTGCCATTTTGCATGAACCAGAAAGTATGCTGACCCAGCAATTCAAAAACTTGGTAACGGTTATTCTGGAATATAAGGCAAAAGAGGAATGAGTGGTTTAGCACCTCATGTTTTGAAAAAAGTAAAATTTGCAGCAGAACTTTTTCAGCAAGCGAAGCACCCTCTTGCTCTCACAGGGGCGGGGATATCCACTCCCTCGGGGATTCCCGACTTTCGCTCAGAGGGAAGCGGATTATGGTCAAAAAATGAAGCGATGGAAGTCGCTTCTCTTTTAACCTTTCGTTATAACCCCCTAGAATTTTACAAATGGTTTCATCTCCTTGCCAGGCAGATCGTTGACGCAGAACCAAATCCGGCACATATAGCATTAGCCTCCCTTGAGGAACTTGACTGTCTGGATGCGGTCATCACTCAAAATATTGACATATTACATCAAAAAGCGGGGACAAAAAAGGTAATAGAAATGCACGGCACACTGCGTTCACTCTCTTGTACGCAGTGTTTTTCTCAATTTGGCTCTACAGATTTTCTGAAAGCATTTATTGAAGATGAAGTTATTCCCCATTGCCCTGATTGCAACGCAATCCTTAAACCTGATGTAATCCTCTTCGGGGAGCAACTCCCCCAAAAAGCATGGCAGGCTGCGCAAAAAGCGGCTCGCAATTGTGATCTGATGATCGTGATCGGTTCATCTCTCGAAGTTTTGCCTGTTGCAGGATTACCTATACAAACACTCGATCGTGGTGGCCATTTGATCATTATCAATCAAACACCCACTTATCTTAATGTGCGTGCAGATATTGTTTTCACGCAGGACGTAGCGGAATTGCTCCCCGTATTGGCTGAGGAAATATCAAATCATGGACGCTAATATCAAAAAATTGGCGGATTATCGTCGCCTTATTGAAATTTCTCGTGACCTTGCATCTACTTTGGATCTGGATACGCTCCTCTACAGGATCGTATCCCTCGCTGCGGAGATCGCTAACGCTGAAGAAGCCTCGATCTTGCTCTACGATGACGCGGCGAGACAACTCCATTTTCAAGTTGCTACCAATATGGAATTACCCAATATGCGAGGGTTGGATGTTCCTCTGGAAGGCAGCATTGCAGGGTGGATCGTTACCAACCGTAAACCGGTTCGTATTGGGGATGTGCAAGATGACAAACGCTATTTTAACGGCGTTGAAAATGCAACCAGCTTTGAGACCCAATCCATTTTGGGAATTCCGTTGATTACAAAGAACAAAGTGATCGGGGTTTTAGAAGCGCTGAATAAAAAGGGAGGAGATTTCACAGATGATGACGAAGAACTACTGCTTGTACTCGGCTATCAAGCTGCGGTCGCGATCGAAAATACGCGCCTCTTCCAGCAATCTGACCTTATATCGGAATTTGTTCATGAGTTGCGCACACCTCTTGCATCCCTCAGCACAGCCACTTATCTTCTTTTGCGTCCGGAGATCTCGCCCAAGCAACATCAGCAAATTGTCAATAATATCCACTCTGAAACTTTAAGGTTGAGCGCGCTTGCATCTTCTTTTCTTGATCTTTCTCGATTGGAATCAGGACGTGCTCATTTTAAATATGAAAGAGTTTCTATCGAAAAACTCTTTAGCGATTGCCGCGAAATTATGCAATCAAAAGCAGATGAGATGAGGGTGAAGGTGGAGCTTGATCTTCCTGATGATCTGCCAGAGCTTGAAGCTGATCCCGACAAAATGAAGCAAGTCATCCTGAATTTGCTCAGTAACGCGATCAAATATAATCGCCCTGAAGGAACTGTTACTTTGCGGGCAAATGCGAGTGATGAAAAAATGCAACTAATTGTGCAGGATACTGGCTATGGTATCCCTGAAGAGGCCATGAAACACCTTTTCAAAAAGTTTTTCCGTGTTCATGAAACAGAAGATAAAGTTGCGGGGACAGGGCTGGGGCTTTCGATCAGCAAGCAGATCGTACAGGGGCATCGAGGCTCCATAGAAGTTAAAAGCAAGTCAGGAGAAGGAACAACTTTTATCATTCACCTGCCTTTGCGCGCGGTTCGAGATTGATTTTTTTAACTAGGCTCCTCCCAAAAACAAAGCAGGTGTGCATTGCATCTCAAAGATGCGTTGCACATCGATGCCAAAATAAAAGGAAATTCCTTTGGAAGCCGGACATGCAACGTACTTTCAAAGTGCAATGCATGCCTATCAATTAAAATAAAAAAATCCCTGCTCTATTTAGGAGCGGGGATTTTGCTTTTAAGGTCTTAGCAAGACTTTTAGCACACCGCGTGTGCCAGCTTTCTCGAAGGCTTTCAATCCATCTTCGAGCGGATACTCCGCCGCGATCATGCCAGATGGATCAACCAATCCACTCTCCAGCAAGCGGATGGCTGGCGCAAAGGGACCACAGCGTGAGCCGACGATATTGATCTCGTCCACAACAATAGATGAGAAATTTACCTGCATATCGCCTTTATACGTGGATTTCATCACCAGCGTCCCGCGCGGACGAATGGCTTGCCTGGCTAAAGAAAAGCCGGATGCCGAGCCCGTTACATCTACGACCACATCCCATCTATTGGCTTCTACCGCATCCCCATCAATTAACCGAATCCCACGCGTTGTCAGCAAATTCTGCTGAATGGGATGCCGCGCCACAACGCGCAGATCTGCGCCAATGAGTTGTAAAACTTGTGCGATCAACTGCCCAAATCTCCCCGCGCCGATGACGAGCACACGGTCCGTCGGGTGGATGTGAACTTCTTCGGTGATCTCCACAGCCGCAGCGACAAGTTCGGTGAAAACCGCCTTCTCGTCAGGTACAGAGTTGGGAACTGGTACCAGGTTTCGGGTCGGGAGTGTGACGTATTCCGCAAAAACGCCGTCACGATTATGGATGCCGAGCGTCGTCCTGTTCTCGCAATGCGTTGAGCGTCTATTCAGACAGGCTTCACAAGCCCCGCAACTGACGTTAATCTCACCTGCCACGCGCTGCCCGATCCAGCTTTCATCGGCACATTCAACAACTTCCCCGACAAATTCATGCCCGGGTACGCCCGTGAAGGGATAATAGCCTTTCACCATCTCAAGGTCAGTGCCACAAATCCCTGCCAGTCGCACGCGGATCAATGCTTCGCCTTCTTGGGCAGGTTTGGGGTGGTTTTCTTTATAAGACAGTGTTTTATTTTCGAGCCAGAGAGAGTTCATGAAATTTCCTGTTTTCAGTGTTTAGTTGTTAGTATAGAGTTATTTTATCAGAGCAAAAAATGAAATGAAAAAATATCTCCGTTATAATTTCGAGAGAAAATAAAGGGAACTATATTATGACACCAGCCTTAGTTATCACAATAGTGTGGGTAAGTATCATTGCTGTAACCGTATCAGCAAATGATAAACGCCCTACACTTTCTCAAAAATTAGAAAAGAAAAGAAACAGACTATTCCTTGCTCTTGAAACTCTTCCTTTAGGATTAATCGTACTTTACCATGAAGAAAACCAAAACAGCTACTTCCTAATCGCAGGGACGATTCTTCTTTCAATTGGTTGGATAGAAGCAAACAATAGTATCCTCTATCGTAAATATAAATCTAAGAAACTACGACTGTGGATTAGAACCTTGAATTCCATCTTCATTGGGGGAAAATATACTTACTTCTGGGGTGATTGGATACAACTTTTTGGATTATCGCTAATTTGGATGTCGTCTATTTCCATTTTTACTATCATCATAATTTATCCGCTCACTGTGTTGATTTTGTCGTTTGCATATCACAAAGAAAGGAACAAGAAATTTGAAAACACGGATGAATTTATAAGATATCAAACTCATAAAGACCTTTTATTTCTTATTGGACGGCATTTCATTTTGATAATTATCCCTCTTTCATTATGGGGAGTTATCCAGCAAGACATATCCATCTTCTCAGGTTCATATGAAGATGCTATTAGACTAATTACCACCCTCGCTCAAGTTGAAGCAACTCTTCTTGCGTTAGTTATAGCTTTTCTGTTTGTTTTAGTTGAGTACACAAACTCTGCTTACTCACCTCGTTTGGTAAAAACATTCACAAATCAATATATTTTCAAATCAACTATCATTTTTGCTGGAGCATCAATCTTATCCAAGTTCTTCATTCTCACAAGACCTAACAGTTTATTAGATGCACAAAACTTTTTATCTAATTTACTCCTAGATTGGTCATTATTGCTCACACTTTTATCAACGCTAAGTTATTTTTTGTTTATTAAAAACACTATTAGTTTTATGATGCCTGAAACTATTGCTAACCAAATATTATCTCTATTTAATGAATCTTGGATGAATACTGTAAAAAGAG
>CAZOOX010000132.1:0-11247 GCA_964581545.1 uncultured Anaerolineaceae bacterium
AACTGCAGAACCCTACTATCAAAGCTTTTCAGCCTACCTAAAGCGAAAGTCCTATATATTTTTGGACGACCTCGTTTTGGCTTCTCTTGTGGAAGAGGTCGGGGTATTCGCTCAACTAACTCTAGCAAGATGACAAGTAGTGGTTTTTGGGGTAGCTTTCAGTTGCCTCCTGTTTTTTCGGTCTGCAACTGAAATATTACAGAGGGCACCGCACTTTGGCTAGACCTTTGTGCGGTGTTCTTGATTTATGACCACGTCTCAATTAAATGATGTTGCGCACTCGCATTATAAGCGTAGATATTTAGCTCCTCCCCCCCCCCATTTGAGGGTGTGGAATTTGGAGGAGATGCCCTTCAGGGAAGAGGGGGCAGATACCAGGCACTGATATTTTCTCTGTGTAAGATCAGATGACAAGGCATAGTTATCACGCTCAAGCGTGCCCTACGAGATTTTTGCTCTTTTCAATCTCAAACTATTACTCACGACAGAAACCGAGCTAAATGCCATCGCCAACGCAGCGAGCATGGGATTGATGAAGCCCAGCGCAGCGGCGGGAATCAGGATGACGTTGTAGAAGAATGCCCAGAAGAGGTTTTGTTTGATGGTCGTCAGCGTTTTGCGGGAGAGTTGGATGGCTCGCACAACGCCGCGTAGGTCGCCGCTCATCAGCGTGATGGGGGCAGCTGCCATGGCAACGTCTGTGCCGGTGCCAATCGCGATGCCGACGTCGGCTTGGGCGAGGGCGGGGGCGTCATTGATACCGTCACCAACCATCGCAACGATTCTGCGAGGAGCACGCTCTTGCGACGACGCAGTCTCATTCTTAGCGGCAAGAGGCAAGTTTGCAAGTTGCAAGTTCTTCACTTCATCCGTTTTGCCAGCGGGGAGAACTTCGGCGATGACTTTTTCGATGCCAACTTCTTTGGCAATGGCATTTGCTGTGGCTTCGTTATCACCCGTTATCATGACCACGTCCAAGCCCATTTCTTTGAGGGCGGCGATGGCTTCGGGGGAGCCGTCTTTGACGGTGTCGGCAACGGCGATGATGCCAACGACTTCTCCATCGACGGCGACGAGCATGGCGGTTTTGGCTTCGGATTGGAGGCGGTCTATTTCTGTGAAAATCCAGGTTTCTTTGAGAAACCTGGATTCTTCACGTTCCATCATGCGGAGGTTGCCCACAGCTACCTCGCGACCGTCCACAACGGCTCTAACGCCCATTCCGGTTTGGGATTGAAAATCGGTCATTTCAATGAGAGCAAGCTCACGCAGGGTCGCTTCCGCCCAGATCGCTTCGCCGAGGGGGTGTTCACTGCCTTTTTCCACCGAAGCTGCCAGAGCGAGTAAAGCGTCCGCATCCCAATTATCTGCAACAACAATATCGGTAACCGCAGGCTGCCCTTTAGTAATGGTGCCCGTTTTATCGAGAACGACTGTTGAAATCTTGCCCGCTGTTTCGAGACCCGCGCTGGAGCGGAAGAGAATGCCCATCGCGGCACCTTTGCCTGTGCCAACCATGACGGCGGTCGGGGTGGCGAGACCCATCGCGCAGGGGCAGGCGATGACGAGCACGGCGACCATATTGACGAGGGCGCGAGTGAATGTGCTGACCTCGGCATTGGCGGGAAGCGGAACGAGGAAATACCAGACGGCAAAAGTAAGCGTGGCGAGGACGAGGACGATGGGAACGAAGACGCTCGAAACCTGATCTGCCAGCTTCTGGATAGGCGCTTTTGAACCCTGTGCATCTTCCACCAACTTGATGATCTGCGCGAGGGCGGTCTCTTTGCCGACTTTGGTGGCTTCGATCTTGAGCAGACCGAGCTTGTTGAGCGTTGCACCGATAACGGGATCGTCTTTGGTTTTCTCAACGGGGAGAGATTCGCCCGTGAGCATGGATTCATCGACAGATGAGCGCCCATCGAGGACAACGCCATCGACGGGAATCTTTTCGCCAGGTTTGATAACGAGGGTATCGCCAACGAGGACATCATCGAGGGGAATTTCGACTTCTTGATTGTCACGGAGAACACGGGCGGTTTTGGGACGCAGCCCCATCAGTTTTTTGATGGCTTCGCTCGTGCGTCCCTTGGCACGGGCTTCGAGAAATTTACCGACACGGATGAGGGTGATAATGACAGCGGCGGTCTCGTAGTAGACGTGCCCGCCAAGAATGCCGAGCATAATCACGATGGAGTAGAAGTAGGCGACCGAGGAACCCATCGCGACGAGGACGTCCATATTGGCAGAGCCATTGCGCAAGGCTTTGTAACCGCCGACATAATATTGCCAGCCGACATAAAACTGGACGGGCGTAGCAAGTGCGAACATGAGCCAATTTGCCCAAGGCTGATGCGACCACATCGGTAGGAGGTTGAAATCTCGCGCCATCGAGAAGAGAAACAGTGGGACAGTAAACAGTAAACCAGTAATCAGGAGGTGCTTTTGTTGAGCGATCTCTGCGGCTCTTGCTTTTGCTTCGGCATCTTCCATGTCGCCACTCAGTTCGAGGGAGTCGAAGCCTGCGGTAGAGACAGCTTTCCGCAATTCGGATTGGGTGATGATGGTCGGGATATAGGTGATGCGGGCTTTTTCGGTTGTAAATGTGACCTGTGCTTCGATAACACCTTCGAGTTCGTTGAGCGTTTTTTCAAGGCGGCGGGCGTCATTATCGTCAGAGAGACGCTTGATGATGAGTTCCGCTTCGCCTGTGGCGATGCCGTATCCAGCGCGTTCGATGCGGGCGATGACATCGTCGAGACCAAGGGCGGCGGGGTCGAAGTCGAAGGTCGCGCGCTCGGAGGCGAGATTAACAACGGCGGTGTCGATGCTGTCGAGTTTCTTTAGATTGCGCTCAACGGAGGCAACGCAGTTGGCACAGGTCATGCCTGTAATAGGGAGGGTGAGTTCTTTTTTCGTCATGGGGTTGTCCACAGATTTAGCAGATTAAGCAGATAAGATATTTCAGCGAAGATTGAGTAGCTCAAGTACAGCTTTACCGTGCTTGAGCGTATCGAAATCATAGCGGTTTTGTAAGAAAGAAATGTGTTTCTGATAATCCGCTTTGGTTTCACCCATTCGGGTACAGGCGATACGAGTGACGATAATGCTGTCACTCTACTCAACCGCCGCTATTTACTCACAATTATTATGCTGTTTCCACAATTCGGGGTCATGCCCTTCGGGGACGTTATCACAAGGGTCGCCTCCAGAGGTGTATCCACGCAGATCGTTGTATTCTGCAACTTGTTCGGGGGTGAGAATCTCTACCATTTCGAGATGATATTTCAAATGCACGATGCGCAACTGCCCGTATAACTCTGCGCTTTTGGTGACATTCTCTTGCAGAAACTCTTCGGTCATTGTTCCGTTGACAAAGGTATCGTCAATGAATTCTTCAAGGTCAATGATCGCTTCGCCCAATTCGATGGCTTCTGCACGCATCTCTTCGTACAGGGCTTCGATCTGTTCTTTTTGCTCTGCGGTCACTTCAAGTTCGCTTGCTTCGATGGCATCCAAAACGTGACGAGGGCCGGGATAACCGTTCAATTCAGCAGGTTTTGCCATCCCGCCAAAGGGTGTGCCTGCACCTGCAAGCAAGCCATCAATATCAGCTTGTGAGAGGGCTTTGATTCCCCTTGCTTCTTCTCCAGCATAAGGAGAGTGGATGGCGCTTTCTTCCCCCGATGAACAGGCAGAAAGCAAAACAGCAGAAAAAACGATCAGGACGATAAAAATACCAATAAACTTTTTTGAACTTTTCACTATGTTTTCTCCAATGAAGATGAAAGAAGCGCATCGCTCTTTTTTTTGGCTTGCTTCCACCTAATGTGCATCTTTTGGTTGATAAACAATTACCGCTAATAAAAAAAGGGCGGCCTTCTCAGCCACCCTCTTTGAGAAGATTACGCCGCTACAGGGAAATTGATCTCAGCCATCAGACTTTTGATCGCATCTTCGTTTGCGGGGGCATCAAAAACGATCTCAACCATTTTGGTCTCGGCACTTGCAGTCACACTTTCAACGCCATCCATTTCGCTGACTTCCATTTGAATGGTATTTACGCAATGTCCGCAGGAAATACTGGGAACAGAATAGGTTTTAGTTGTC
The DNA here is from genome assembly GCA_964581545.1 of uncultured Anaerolineaceae bacterium. Classification (GTDB taxonomy): domain Bacteria; phylum Chloroflexota; class Anaerolineae; order Anaerolineales; family Villigracilaceae; genus Desulfolinea. Next base: position 4,111 of record CAZOOX010000132.1, read on the forward strand.
ATGGTATTACCTCCAATAAATTAGGGTTAGTTTAAAAAACGCAACTTATTACTTTTCATCGTTGAGATTCTCGCTAATATAACGAATCAACTCGTTAACTTCAACATACATTGTGCGATCAGGGTTATCTGGCGCGCCATAATCTTTTATCCAGGTTATTTGTCCATTTCCGTCTACCAAGATAAAAGTATGGCTTGGTTCTCCATTTGCAATAGCCCATTGCAAAACGTCATATTCTGCAGAAACTTTTAGATCAGGATCAGAAAGAACAGGGACACTTGTAATGCCTAAGCTTTCTGATTCTGTCGCCATTTCTTCGACGGTATCACGGGCAATGCTTATCACTTGTACATCAAGAGCTTGAAATTCTGAACTGTTTTGCAAATCCACGATTTGCTGCATACAAGGCGGTCAGCCAACAGCCATGTGGAAGAAAAGGAGCACGGGCGTACCTGAATAATCAGATAATGATGTTTTACCTCCAAGAGCATTATCCAGTTCAAAGCTTGGGGCAACTGTTCCTACCAGCGAGCTTGCTGTAGAAGGTGGGGGAGTGCAAGCAGCAAGCGCTAAAGCCAGAATAACCAATAAGATCGTTCGTGTTTTCTTGATTTGCATTTCAAAGCCTCTTTTCTGTGAAATCTATCTACCAATAAATAAGAGAATATTTTATAACACAAAGCATCAGGATGTTTCTTGGAATGCTCAGAGAGAAGATCAAACTTTCGTCGCCGTTTCAAAGACTTCTTTGATCTCTTTCAGCACACGCTCACGCTCGCTGGCATCTTCGCCTTGAATAGCGGTGATAACGCAAGAGTTCAGATGATCTTCAAGAATGATGCTGCTGATCTTGTTCAGTGCAGCTTCAACAGCCTGTATTTGACGGATCACGTCAATACAGTAGGCATCCTCTTCGACCATGCGGGTGATACCCCGCAAATGTCCTTCGACGGTTTTTAATCGTTGTAGTGCATTTTCATGTTTCATAATTATTCTCCAGCCCCCCCCATAGGGGGTGGGGATAAGGAATATAACCAAACTTATCTTCTTTGTCAATTCAACAATGAGAATGCTCTAATGTTGTATACTTAGGATATTGATAATTGTTCATCAAAAGGAGCAAAAATGGGCAGACTACTACTTTTAATTATCGGTTTTGTTGCCGGATGGTTCTTAAAAGACAGCAATTGGGAAGAATGGCTGGAAAAACTCAAATCTTATTTTGAGCCGCAGGAAGCTCCGCAGAGGACGATCCCCTTGCTGGAGGAAGAAGAAGCAAAAGCTGCACCGGCAAAAAAGGATGAGGATTTCCCTGACCCGCTTGAGAAGATCAAGGGAATTGGTCCTGTGATCAAGAAGAAACTTAATGAAAATGGCATTTATACCTTTGCTCAACTTGCCGCACTCGCCCCAAAAGAATTGGAAGAAATAGTTGGCTCAGGCATTAAACGTTTTACTGATGAAGAGGCGATCATCTCAGAAGCAAAGCAGCTTATGCGTTAATATTTTAAAGCGATTTAGCACTCAAAACCCTTAGGCAATATTATTTGGTGTTATCTAAGGGTTTTTGCTTTGCAGACCTTTCTTAACAAATCTGATAAGCCATGACCAGCCTCTTATTGACAAAAGGGTCTATAATTACAAAGGTTGTAAATCTTGAAATTGACCCCGTTTTTATCGATAGGAGACTTTTCATGAAGGGCAAAAAAAATCTTTGGACTTTCTTAGCAGTTGTTATTATTCTTGGTATGGTTGGGCTGTATAGGGCGGGAGTGTTTGAGAGAAAAGATCCTATTTATATTGCGGTCAGTGCGCCGGGAGAAGATTCGCCTGCTGCTGCTGCGTGGACAACACAGGTTACCAGAGCGGTTCAGTTGTATATTGATCAGGCAAATGCTGAGGGGGGCGTTAACGGGCATCAAATCAAATTGCTTACATATATAGATGGGGGGAACCCAGCTCAGGCTGAGAGCGTTGCGGAGCAAATCGTCCAGGAGAATAAGGCGATGATCGTACTTGGCAATGGCTATAGTGACCCTGCGACCGCGATGGGAAAAGTTCTTGCGGCAAATAATATCCCTGGGATGACATCCGGGGCGACTGCACCATCTGTAACCGAAGGGAATGAGTGGTTTTTCAGGGTTATTAACGACAATACCGCACAAGGCTCTTTTGTTGCTCAGTATGCGAATATTTTTTTTGGACACGAGAGTGCGATAATTCTTTATGAAGATAATTCTTATGGTGCCTCTCTTGCGATAGCTTTTGATGATGAATTTACCTCGCATGGCGGCAGAGTGATCAGCAATTCTCCCATCAGTTCTAATAGCGAAACCCTTGAAGAAGATATAGCAAAGATCATAAATTCATCGGAAGAAGAACCGGATATGTTCTTTTTGGCAACTTATAAGGCCAGCGGTGCTGTGTCGGCTATTTATCTTCGAGAGCATTATCCGGAGTTCCCTGTTTTTGGTGGTGACTCTTTAGGGGCAGATTCTTTTGCTGCTATAGTTGCAGATGAGCTTGGGAAGACAAAGGCAGATGAGATAACAGATGGCATTTATGCTCCATCGCAGTTGATATTTGATGTCGCGAGTGAAGAAGCCCAGGTTTTTCGTGATTTTTATGTAGAAAATGTTGGTGAGATGCCAACCTGGTTTGCCGCTACCACTTATGATAGTGCCCTGGTTGCAATAGAAGCGATGCGAGCCGCCGGTATTAGCGGTGATGCTTCACGAATAGCAGAAGACCGCTTGCTTTTGCGTGATTACCTTGCCTCTGTTGATAGAAGAGAAGAAGGTTTTCACGGTATTTCCGGGCAAATTTATTTTGATGAAAATCATAACTTTACTCAACCGCTAGCGATGGGGCTTTTTAGCAATGATAAATTTATTCTTCTCTGAATACCCCGTAGCTTGCTACGAGGGTTCCGAGCATTAAGAAAAATCTGTACCCGTAGGGGCAAAATTCCGTAATACCCCGTCCGCTTGCGGCGGGGATAGGAATTTTGAAGATTTTTCAAATTTATTTTCCGCTCCTGTACAGCTTTATCGTATTAGCGTCAATGATCTGCCTACTGATTATCGCAAAAAGATCGCGGATGGTGAGATCATTAAGATCGATGGGAAGTATTTTGGCAAAACACGAATAGTTTATGTTGGGGTTGATATCAATGAATTTGATGATATAGATGTTGAGGGTGAACGTACCTATCTGGCTGATTTTTACCTTTGGTTCCGTTATCAGGGTGAGAAACTTGACTTCGAAGATATTAGTTTTGATAATTCTGTTGATCATGTTGATCTTGGAAACCCTGTAGAAGAAAAGGAACTAGGAGATACACATTACATCCTTTTCAGACTCCGAGAAACTTTCCGCAACTCTTTCGATCTGGGCGACTATCCTTTTGATCATCAACTGCTTTCTATAAAATTGCGCCATCATGCCCTTGAGAGAAAAGAATTGATTTTTGTCACAGATATTTTAGGTATCGGTGAGATTAACCAAGAAATGGTGTTAGAAAATCTTGAACAAGCGCGTGCCTTTGAGACCATTAATGATTGGCGCCCGATAACAGGACTTTTCTTTGCAGATAGTATTCATGATTTCAGTACGCGTGGCGACCCTGCCCATTTTGATCAGAAGACGGCTATTGAGCATTCCCGTTTCAATGTTGCCATCGAAGTTCAAAGAGATTACATCCGTTTTGTGTCTAAAACGATGCTGCCGATCTTTGCTATTTTGGTCTTGTCATATCTCGCCCTCTTCTTGCCAGACAGAGAATTTGAAACGATCACCAGCATTATGACGGGTACAGTGCTTAGTGTTATATTTTTCCATGTTGGTCTTTCCAGTCGGCTAAATGTTGGCTATTCGGTTGCAATTGACTATGTGTTCTACGCGATCTACGCGCTTCTTGCAACAGAGACATTCCTGAGTATTGTCGCCTGGCGTAAAATTTCAAAGTATGATAGAGATATGTCGGTTAAATACCTCTTCTGGTTCATGCGTGCGCTTTATCCCATTGTCTTCATTATAGGGATAGCCTGGATCATTATCGCCTACGATCTAATTTGATGATAAAAAAAACGATCATCCTTTTTATAGTCTTGCTCCTGCTTCTCAGCGGGTGCAGACCTAAAACATCTTTTTCTGAAGATAATGCCATTTCTGCAGCTGTTGCGAGCACCCTCGCGGCATTGCCACAGCCAACGGCTCAGCCTACCTACACGCCTTATCCCACTTTCACACCAGATGCGCCAGCTTTAGAAGGCCTCTTTTGCGAATACGAATTTTGTATAGGCCACCCTCCTGATACTGCTTTCTTTGATGCTCGTGATGCCAAAGATCCCAGCGTATATAGTGAAGGGATGCTTGCCTCATATCGCCCAGACCTTTTTAGTCTGCTTATTTGGCAACCAAGTAATGGGACAGATGACCCTCAATTTATGCTTGCCATTGTGATGGAAGAAGGATTGGACACGCGGCGGGGCAACCTTGATGTCAACTTGCTCGGCGACCTAACAACATTCTATTCACCCATACAGACATCCGCCACCGAAGTGCTCCCCACAGGCGGTGTTGCAACATGGATCTGTGGAGACCGCGCCTTCGCCTGGAAGATCTACGCCCCCACCGAAGAGATCGCTCAACATATATTTGATGAGGCCATGAGCAAATTCCGTTGTAATCCATAAAAAACATCACAAAATTAGCTACTAGCGGTAAGATTAGTGATAAGATGAGCAGAATCATCTTAGTATCTATCCTAAAAATACTTCTAAAGAAATTTGCGAGACTTGCATTGCACTTTTAAAGTGCGTTGCAAGTCGGGTTTTCAAAGTCAAACTCTGCTTGCAAGACCCGATGTGCAACGCATCTTCCCAGATGCAATGCACACCTCCATTATTTTTCGGATAGGTTCTTATCACTAATTTTTTGCCACTATCAGAAGCCAGTGAGAAGCGTTTTTATGTCTGGAACCCATCAAATTCCTCCCGCATCATCAACTTTGCAAATCTCCCTCTTTGGCACGCTCAGATTAGAAAAAAACGGAGAAATTTTTCGTCTCCCTGCGTCGACAGATGCGCGGCATTTACTGACCTATCTGTTACTCAATCGGCAAAAGAAACATTCCCGTACGGTTTTACTCGGTATTTTTTGGGCAGAATCACCTGAAACACGTGCCCGAAAAGCCCTCAGCCAGGCAATTTGGTATATTCGCCGTGACTTCCCCGAATTACTCGAAACAAACCACGAAAGCATTACTATCTCTTCTTCAATTCCCATTTGGGTGGATATTGAAGAATTTAAATATCTCATAACAGATACAAGCAAAACATCTCAGAACCTCGAGCAGGCCGTTGAGCTTTATCGAGGGAATCTTTTGGAAGGTCTTTACGAAGAGTGGTTGCTTCTGGAACGCGAACATTTGCGTGAGCTTTATTTGCAAACGCTCGAGCAGGTGATCCAACATAAGAAGGCAGAAGCCAAATATCAGGAAGCATTGGACCTCAGCCTAAAATTAGCTGAAAGCGATTCTTTGCGAGAAAGTGCGCATAGAGAGATCATGCGGCTATATTATTTGTTGGAACGGCCCAAAGCTGCCCTGCGCCAATATAAAATTTGTCAGGAATTACTGGAAAATGAACTTGGTCTGGAGCCTGAGACAGAAACAAGGGTCTTGGCAGAAGAGATCGCGCGAAAAAGTGATCAAAAATTAGCGCCTCATCTCCCTGAAAGTGCACCAAAACCTAGAACGATCACCCCTGATCGTGAACATCCCATTTCTCTTGCATTAATTGGACGTGAAAATGATCGAGCCACCCTTCTCGGTCACGTGGATAATCTTTTCAAGGGATATGGTGGGATGATCTTGCTTGAGGGATCAGCCGGTATCGGCAAAACACGTCTCTTACAGGAGATCGCCAGAGATGCCGAATGGCGTGGAGCGCAGGTCTTGTGGGGGCAAACACAAGATACTGAAACCTCAGCCGCTCATGCGCTCCTGTTAAACGCCCTTAATGAAGGTTTATCTTCACTGCGCGTCAGCCAATTTAGCGAACTGATCGAAAATCTTTGGTTACAAGTGCTCAAGCCGCTGATGCCAAACCTTGAGAAATATCGCCCCAACTTGCCGGCTGCGCCATTGCTCGAACCGGAGCAGGAACGTGCGCGTTTGGTTGAAGCCATGACGAAATTTATTGCCAACTGGGGGGAGATCACGCCGCTGCTTTTATTGCTCGAAGATTTACATTGGGCAGATGAAGAGACTCTCCGCTTTTTGCCAGCGTTAGTAGATCGTTTAAGAAAACACGCGGTTTTGGTCATTGGCACATATCGTGGGGCAGAGGTCCGCTCGGTGCCTGTTAAATGGGAGCAATTTCAGGGTCTGGATCGTTCCGCGCTGCTTGAGAAAAAGACTCTCTCCGGGCTGGATGCAGCGTCCACCAGCGAACTGATCCAGCGCAGCCTCGACCTCCCGCAATCTGCCCCTGCTTTTGAAAAACGCATCTATCAGGAAACGGATGGAAATCCGCTTTTTATTCTCGAAGTCTTGCGTACCTTGCAAGATGAAGGTGTGCTGACGCAAAGTGAAAAGGGGCAGTGGCAAACGCCCTGGGATGATAGCACTGCCGACTACGCGGAGCTGCCCCTGCCGCATATGGTCGAAGAGTTAATTGCCCGCCGTCTGGAGCGATTGCCCGACGATTCTCGCCATGTTTTGAATATCGCCGCTATTTTGGGGGCTGAAGTTGATTTTTCATTGCTTTCTGCACTTTGCGAATTGAACACCAAAGACTTGCTGAGTGCAACCAGAGATCTAGTAACTCGTCAGTTGCTGATCGAAATGGCAGATGGATACCGTTTTAGCCACGATAAAACGCACCAGGTGACGCGCAACAAAATGGATGAAAAGCTGCGTATCGCTCTTCACCGACGCGTGATTCTGACCATTGAAAAACACCGCCCCGATAAAATTGCCGCGTTAGCGCATCATGCGACACAAGGGCAACTTTGGGCAGAGGCGATTCGCTATCATCAACAAGCAGCTCAAGAAGCAGATAGCGTCCATGCCTATATAACACCTTATTTTTGCGCCCATAGAGACTGTTTCTATTGCTTTTAGAGACCTGA
>CAZOOX010000133.1:0-11083 GCA_964581545.1 uncultured Anaerolineaceae bacterium
GAAATTCCATAACAAAAGCTTACCATTGATAGGCACATCTTTTACACATGAGCCGAAACTGTTTTGCCAAAATCACTTCTTTTTCATGAATTCTTCGCAAGGATTTTCCTTTGCACATTACATATCAAACCCTTTTGTATATTGATAAGGAGCTATACATGAAAAAAACCATCTTATTTCTACTTTTGCTCAGTCTGGCACTCTCTGCCTGTGGCAACGCCGCGCCTACAAACCCAAACCTGATCCTTGCGACAACGACCAGCACACAAGATTCTGGGCTGCTTGACCTGCTTGTTCCTCTTTTTGAAGAGCAAAATAGCTACACTGTACAAACCGTTGCCGTTGGCACAGGAGCAGCACTAAAAATGGCAGAAGAAGGCAATGCAGATGTTCTTCTCGTCCATGCCCCTGCTGCTGAAATGGCGTTAATGGATGCCGGATTTGGCAAAGATCGCTTCCTCATTATGCACAACGATTTTGTGATCGTAGGTCCTGCCGACGATCCTGCAGCGATCCGCTCCGGGACTTCGGCTGGCGAGGCATTAAAAAGCATCGCCTCAACCCAGGCAGCTTTCGCCTCTCGCGGCGATGACTCTGGCACGCATAAAAAAGAGAGAGCCATCTGGGCAAACGTCGACCTAACCCCCGACTGGGAAGGCTATATCGAATCAGGGCAGGGAATGGGTGCAACGCTCATCATCGCTTCTGAAAAGCAAGCGTATACCATGACCGATCGAGCAACTTATCTTGCCAACCAGGAAAATCTCGACCTTGAAATTCTCGTTGAAGGTGATGAAATTTTGCTCAACGTCTATCATGTTATGACGGTTAATCCCGGCAAATGGGAAAACACAAATTACGAAGGCGCACTTGCCTTTGCTGAATTTATGACCAGCGATGAAGTTCAAGCCCTGATCAAAGAATTTGGCGTCGACAAATTTGGTCAGCCACTCTTCTTCCCCGATGCCGACAAGACAGATGCCGATCTAGGTTTATAATTACCATTCGTCGTAGGGGCACGATATATCGTGCCCCTACGAAATTAATTATGATCTTTGACGCCGAAGTTCTCCAGATAACCATTCTTTCTCTGCAAATCTCCGCCCTAGCGACGGGGGTTAGCCTTTTAATTGGGCTGCCACTTGGTACGCTTTTGGCGCAAAGCAAATTCCCCGGACGTTCTTTTTTCTTGAGTATGGTCAATACAGGGATGGGATTACCTCCCGTCGTTGTTGGCCTTTTTGTTGCCATGATGCTCTGGCGGTCTGGACCCATGGGGGATCTAAAATTGATCTATACCCCTACTGCTATTATTATCGCTCAGGTTGTTATTTCTTTTCCCGTCGTAACCGGTTTAACTGCCGCTGCGCTACAAGCTCTTGATCCGCGTTTGAAATTACAACTATATGGGTTGGGTGCTTCGCGCTTGCAAATGATCTGGATGCTCTGGAAAGAAGCACGTCTGCCTCTGCTGGCGGCATTGATGGCGGGCTTCGGCTCAGTTATTTCAGAAGTCGGTGCTTCCATGATGGTCGGAGGCAATATCCGTCACCAAACACGCGTGTTGACAACAGCCATTGTGCTGGAGACAGGCAAAGGCAATTTCGACATCGCTATTGCACTGGGCATACTTCTATTAACGATCACTTTTTTAGTTAACTGGGCACTCACATGGATACAACAGCGGGGCGCAAAGAGATGACCAAGAGTCTTATTTGCATCAATGATCTTCTTGTTAAGCGCGGTGAAAAAAACGTGTTGCGTGTAGAGAAATTAGATATTCAACATGGTGAAGTCTTGGCTGTGGTTGGTCCCAACGGGGCGGGGAAAAGTACGCTCTTGCTTACTCTGGCACGACTACTAAGTCCTGAGACAAGAGAAATTTCCTTTAATGGCTATCAAGCCCAAAAAGAGTCCGATACGACGTACAGGCGCAGAATCGCGCTTGTAATGCAGGATCCGCTTTTATTTGATACTTCTGTCTTTGAAAATGTCGCATCTGGCTTACGTTTTCGCGGTATTCCAAAAAATGAAATTCACCAAAAAGTTCCCCTTTGGCTAGAAAGGCTTGGGATCAGCCATCTTTCCAAACGGCGGGCAAGTCAGTTATCTGGTGGTGAAGCCCAGCGTGTTAGTTTGGCGCGGGCATTGGTTTTAGAGCCGGAGCTATTATTGCTGGATGAGCCATTTTCCTCGCTTGACCCTCCCACACGCTCAAGCATATTAGATGATCTGGGAGCGTTACTCAAAGAGACCTCGACCACAACCCTTTTTGTAACGCACGATTTGCCCGAGGCAGCTCAGCTCGCAGATCGTATGGCTATTGTGATAGAAAATCGACTGCAACAAATTGGCGAAGCTAAAACGCTATTTGAAAGACCTGCAAATAATGATGTTGCCCGCTTTTTGAATCATAGATCGATACCGTGAACATTTAAAGACTTGAAAGAAACAGAAATGCCCTACACGCAGCGGTGTCGGGCATTTTCATTTTTCATGCAAGGCACATTACTTATTTCGTTTTAGCCAGGCAAAAGCGATCAGTAGGAGCAATGCAATTTGCATCACTTGTCCGAAGGCATCGCCTAGTTTGGAGTAAAGGGTTTCGACAGAGCCAACGGGCGCTATGACCATTTGCTCGCCGCCCCACCTACCCGCTTTCTCTTCTTCGAAGATGTCGATGCGGTTGACGATGCGCCCGCGAGCGTCAACAACGCTGGAGACGCCTGCACCTGTTTGGCGGAAGATGCTCATCCCGTTTTCGACGGCGCGGAAGCTTGCCATGCCTGCGTGGATGTCGCGTACTTCATACCAGTCATTGGAGGGGACGAAGAGCAGGTCTACGCCTTTTTCGCCAGCGGCTTTGACGTTGAGCGGGAAGTCAGCGTCCCAGCAGATGATGGCGCTGAGGGTGCCGTAGGGGGTATCCACGGTTTGAATTTCTCCGTCACCGGCCACCGAGCCTTCGAATTGCGTGCCGCCATATTTGTAGTGCTCGAGGACGATCTCACCTGTGGGGTCAATAATGCGGACGACGTTGTGAGCGGGCTCTGCGCCTGTGGGATCAAAGGCAACCGTTGGCAGGACAAGATAGATATTCTCTTCTTTGGCGACTATGGCGGCTTTTTCGAGCAGGACGTCCACTTGCTCGGGGAAGCCCATCCCTGCGCCTTCCTGAAGAACGACGATCTGGGCGCCATCTTGCGCCATTTTGCGGACTTGGCCGAGTTGGGCATTGTGCAGCTCTTCGATGGATGCGCGGAATTGGGTCTCTTCACCTTGCTGCCAGAGCTCCATCATGGACATGAGTTCTTCTTCGGGGAGGGAGAAGCCTGCGATAAGGACATCCTGTTTGGGTGCGGGGGCGGAGAGTATCCTGCTGAGGCCGAAGCTGAAGATCAAGATCAGCAACCCGGCATAAATCCACGTCCCGATGCGGATTTTCGTCCAACGAAAATCATTTTCCCAAGCATAGTTGATGAAGCTGGCGAACCATCCGACAATGAAGGGAATTCCCCAAAGGCCAACGATAGCGGCGGTTTGCATGAGGGCGCTGACGCCGACTTGGGAGTATGCGCCTGCGCCGAAGGTGCCGAAGGGGCTGCCTGATGAGGAGAAGAAGTCCATTGCAGCGGCGGCGATGGGGTAGACGAGGCTGAGCCAGAAGGGGTTTCCCCAGCGGCGATAGTAGAAGCGATCTACGGCGTGGGGGATGAGCGTGATGGGGGTGAGGAGGGCAAAAAAGGCGATTTCGGCAACGGGGTGCATAAGGCTCAGGGCTGTTGCACCTTTCCATCCGAGGATGATGGGGACTGCCATTGCCAGCCAGAGCCAAAGGTAGGCACGACCGCCTTTTTCGCTATGGCGATAGAAGCGGATGGAGAAGATGGGGGCTAGCCAGGCGGCGAGGGGGAAGTTCCAGCGCCCGCCGACGAAGAAGGTTAGGACGGCGAAGATGGCGAGGTAGATGAAACGGGTGTTTTTCTGTTGGGTGTTCATAAGTTCTCCAAATAGGTTGTTTTGAATTTCTCCAACAGTGTATTTCTTTTTGGGCTGGGGCGCATCGTACTTGTGGGGCGAGAGTGGACATTGTCCTTAAGTACAATATCTGTGATGGGTGATTGAAGTACAATCAGGGTGTTGTATGGCGATGAAATTGCCGTGCAACGAAATGGCGCGCGAAGAGTCGGGCTAGCTGGATTTGTCCAGCGCTGTTTTGTAGCTCTGAGATTTATCTCGGGGCGGTTTGGTGCAGGGCGATGTTATACGTTGGCGATGCCCGCACGGTGATGAAGTCACCGTGCTACAGAACAGCGCCCGATGAATCGGGCTAAAAGTTTTATAACAGGAGGAATTACCATGCCTTATTGGCAGCTTTTTTATCATTTGGTTTGGGCGACGAAGAAAAGAGAGTCGATTTTGACGCCTGATGTTGAGCCTGTGATTTATGTTTTTTTGCGAACAAAGGCAATAGGGTTGGGTGGCGTTGTTTTTGCATTGAATGGATGGTTAGATCATGTACACATGGTTGTTGCTGTTCCGCCGAAGATAGCCATTGCCAAATTTGTAGGGCAGATTAAAGGTGTGGCATCAACCAAATTTAATAAATTTGAAAAATCTTCAAAATTCCTATCCCCGCCGCAAGCGGACGGGGTATTACGGAATTTTGCCCCTACGGGTACAGATTTTTCTTAATGCTCGGAACCCTCGTAGCAAGCTACGGGGTATTCAGAGAAGAATAAATCAGGGCATCCCTCGGCACCATTCTTTTGGCAGGACGAATACGCAGCCTTCTCTTTTGATAAAAAGCGACTTCCGAACTATATCCAATATGTTGAGAAGCAAAAGGCGCATCATGCTGAAGGAACATATATTCCCGTTTTGGAGCGTACGACGGGTGAAGGTGTTCAGATGATAAGAGAATCAGATGCTTTCTATCTTCTGGATGATGATGAATGGCGAGGGGAGATGCTCTCGTATGAATAAGCCGAATTTATTCGGCGCTGTTCTGTAGCCCCGATATTCATATCGGGGTGGTCTGATAAAGAAAGAGATTGTGTTTGACGATGCCCGCACGGCGATGAATTCGCCGTGCTACGAAACAGCGTCCGATTCATCGGGCTGGCCGCATTGATGCGGCACCGCTTTATAGCCCTGACATCTATATTGGGGCGGGCTTGGTGAGCGGTGATGAAATATCAGGAGTGCATAATATGAACGAAAGTAAACGTTATTACGATATCGACTGGCTTCGTGTCTTGGGGATGTTGACCATTTTCCTTTTTCACAATGCCCGTTTTTTTGATGAGATGTCTTGGCATGCAAAAAACTTTGAACTCAGCTTTGGCATGTCGGTTTTTGTGGGAATTTTGAGCCAGTTCATCATGCCGCTCTTTTTTGTACTTTCTGCTTTTGCGAGTTATTATGCGCTGAAAAAACGGACGGGAACGATCTTTTTAGGCGAGCGCGTTCAGCGGCTGCTCGTTCCGCTAATGGTGGGCATCTTTAGCCACATTATCTTTCAGGTCTACATTGAGAATCTAACGCTTGGTCAGTTCACTGGCTCATTTTGGGCGTTTATTCCCCATTATTTTGATGGCTGGTACGCCTTTGGTGGCAACTTTGCCTGGATGGGTTTGCATTTGTGGTATTTGCTGATCTTATTCATCTTTTCAGTGCTGGCGTTGCCCTTGTTTCAGGCATTCAATCGCGCCACATCTTTTACTGTGCATTTGGCTGATATTGGTGCAAAATCCTGGGGTGTTTATCTGCTTATCATTCCCCTGTTTTTAATGGAACTCTTCGTCAGCTATTTTCCCGATAGCATCGGCATACGCGCCTTTGGTGGCTGGAGTCCGCTCACCTATTTGCTTTTTTTCATAGGCGGATACCTGCTGGCAACGGATGGCCGTTATCGTACGGTAATCCAGAAAGTGCGTGGAATCTCTCTTGCATTGAGCTTGGTGACCGTCTTCTTGGGCTATATTTTGGTCGTTGAATTGGGGGTTGCAGAAAGCCGCCCCGAGTTTTTAGTGGTACGAGTAGCAAATGCCTGGGCTTGGTTGCTAACTTTTCTCGGTTTTGCCAGCCATTATCTCAATCACAACAATGCTTTCCTGAGATATGCGAACGAGGCCGTGCTGCCTTTTTATATCCTGCACCAGACAGTGATCGTAGCCTTGGGCTATCTGATCCGAGATTGGCAACTGGCAGTTTTTCCCAAATATCTGTTTTTGGCAGCGACATCGTTTGTCATCATTATGGTGCTCTATGAATGGGGCGTGAAGCGGATCCGCGTTTTGCGGTATTTGAGTGGGATGAAGGGATAAACTATGCAAGACATGATCGAACGAAAAGAGAAATTTGTCGGGCTGCCCTTTTATGGTTTTATCACCGTTCTGATCGGCAGCTTTGGCGTTGTCGGCTTTCTGAGCTTTTGGCGAGACGGGCAAGCTTTCTATGCAATTTTGACATTTCTGCTGGCTGCTCTGCACATCGGATTCTATTGGCTGAATCTGAAACGCTATTACACTACTCGCTGGTGGGTTTTTTACTATGCCATACAAACGGTATTGATTTTGGGAATCACCTTGCTGCCCTACCCGCCTGAGGGGCATGATGGCGTCAGCTTTTTTGGTTCAGCCATTATTACCATTATTGCTGAAGCCTTCGGCGTTTGGGGAAATACACGTCGCACCTTCTTTTTAGGTCTTTTCTATGCAGGCGTCTTGATCGGGGGCTTTATGCTCATGGTCGAGTACGATCTGGTTTGGGTGCATTTATCACAACTGTTGCTCAATGGCAGCTTCATCATCCTGATCATGTACGTTTTCAATCTGCAACTCAAGGAGCGTCAAAAAGCTGAAGAACTTGCCGAAACATTAGAGAGTGCTAACGCCAAACTGGCTGCCTACGCCGCCCACAACGAAACCCTAACCTTACAAGCCGAACGCGAACGGATGGCGCGCGAACTCCACGATACGCTCGCGCAAGGTGTTGCGGGGTTGGTCTTGCAACTCGAAGCGATCAAGGCTCATCAGGAGCAAGAAAATCACCCGCAAGCAAAAGCCGTTCTTGCGCAGGCAACCGAGCGCGCCCGCAACACGCTCAAAGAATCCCGCGCAGCGATCGAAGACCTACGCAACGACGAAGTTGATTTTCAGCAAACAATAGAGAAGATGGTCGAGCAATTCAGCGCAGCATCCAAGACGAAATTTGATCTGAATTTGCAGCTAAATCTTGAAATCCCGCTCCCGCAGCATATCCAACATCACGCACGGCGTGTCTTATATGAAGGGCTGACCAATATTCAGAAGCACGCTCAAGCTGATATTGCCCGTGTTTCGGTTATGCAGCAAAAAGAGAAGCTAGAGCTCCACATAGAAGATAACGGCATCGGTTTTGACCCGCAAAACATCCCGTCCCATGGTCATTTTGGCTTGCAGGGCTTACAAGAACGCGCCCAACTCACGAACAGCGCATACACGCTCACCAGCACTCCCGAAGCAGGGACGACCATTGAATTCACTTTCCCCTTAGGCAAATATGAATAATCCAATCCGCGTACTGATCGTTGACGATCACCTTATCATTCGTGAAGGTCTGCGCCTGATATTTGACACCGTTTCCGAGATTGAGTTGGTCGGTGAAGCTGTCAATGGGCAAGAAGGATTGGCTCAGGTGGATGCCCTGAATCCTGACGTAGTACTGATGGATTTACAAATGCCCGTTATGGACGGCATTACCGCCATCGAATCGCTAAGACGCTCTCACCCCGGGCTTGCTATCGTTATCTTGACAACCTACAAAGAAGATGATCTGATGCTACGCGGTCTCAAAGCTGGCGCCCGTGGCTACCTGCTCAAAGATTCAGATCGAGAGACCTTGGTCGATACTATCCGCGCCGCCGCAAGCGGACAAACCCTGCTCAGCCCCGAAATCTTGCAGCAGGTACTCAACGCACAAGACGAAAAGCCCACGCAGAAGACACCCGTTGAAAGCCCCCTCACAGACCGAGAACTGGAAGTCTTGCAAATGGTCGCAGAAGGTGCGCGCAATAAAGAAATCGCCTATCAACTGAATATCACCGAGCGCACGGTTAAAGCGCACCTCAGCCATATTTTTCAGAAGCTGAACGTTGACTCACGTGCAGCAGCTGTTGCAACCGCAACACGTAGTGGGATTTTATAATTGGATCTAGGGCAATCGCATGAAGTTCAAGGAGAGAGCACCTTGAGCAAGTATTCTTCGCTCCATGCGGCTTGTAATTGTTTGGCGTGAATGCCACCTCTGGCGGTTTTTTCTTGCTTGAGTAGGTTTAGCGCGATGTGTCGCAGTACAGCCAAGTTTTCAGGGGCATGTCCCTGCCGAACGCGGCTCTGATCTTCTTTCATTTGGACATCCAAAACCCAATGAAGCTCATTTTCAATACTCCAGTGTCGTCGAGCAACTTTCAATAGATGTTCAGCATTGCTTGGCAAGCTGGAGATGTAATATCTTGTCTTTATCGTAGTCTTTTTCTCAGTAATCGGCTTTGCTACGACCATAACAATACTGCGCAACCCTTTCCATTTAGCAGCATCTTTCAAGCTCTGGATGTATTCAAGGTCTGAAATACACCATCATTCTCGTACATCTATGCGCCCATGTCCTTTATTCGTTGTTTTTGCATAATCATAGGCGGCACCCTTGAAATCATTTTTTTGATCATACTCAAAAAGCCAAGAAATATCTTCGTAGAGTTGTCCTTGATTTTTCTTTACACCCAAAAGATAATCTGCCCCTTCATTTATGATTGTTTTTGCGATCTTCTTTTGCGTTCCCATCGCATCTATGGTGATTATGCAACCAGCTATGCTCAATATCTTGAGCAATTCCGGGATCGCTGTGATTTCATTGCTCTTTTCATCTACCTTGCGTTGACCAAGAACAAGCTCATTTGCTTCTGCCCAAGCACTGAGCATGTATATAGCACGTTTGCCAAGATACCCATCTTTTGAGCTACGCAATTGCTTTCCGTCCAGTGCTACAACTTTTCCTTTTGTCAGCGTAACAATATGCTGTACCCAGCTTTGGAAACTGCTTTGAAACTCGATTGGATCAAGCAGAGCAAAAACACGTCCAAATGTGTCGTGAGAAGGAATGCCATGCTCTAATTCCAGAAAAGTTTTTAGCCAAAGCAACTTCCTTTTTCCGAAATTCTCAACATCTGACCAACCTTCTGCGCCACAGATGACCGCACAAATCGCTATGGTTATGATTTCTATCAGCTTGTGGTCTGTTTTGCCTTCCATCCGAGGGTCTTTGACTCTCCCAAAGTGCATTTCTATTGCGCTTTACGCTGTTTTTTTCATTTGTCATCCTCCAAAGTGAAGGATAACAGAGACAGCCAGGACTTACGCAAAACTGAGAGATAGACGATAGAGGACAAAGCCATTATTGTAATGGGATGAGCCCAAGAAAAGAACGCGTAACCCGATTAGATTATTGCCAATATTTGCTGGTGAGTCAAATCAATTACACACTGACAAACTATGCTGAGCATAGCGAAAAGTTCAGCCACGATATGGCAAACCGGTATCTGGCCGGAGATGAAATTCGTCCCAGGTTGGTCTGGGAAAATGTAAAAGACCAGGTAAAACAAACACCATACGGATTTCTGGTTTTTGATGACACCGTACTTGACAAGCACTTTTCCCGCAAGATCGAAGTGGTAAGAAGACAGTATAGCGGGAATGCGCACGGTATCATCAAAGGAATTGGCGTAGTGACTTGTGTGTATGTCACCCCACAACTCGCCCAATTTTGGATCATTGACTACCGCATTTATGACCCAGAGGGTGATGGCAAAACGAAGCTAGACCACGTTCAGGATATGCTGCGGAATGGCATCTATCAAAAAGAACTTGAGTTTTGGGCTGTATTGATGGATACCTGATATGCAAGCAAAGACATCATGCTTCAGATTGAAAAGTTCGGCAAAATTTACTACTGTCCGCTCAAAGACAATCGGCAAGTGGATGATTCCGGTGGCTCAAATCCCGACCAGCGGGTTGACAGTCTGACCTGGACGGAAGAAGAACAGCAACACGGCAAGATGATCAAAATCAAAGGGTTTCCTGCTAACCACAAGGTGAAAGTTTTCCGGGTAGTGCTTTCTACAAAGCGCACGGACTATATCGTTACCAACCAAATAGCGCAAGACAATGTAGAAGTTGTACAAGATGTGTGTAACTTCCGCTGGAAAGTTGAGCAATTTCACCGCGAAACCAAGCAGTTGACCGGGATTGAAGGAAATCAATGCCGAAAAGCCCGTATTGTCAGAAACCATATTGGCTGCGCCATTCTTGTTTGGCTGCGTCTCAAAGAAGTTGCCGTTGAAACCAACCGAACCCTTTATCGTGTCTAGCATGACCTATTGGACGACTACTTACGACAGCAGCTCAAGTCGCCTACCGTTCAAATGTGTCTTGCGTAAGTCCTAATCTAATTATTTTCATGCGATTGCCCTAACTCTTTTCAGTTGAGTATGAACCACACGCCGCAAATTCACATACTCTTCTTTTTCTAGCAATTCGACAATCTCTTTCTCACGTTTTGTGTAAGGATCTACTTTTTCCCTTTTTTAGATATTGCTTGTTTTTTGAGGACAGCATCTAACTCTGTTTGAAGGACATAATGCTCTTTATCGCCATTACTGAAAACACTAATATCACTGAAATGTAGTTCTTGACCATCCGAAGAAAGACAAATGGTTCCAAAAGTGCTGTAGCCATTTATCATATTTCCATCCAAATCTCGTACTCGCCCTATATTCTCTAGTTTTTTTGCATAGGGTTTGCGTATATCGCATGGATCATGCAACGCAAAAACACTTTCTTCGCCACCAAGGGAAAATGCTGTTTTTTCTCTCAGGGATGAAGAGATTTTCTCGTTATTGAGTACCGATTTCAATCTTCCACTGAACAAATTATGCGTCCTTTCATATTCATTTGCATCTTCAGCTAGTGTCCACAACTGCGTGGTTTGCTTCAATACCTTCGCCAAAAAAAGATGAATAAACGGGGTTTCTTGTAGTAGAGTT
>CAZOOX010000134.1:0-11069 GCA_964581545.1 uncultured Anaerolineaceae bacterium
AATTTACGCTTTGCCATGCACTTATTATACGAATTCTAAATGTTTTGTCCATTAGGAAGAAACAGATCCAAACCCGCTCAAAACCGTTTCAAGTAATGGCAGAAAATTGGTTACTCGTTTTGCTCGGATGACCCAACCCCACAGGGGTTCAAATTTCTTCCACCCTCCAGCATACGCGATGTGCCTGAATGTTTTTAATGGATGCCTCTGGGCAGACCCTGCTCTAAAGATATTGCTCCATTTATAAAATTCTCGGTAGGAACGCCAATAGCCTTTTTCAAGTGTTTCGGGGGACATGTGTGCGGGAGAAAAGACAGTATGGCGTGTATCGTACAAATCCCAATTGGATGTTAGTATACGGTCATCCTTCTTCATGCGCTCGTATAAAACGGTGCCAGGATACGGTGTCAAAATATGAAAAGTCGCTGTTTCTATTCCTTGCTGGACAGCCCATTCAACAGTTCTATCAAAAACTGAAAGATCGTCATTATCCATACCAAAGACAAAGCTGCCGTTGATCATTACACCAAGTTCGTGCAAGCGTTGAATTGCTTTTGTATAGTTATGGTCTAGGTTTTGATGTTTGTTTTGTAGTTTCAGATTTTGGTGATCAAGCGTCTCAAACCCGATGAACAAACTGCGCAAACCAACATCAACAGCCTTCTCAATCAAATCTGGTTCCAGCACCGATTGGATAGTCCCGGCTGCTTGCCACACTCGCCCCATTCCGCGCATCCCTTCAACTAATTCGCTCACGAAACGATGATCTCCAAAAAAGTGATCGTCTAAAAAATAAAGGTGCTTTCCTTTTAACGAATCAATTTCAGCGAGTGCGCGATCAACGGCCAAAGTATAAAATGATTTCCCTCCCTTATAAAAGGCCTCCTTATAGCAAAAATCACATCGATGTGGACAACCTCTTGATACCACTATGGAGTTTGGCACAAGATAAAGATTATTTTTGATCAAATCTCTTCGGGGAAAAGGCGCATTCATCAGGGTTCGGGTTTCTGAACGATACAGTTTTTGTGGATGCCCATTTCTGTAATCATCCAGGAATTTCTGCCAAATATCTTCTCCTGGTCCAAGAAAGCATGTAGCGCAGCTTCTT
Source organism: uncultured Anaerolineaceae bacterium (assembly GCA_964581545.1). Taxonomy (GTDB): domain Bacteria; phylum Chloroflexota; class Anaerolineae; order Anaerolineales; family Villigracilaceae; genus Desulfolinea. Next base: position 1,112 of record CAZOOX010000134.1, read on the forward strand.
CGGGCAGAGAAGTGACATGCAATCCTCCCAGACAGACATACGTTCCCTTGGCTCGATAAATTTCAGCAATCTCATAGGCTCGATAAGCAGAAGTGATATAGACCTGAATCACGACCAAGTCAGGTTCGTCATCCATAGATAATGTCTCTACATGTTCGTCAACCAATTTGATATCATCGGTATCTTTAACATAAGACGCTAATGTTGCCAGTCCCAACGGAGGAAAGAGAGAATATTTAATTGGTCTCCAAAAAGGGCTTTTTGCTTCTGTAAGCGCTGGCAAGATCATTTTAACTTTCATACTTCTTCCTTAGCGTAGTAGAATTTTTTCGCTAAGTGTAGGAGTAAAAAATTACAAAGCCTGCCAAATCATGTCAGAAACTCTCGTAAATTATGTTTTCTCCTATCGTTTTCTGGAAGTTCACGCCCATTTGTCTTTTTTAGAGAAACCCTGTAAGATAAACTTATTCAAAATTCGTACAGTCTGTGTTTCTCTGTGTTCAAAAAGGAGCCCCCCATGCCTCAGATCACTTTTAACGGAAAAGTTTACAACGATCTCGCCGAAATGCCTGCATCTGAGCGACAAGCCTATGAGCAAATAATGGGGCACTTCAAGGACGAGAATCAGGACGGTATCCCTGATATTTTTCAGGGAGACGTAGTCAGCAATATCGTCGAAGCGATTGCTAGCACCGATTTTGTCGTGGACGGGAAACAAGTTGGCGGTTTTAAGAATTTGACGCAAGAGCAACGTCTCAAACTAGAGAAGGGCATGAGCATACTCCAAAAGATGGGCATTATCAAAGAGATGCCCAATCTCGATGGCGGCATCCATGCCCCGCATCCAACCGCAATGCCCGTTTGGGACGATGCCGAGCTTCGTGCATCGAAACCGCTCATTCAACAAAAATCTGCCATTCAGGAAGATAGGGGCGGTTCGCGCTTGGCAATTATCTTGGTGGCTTTGGTCAGCTTGCTTGTCTGCGGTGCTGGCGTAGCTTTTTATTTTCTTATGGGGTAGAGCAGGTTAGTATGAAAAACTTCGACTCTAAATATAATGATATTTCCAAAACCGAGATCCACGTTCATCTCGAGGGAGCTATTCGCACAAGCACGATCATCGACATAGCCAAAGAACATAATCTGGATTTACCTGCCTACGATGTTGAGGGGCTGAACCCACACGTCAAAGTTTACGACCAATGGGAGAGTCTGGACGCTGTGCTGGAGGCTTTCAACATTGCCCAAAAAAGCATTGCATCTCCACAGGCTTTTGAGCGGATCGCGTGGGAATTCTTCGAAGACTCTGCCTGGCAAAATGTTAAACTACTCGAAGTGCGTTTCTCGCCAGATTGGGCTTTTAGCAGCCATGATGTGGATTGGGACGCGGCTCTCGATGGCCTTCTGCGCGCCAAAGCCAAAGCCGAAAAGCAATTTGGAATGGCAATTGGCCTGATCGCGATCACATCCCGCAACATGGGCGCCGAATCTTGTGAAAAGACCGTTGATTGGGCGATCCGTCATAAGGATGTAATTCATGGTATCGATCTGGCAGATAGCGAAACGCAGTATCCGATCAGTGAATTTGTCGGTCCTGTGCTACGCGCCAAAGATGCGGGGCTGGGAATCACGATCCATTCGGGCGAGGATACACCCGCGTCAGCGGTGATAGAAACGATCCAAGCCATGGGTCCAGAGCGGATCGGGCACGGCATCCACATTATTGAAGATATGAAAGCAGTCGAGATGGTGATCGAAAATGGGATCACGCTGGAGGTCAATCCGTGGAGCAATTATCTGACAAATTCTGTCCCGACGATTGAATCACATCCGCTAAGAAAACTCTTTGATTTGGGCGTGCGTGTCACCATCAACTCTGACGACCCCGAAATTTTGGAGACCAACCTGAATAACGAATATCGTATCGCCCACGAAGTTTTGGGTATGAGTTTGAAAGAAATCGAAATTTGTAATCACTTTGCTGTAGAGGCTTCTTTTCTGTCTGAAGCTGAGAAAAGTGCGGCAATGAAGGAGTTAAAAAATTGAACTGGTCAACACTTACACAAGAAGAATGGATAGATATTGGTATTTCCCTGCTTATCTTTTTGTCCATCGCTATTCTCGGACGCTGGGTCATAAAATTTATCTTCAGGCGCATCATTCGTCGTTTTACACGTCATACTAAAACCACTTTCGATGATGCCCTGCTGGAAGCGGTTGCGCCGCCCTTTTACTGGCTCACGCTGGTCTATGCTTTCAAGTTTTCGCTCAACCGTTTGGATTTTATCTTTGACAAAGTCGATTTTGACCTGAACGCTTTCTATTTTGTCTTATTTTGGTTGATATTCTCTGTGCTGGCGTGGCGACTGATCTCTGATCTTGCGAAATGGTACGAGGCTCAATTGGCAGCAACCAAAGAGATAGAACTTGGCGAGCAACTGATGCCCTTCTTTCGCCGCCTGCTGCTTATCATCCTTGTGATCATTGTTACGATCATTTTCCTTGATTATTTCAATATTGAAGTTGGTGGCTTTGTTGCCACTTTGGGTATTGGTTCTCTGGCGATCGCCCTCGCTGCTCAAGCAACCTTGGCAGATACGATCAACGGTTTTGTGATCATGTTCGACCGCCCTTTCAGGATCGGGGATCGCATTGAAGTGCAAGATTTGGGCACATGGGGGGATGTAGTGGATATTGGCTTGCGCAGTACGCGCATTCGCACCCGTGATAATCGGATGGTCATTCTGCCAAATTCTGTGATTGGCAAAAGCCTGATCGTTAATCATTCTTATCCCAACTCAGAATATCGCATTCAAATTCGGGTCGGGATCGCTTATGGCTCAGATATAGAGAAGGCCCGCGAAGTAATGGTCAAGGCCGTTGAAAAAGTTGAGGGTGTCCTTAGCAATTATCCTGTCGAGGCTCTTTTTCTGGAATTTGGCGATTCTGCGCTTATTTTCCGTGTTCGCTGGTGGCTCGAATCTTATACCGATACGCGCCGCATGTTCGATAAAGTAAACACCGCTCTTTATACAAGCCTGAACAATGCTGGCATCGAAATCCCCTTCCCGCATCGGGTAATTATTTACAATAAGGATAAATTCGAAGAGTAGGGGGAGTGGTGCAATTTAAACGCAGAAATGATATTAGCGTTCGTTTTCACCCCCTCTGTCCTACGGACAAAGTGCCCCAAAGGGGTATCTCCCCCAAATTCCAAAAGCATGGAATTTAGGGGAGAAAGATGAAATTTTATTCTTTTCTACAGACAAATTACTCTCCTGTCCCCTATTTTGCTTGCAAAATGGGGGACGCCCCGCGTAGCGAGGGGCAGGGGGCGAAATGCCGGGCTTCATAGAGAAAGTGCGTAACATCAGTTAAAGAAGAAGCCAGTTTCTATGCCCTTTCGAGTAGATACATTCTTGTTTCAAAAGATATTTTTTTAGACCATTCGTGCTATACTTTTGTATCTGAAGTTTAGGTCTGATGTCTATAGTCTAAAATCATGGCAAAGAAAAAAACACCTCCTAAAAAAGAAACCGCGCAACTTAATTTTTGGCAAAGAATGTCTATTAACCGCCGCCTTGATCTGGCCGGGATAGTCCTGGCTTTGTTGGGTCTTTTTACCTTTCTCATTCTTGGCTCTGTTGCTCGAAGCCCGGCTACCGACTTATGGGTCATATTTTTGACCCGCTCTTTTGGATGGGGGCGTTGGCTTTTTCCTGCTGCTTTAATGATCGTAGGGGTTTGGTTGATCATTCGTAATCAAGAGAGTGTTCCGCATATTTCCATCGAGCGCGTTACGGGAATTTTTCTCTTTTTCTTTTGGCTTTTGACATTTTTCCAGATATTTACAAGCGACCCCGGGCATAAGGTCGCTTTTGTAGATGGGGCAATTGGCGGGGGATATTGGGGCGCATTATTTATGCGTTTCTTCCTGCTTAATTTGGGGATACCGGGTGCGACAATAGTGCTTTTGGCATGGCTGCTAATAGCCTTGTCGATGACACTAGACCTTTCGATCAGTGAGTTTGTTGAGCGCATCACAGCACCTCTTGTAATCATCTACCAAGTTTGGAAGGAACGCATCGAAGAGATCATCAAAGCCAGAAGACCAGAAAAAGAGATGCCAGCCGTTCAAATGAATGGATATACCAACGAAAACGGGGAAGGAGAATCCGCGCCACAGGTGCAGATCGGTGTTTCAAGCGAAGAAACTATCGAATGGTTTTTACCGCCCATTGCCGAGATCCTTGATCCCGGATTTACCCCAACGATGAACGAAGAATTTGTAGAAAGACGTGCAAGACTAATAGAAGACACCCTCGAATCTTTTGGTGCGCCAGTAGATGTAGTGGAAATAAATCGAGGGCCGACGATCACGCAATTTGGTGTGGAACCAAGTTTCATTCAAACGCGAAAGGGGAAAACGCGCGTTCGGGTGAACAAAATTACAGCTTTGTCAGACGATCTGGCTCTCGCATTATCCGCATCCCGTATTCGTATTGAAGCGCCTGTGCCGGGCAAGGGATATATCGGCATTGAAGTGCCAAACGAAGAAATGACGATGGTCGCCTTGCGCGATATTCTCGAAAGCGATGTTTTTCAGGACAAAAAGCTGCCGCTCGGCTTTGCGCTTGGTCGCAATGTGGCGGGGCATCCCCAAGTAGCAGATTTGACCGTAATGCCGCATCTCCTGATCGCGGGCACAACAGGGTCGGGTAAATCGGTTTGTGTGAATTCCATTCTAACCTCAATGCTTTTGCACAATACGCCCGATGATCTGCGTCTCGTTTTGGTAGACCCCAAACGTGTTGAATTAACAGGCTATAACGGCATCCCGCATTTGCTCTCACCCGTTGTTGTAGAAACAGAACGAGTCGTCGGTGCCCTGCAATGGATGACCCGCGAAATGGATAAACGCTACCATGCCTTTTCGCAGACCGGCGCGCGCAATATCGCCGACTACAACGAGCGAATGGAATCTCAGGGCGGCAAAAAATTCCCCTTCCTCGTGATCGTGATCGACGAATTAGCGGACTTAATGATGATCGCGCCCGATGAAACAGAGCGTACCATCACTCGCTTGGCGCAGTTGGCGCGTGCAACAGGCATCCATATGATCCTTGCCACCCAACGTCCCAGTACAGATGTGGTTACGGGTTTGATCAAAGCCAATTTCCCCGCCCGGATCGCTTTTGCTGTTGCCTCGGGCACAGATAGCCGCGTTATTCTCGATCAATCTGGCGCAGAGCGTTTGCTCGGTCGTGGCGACATGCTTTACCAAGCCCCCGATGCCCCCTCTGCCGCTCGTTTACAAGGCGTTTTCATCTCGGATATAGAAACTGACCGTCTCGTTGAGTTCTGGAAAATGCAGACTGTTGGATATGTCAGCCCTCAAGCAGATTCCGACTCTCAGGGCCACAGTTTGCCCAACGGCGTACCACTCAAACAAGTGGAGATGTTCGAGGATGAGATGAACGAGGCCAAGAGCATTGATCCTCTTTATGATGAAGCTGTCGATCTCGTCCGCCGACAAGGGCGTGCTTCCGTTTCCATGCTTCAGCGAAAGCTCCGAATTGGGTACACGCGCGCTTCCCGCCTGATAGACGTAATGGAAGATGAAGGCATCGTCTCGCTCCCCACCGGCGGGACAGGGGCCCGCGATATTCTGGATTATGGCAAAGCCGGGCCGCCTGCGGAGGGTTAGTATTTCCGGAAATGATTTTAAGCGGACTTTCTGAGAAGAGAGTCCGCTTTTCTTTTGGCGTATAATTTCTCAGGCTAATGTATATATCTTTCGCAAAAATAATGGAGAGAATCACCAGTGGACAATGAATTTAGCATCAGACGCGCAAATTCCGATCAGGATGCGGAAAAGTTAAAAGTTTTCTATAACGATATCTTCCACCCCGAGGATGTAGGCGGCTTTGCCGAGATCATCTTCAAACATTTTCCCGGTATGGAAAAACGCTACTGGTTCATTCTGGAAGATGAAGCTAAAGACCAGATCATTGCCGCTTTTTCCCTCATCCCCTGGGAGTGGGCGTTTAACGGTATCCCGTTGAAAGTTGCCGAGATGGGGATTGTGGGCACTCACGCTGATTATCGCGGGCGGGGCTTGCAGCGTATCCTGAATCAGGAATTTGACCGAGTACTCATCGACGAGGGTTTCGATCTGGCGGTCATTCAGGGTATCCCGGGTTTTTATGACCAGTTTGGCTACCGATACAGCCTCCCTCTGGAGAATCATATCAATCTGCCTCTGCATATTATCCCGGCCAGCGAAGCGACTTACGCCTTTCGGCTTGCCACGCTGGAAGACATCCCTTTCCTGATGCAGGAGGACGAGAGCTATCGGGCGCGTTATTCTTTCTCGGCGGTGCGCAGCAAAGCAAAGTGGCGCTATTTGCTGGCAGAAAGCAAGAAAACGGAATATGGCTCTGAATTCTGGATCATGGAAACAGACGATGATAAATTTTATTGCCGCATCCCCGCAGAGGGATTTGGTGAGGGTTTTATCGTCAACGAAGTCAGCGAGGGAATCAGCACCGCGGCGTTGAAGGCACTCTTTGCCTTCTGCAAAGAGAAGGCAGAGGAGCGAGAGAAGCCTTATATTCGTTTGAATTTGCATAATGAAGCGGCCGCAGCGAAAATGGCCGTTGCGCTGGGTGCGAAGGAGGGCAAGCCCTATGCCTGGCAGGTCAAGTTCCCGAATGTGATCCGCTTCTTGGAGCACATTGCGCCCGTCCTTGAAAAGCGGATTCGGGCGAGTGCCTTCAAGGGCTATACGGGAGTATTCAGGCTAAATTTCTATAGAAGCAAGGTGGATCTGGTCTGGGAGCAGGGCGCATTAAAATCCATCCGCAAAGGGGATGGAGACCCAGATGGCTCGTTCACCATCAGCCCTGAGCTTTTCCCCATGCTGGCATTGGGACATCGCGACTGGCGCGAGCTGCGCCACATCCGCCCGGATATTTTCCCCGGTTCAGGGGAGAGTGCTTTGTTCATTGAAGCGCTTTTCCCGAAAGAAGATTCGTGGATCCATGAGCAGTATTGATCATTTAAGCACGCTACAAATTTCAAAAAGGAATCTCCTATGACGATTAAAAGAGTATGGCATGGCTGGACTACAAAAGAAAATGCTGATAAATATCAGCACATCCTTCAAAATGAAGTAATTCCCGGCATAGAGACAAAGAAGATTCCCGGCTATAAAAAGTTTGAAATTTTGAGAATTGAACTGGAAGACGAAGTGGAATTCGTCACCATTATCACTTTTGAGTCATTGGACAATGTGATCACATTTCAGGGCGAGAACTACAAAAAAGCCTATGTGCCAGATGCAGCCCAGACAGTGCTGACAAGATGGGATCCGGAATGCAATCACTATGAATTGGTAGAAACTCGAAGTTATTAGCCTGCCCATGAATATCCAACTACGACTATCACAACCCGACGACCTACCCTTCATGAGGGATATTCTTTACGAAGCCGTCTTCTGGCGCAATGTGGATAAAAGACCCTCATTGGAAGAAACGCTCTCATTACCCGAGGTGGCCAAAGCTTTGGCAGATTGGGGCGGACGGGATGGCGACACAGCCCTGATCGCCACACTGAACGGAACACCCGTGGGTGCGGCCTGGTACCGCTATTGGACAGAGGAGGACGAGATGCGCGGCTATATGGCCGATAACGTGCCAGTGATCGTGATCGGTATCCACGAGGAGTTTCGCGGCAAAGGGATCGGGACGAAACTACTTTCCGGGCTGGTTGAGCAAGCCAAAAAGGAGGGTGTTCCGCGTGTGAGTTTAATGGTCGCTAAAGATAATTACGCGCTAAAGCTCTATCAGCAGCAGGGATTTGAATTCTATTCCGAGACCGAAGACTCTATCACGATGATAAGAAAGATATAAAACCATGAAAAATATTTCAAAGAAAGAACTTCTTTTGGGGATTATCCTATCCATTATTGCAGGCGTAATCATTTGGGGTGTGAGTTGGGCAACCTATGCCCGTCCGCCCCTTCCCGAAGCGGAAGCTGCGCTCATCAGCGACGAAAACGTGGAGATCATTCACGAGCCTTGGCTGATATTCACACCTGTTGATGCTGAAATAAAAACCGCCTTCATTTTTTACCCGGGTGGGCGCGTTGACCCAAAAGGCTACGCTACGTTGCTGAAGCCCCTTGCCGAAGCGGGCTATCTCGTCGTCGTGCCTGAGATGCCGATCAATATGGCAATATTTGATGTTGATATTGCAGACGAGATCATTGCAGATTATCCGGAGATCGAGCATTGGGTCATCGGCGGGCATTCCGTAGGCGGTGTAGCGGCTGCGATGTACACCACAGAACAATCCGAAAATATCGCCGGGCTGGCAATTTGGGCAGCCTTCCCCGCAGATAACTCTGACATCTCTGCCCTTGATATTCCTGTGCTGTCAATTTATGGCGGACGCGAAGAGGGCGTCACAGATGAGAGCGTGGGCGAACGCAAACACCTGCTCCCCGCGGATACAGAATACATCAAGATCGAAGGCGGGGACCATCATCAATTTGGCTCGTACAAGATCAAGCCGGAAGAGCATCGCGCCACTGTTGAATGCTCCGTTCAACAGGCGCAGATCATTGAAGCGACGTTGATGTTGTTGGAAGAAGCATCACAGTAAAATGAATAATGCGGACTTCCTTATCAGAAAGTCCGCATTATTCATTTGTCCCCCTATTTTGCTTACAAAATGGGGGGACGCCCCAGCGAAGCGAGGGGCAGGGGGGGCTGAACGTCTAAGTTAAAAAAAGATGACCCACCCCAATTTCAAGGATGAGTCATCTTTTCTCTTAATTTGATCTGGTATTTCTTCAGGTATCAGGGGCAAGTACAAGAACTATAGGTAATATCCCAGATGCCGCCTCCACTCTCGCAAGCAATTTGATCATAGGCATAAGGATCGCAGGAGCTTGATCCACCTCCACCATCGTCTGGCTTCTCTGAAGTAGGTTTGGCTGCGGGCTCGGGCACAGGCAGGGATAGTGGGCCTTTGGTATAGATAGGCTCCTCACAACCATCCTGGTGCAGTGAAAGATGATGCTTATAAGTACCTACATATGCAGATGGCAGTTTGATCTTACAGGAGAGACGCGTATTATTCCCTTCGAGCGGTGCGCAGGCTTCGCCTTCCACATCGCCGATCTTCATCTTGTAGTCCAGATCCTGCCAGGCAACGCTTGCAGGCATTTTGATATTCACGGCCAGGGGAGCGCCGGGCAGAAATTCCCCGTAAACATGTGAAAACTCCGCACCTTTGAAGAAATCGCATTGGGTTGGCTGAGGAGCAGTAGTAGACGTTGGCGTTGGCGTCGCAGTTGCTGACGGTACCACAGTTGCTGACGGTACCACAGACGGTGCCAAAGTTACGTAGAAGTATCCTGGATCTTCTACTAGATCATCTTCATAATATGGATCCGAAGCATCACCCCATAATAAATATCTAAACTCATCAAGGTCTCCGCAGGCCAATCCTGTAAGTGCAAGCATTCCCAAAATGATCAATATCCGTTTCATATTTAATTCTCCATTTTTTGATTTGGTTTTTATTCTTATTCACACTATAGAAAATTGTGTTTGAAGATAATCGTCTTCCCCAATGGGAAATTTCATGAAACGGTCATTGTAATGCGACAAACACGATAAAAACAGTCTACTATACTCCCATCCCCCTGTCAACTCTTATTGATGATTATGTCACTTGAACTTTGACAAAATCTTATGAAGCGGCACTATCTGTCTGCTTTCGCAGCATAGACCAATGGAATTATGAAATAAATGCAAAGCGGACTTTCTAAGAGGAGAGTTCGATTTTATTTTGGCTTATAATTTCAACTTTGATGCTGTATCTTTATTAAAACTAGGACTTTCGCTTAGATCGAGAAAGCTGTAATCTATTCATATGATTACGAAAC
>CAZOOX010000135.1:0-10915 GCA_964581545.1 uncultured Anaerolineaceae bacterium
TGTCAACGAGGAAGAGAAACCCGCGTTTGATACCCATTGCTTCCATTATGAGACTGACTGTAACGTTAGCAAGGCGTTCCATATCGAGAATATTGCTGATGCTTTGGCTATAATCATTGATGGTTTTACTTGCGTCTATTTTTTCTATGCCCATCCATTGATCTACAATTCTTTCGACAAAATTGAGCATGGGGCGGAAAATGGTTGCCAGGAGAAGGGCTATTACAGTTCCTGCAAGACGCGGATTGCTATCTACAGCCGTAGGGAGTAGGTTTTGCGCGAGACTAAAGCCAAGCAAATAGAAGAGACTGGCAAGCAGCGTAGTAGAAAGATAAATTAGCGCGCTGCGAGTAATTTGTTGTAGATCAGGAAGGTGGTGGGTAACAACAACAAAGGCAAGCATCCCAGCGCCAAGCAGGCGAAGTGGCGCCCCCCAATTGGGAAGAAAATTAATAAAGAGAGCATCTGTGCTAAAAAGAAGTACCAAAATGGGCAGCCAATAACTCAGGCGATTTCGATGTAAGGGTTGGCGTGTGTTTTTATAAGCGCGACGAAAAGTAAAAAGAGAGCCAAGCGTGAAATTAAGCCAAGCGAGACTAATAACGCCGAAGGCTAATCTTTCTCGCGGGATCATCCATACGCCATTTGTCCAGAGAATCTCAGGAATTTGCGTAATATTGAGCGCGAGCAAAGCAAGAACGATGGTCCAAAAAACGCCAATGGCTATCCATATCTCAAATTTCTCTTTTTCAAGAAATGCGAAGAGAATAAGAATGAACAGAAAAGAGAGTGCAAGAGAGCTGTACCAGTGAGTTTTTTCAACTGTGAAAGGAGATAAATCAGGAAGTGAATTTGCCTGCCAGGCTAACTGCCCGCTTTGCACAAGAAGTGCAATAAGGACATAAAAAGCAGTGAGATAGGCTGCCAGTTTCTGTCCTTCGCGTCGCCGCAAAACCATAGCGATGATGGCGAAATAAAAAAGCACCTCTGCTATAAAAAAAATCAAAAGGGGGAAAGATGAATTTAATGAGGACATCAAGAGGAAAGTATACTCGAAATCGGTTATCATTAGGCAGTGATTTTCATCTACCTACTTAGGAAAAAATATGCTTTTTCAATTCCATATCTCAAAAGCTTCCCGCCAAAAATATCAGTTTGATCAATCTCTCTTTGCAACTGACGGACATGTGATCTTTGCCGATTTTGCAGCTGCACGCCGCTTTGCAGAGAAAATGAGCGCGGTGCGTGGAGATACAGTCTCTGCGAGTGATGTTAACGCAATGGGATTATTAGATGAAGTGATGCATATTCTCATTCGTCAGTATGAGATGGAAAATCCTGGCATGATGATGCGCGCCCTCGATTGGCTCGCTGCCAAGCACGGCGAAAGCGAACTTGATTTAGGCCTGCTGCGCTTCGATGAGCATTTTCCGGTCCCTAGTTCTTCTTCCAAAGGGAGAGAAGCGCAAGCAATTACGCTCGAAGAGATGCTTCTGCTCGCTCTTGAAAACCAAAACCCCGCGCTGGAAAATTACCAAGACTTATTTGATGATACCCCGCTCCTCGATACGGTTTACGCCGAGATGTTGGGGACGCTCGAAACTTTCTTTGGTTACGAACCAGGCTTTGGGTCAGGGAAAGAAACGCTGCTTCACATCCTGCGTGCGCCCATTGCGGCTTCTCCATATTCCTTATCGGGTCAGTTGAAATATGTCGCCGAACGTTGGGGTGTACTCTTGGGCGACAAATATGTCAATATGATCTTGCGTGGCATGGATTTTCTCTCTGAAGAATCAATCCGTGAACCCAGTAGTGGTGGCAGCGATGGTTCTGCGCCCCCTGTACCAGAGTTTTTTGGCGAATATGAAGAATATGAGCGCTTTAGCATCGACAAAGACTGGATGCCACAGATCGTTTTGTTGGCAAAGAATGCCTATGTTTGGCTTGATCAACTCTCAAAAGAATATCAGCGCGATATTTCGAGCCTTGACCAAATTCCCGACGAAGAGCTGGATTTGTTGGCAAAACGTGGTTTTAGTGGTCTCTGGCTGATCGGCTTATGGGAACGCAGTCGCGCATCTCGCAATATGAAGCAGCGCATGGGCAATCCGGATGCAGTTGCTTCAGCGTATTCTCTTTATGATTACCAGATTGCATGGGATTTAGGCGGGCAGGAAGCCCTCGACAATTTGCGTTGGCGTGCCTGGCAGCGCGGTATCCGCCTTGCAGCAGATATGGTGCCTAACCATATGGGCATTGATTCCCGCTGGGTTGTAGAAAACCCCGAGCGCTTTCTTTCCCTCGATCATTCCCCTTATCCGGGCTATACCTTCAACAGTGAAAATCTCTCCGAAGATGACCGTGTAGGAATCTATCTCGAAGATCATTATTACGATCACTCAGATGCCGCCGTCGTTTTCAAGCGCGTTGACCACCACACGGGTGATACAAAATATATCTATCACGGCAACGATGGTACATCCATGCCGTGGAATGACACCGCTCAACTGAATTTCCTCGACCCACATGTGCGCGAAACTGTTATTCAGGTTATTCTAAATGTGGCGCGGCAATTCCCCGTCATCCGTTTTGATGCGGCGATGACTCTTGCCAAGAAACATATTCAAAGATTGTGGTATCCGGAGCCGGGCGGTGGCGGGGCAATTCCCTCCCGCTCGGAGTATGGTATCTCACGTGCCGAGTTTGAACAGGCTGTGCCGCAAGAATTTTGGCGTGAAGTCGTAGACCGCGTCGCCACCGAAGTGCCCGATACGCTCCTGCTCGCTGAAGCTTTCTGGATGATGGAAGGTTATTTCGTCCGCACGTTGGGGATGCACCGTGTCTACAACTCTGCTTTTATGCACATGCTCCGTGACGAAGACAATGGCGGTTATAGACAGTTAATAAAAAACACCATCACTTTTGATCCCCAAATTCTGAAACGCTACGTCAATTTCATGAACAATCCTGATGAAGAGACCGCTGTCGAGCAATTTGGCAAAGCCGATAAATACTTTGGTGTCTGCACCCTTATGGCGACCTTGCCGGGATTGCCAATGTTCGGGCACGGACAAATCGAAGGCTACAGCGAAAAATACGGGATGGAATATCGCCGTGCCTATCGTGACGAGAAGCCCGATACCGGTTTTGCACAGTATCACGATGATGTCATTGCTCCGTTACTCCATCGCCGATACATCTTCGCGGATGTGGAGAACTTCCTACTTTATCACTTTTTCAATGAACACGGGCAAGTCATCGAGGATGTTTTTGCCTACTCTAATCGTGCCGGCGATGAAAAAGCACTCATCGTCTACCATAATAAATATGCCGATACCCGCGGCTGGATCAAAGAATCAACAGCCTTCGCCATTAAAGCCGTTGGTGATGAGTATCTTGTCAAACGATCCCTTGTTGAAGGCTTGGATTTAGTCGGGCAAGAAGATCGCTATGTCATTTTCCGTGATCTGGTCACAGGATTGGAATATGTCCGCTCTATCGCTGAGCTAAAAGAAAAAGGACTCTACGTTGAGCTAGGTGCGTATCAGCGCCACGTCTTCCTGGATTTCAGAACTGTAGGCGGGGAAGAGTGGGCAAAAGTTGCAGAAGTATTGAATGGGGTGGGGGTGGAGTCTATGCAGGCGAAGTGGGAAGAATTACTTGGAATGAAGGAAGAAGAGCTTGTTGAAGAAGAGGAAGAGCCTAAAGCAGAGAAACCTGCGAAGAAGAAAAAAACGAGCAAAAAAGCGAAGAAGAATGCAGGGGAAAAGAAGAAAAGACGAAAGTGAAAAAACAAGCGAAAACATTGAGCGAAAAAGAAGACATCCGATTTTTCTCAAAAAAATCGGATGTCTTTTGGTTTTAGGGTTGTATCCCCCAGATGCGCACTGTGCCATCCCATGATCCTGATACGATTCGTTCACCGTTGGGTGAGAATGCCACACTCGTGATCTCTTCGGTATGTCCTTCAAGGGTTGCAAGCAATAGTCCATTGTTGACGTCCCATAACAAAATAGTTTTGTCAGCAGAAGCAGAAGCTAAAATATTACCATCAGGGGAAAATACAAGGTCGGTAATATACTCTGTGTGTCCTTCTAAATCCTTTGTGTCTGTTGGGTTATCTAAGTTCCACATTCTAATTATTATGTTACTGAACGATCCTGTGTCTATTGCTACTTTGTCCCCAGATGGAGACAGTGCAAATTCACTAATAGAAATTTCTGCCAATTTCTCTGGTGTAAGACCGCCAATTTCCCATGAAAATAATCCTTCTCCACTTGAAGAGATCAGTGAGCCATTTGGTGAAAACTCTATATCAATAGAGAATATTCCCGTAGGAATAGTTGAATATAAACGCCCGTTGTGATTTATATCCCAAATGTAAATTCTGCTACCGAAACTTGTAGCTAACCAAGTCCCATCTGGCGAGAAATCTATTTCTCGAGGGAGCTGAGAAGTATACGAGACATGATTCATCCCCTCAAATGTTATTGGCAGTAAAGACTCGTCTGCAATATTCCAAAGTTGAACATTACCATTAGAGGCAATAGCAATTGTTTCTGCATTCGTTGAAAAAGCCATAACAGCACCACATCCCATAATTGAGCATTCGGTTTTGCCAAAGCCATGTTTCTGTTCAAGAGTGTCTATATCATAGATTTCTACAGCTTGCTCTTTTTTGCTTGTCAGTACAGCAAGGTCGGCTTCTAACGGGGAAAATTGTATGTCATAAACAGAATAGGCAATATCTATGTTTTCTAATTGCATAATTTGATTTGCATTCTCAGGTGAAATCACCAGCGATTTTGCAGGTACAGGGGTGTATGTGACAATGATGTCTGGTGTTGCCGTATCTGTTTTTTTCGTTGGTGTGGGGGATAGGGTTGCTTCGATCGTTGCCGTATCTGTTGCGAGAGGAGCAATATCTGTTGCAGTGGATGTATTGGGTGGTAGTGTCGGGTCTCCAGACAGCATAGATGCTCCCCAAATCCCTGCCGCAATGAGGCAGAGGGCTATGACAACGCCTATTCCCCACAAGGAGAGTGTTCTTTTTGTTATTTTTACTTTCTCGCGTTGAGTAGTTGTGGGCCTTGCATGGTGCTGCATCTCTGAAGGAGCAGGTTTTTCTAAGTATTCTTTCTGCGTAAGTATATTTTGCAGCGGTTTTTCAGCTTCCTTTTTTAACCTCTCCTGTTTTTCTTTTTCTAGTCTTGCTTTTTCGGCAGCTTCGCGCTCGGCTTTTTCCTTTTCTTCTTTTTCTTTTACTGCTCTTTCAACTGCCTCACGCTCTTTTTTCTCTTGCGCTTCTCTTTTAGCAGCTTCTTCTGCCACTTTTCTTTCAGATGTCTCGTTTATTTTTTGTCTTACGATCTCTAGTTGTATCTGTGCTTTGGGGTGTTCAGGTACTAATTCAAGTAGTGCATCCAATTTTTCTTTAGCGAGTTCCCACCCATTTAGTTCAAAGGCTACATCTACTTGAGAAAGTAAGCTTGTGATTTTTGCTTCTTTTTCTTTTTGAGCTTCCTTTTCTTTTAGCTTTTTTGCCTTCAAACCCCTTGATTCTTCAGCCGATATTAGGGCAAGCTCCAACTGTCTAATTAACGATTTGCGTCAGCATGAAAAGAGTGATGCTGCACAAAAACGGCGTTGCGGCGTGCGAGTCTTTTTAATCCATGTGGCAGTTCGGCTGAGCTGGGCATCGGTGTGCCGTCAAATAAAACGGGGATCACGCGAATACGTCGCCGCAGAGCAGCTGTAATCTCAATGCGTACAAAATCCTGAGGGTTGTCTAAGCGTCTTTTCCCATCTACATCTTTGATATTCAGCCATTGTCTGCCCATTAAGGCAACGAGCACATCACAGGCTTTCACTTCATTTTCCAGTACTTCGGCAAAATCCAATCCTGCTGGGATGGCATCCACATCCATGAAGATCGCATCTTCACTAAAATGCGCAGCGAGGCGGTCATAAATACGCCCGGCATAACCGGCGCTGTCCGCTCTGCGATAAGAGATAAAAATGCGTCCTTTCTGTGTTGCGGTCAAAATAAGTGCCCTCTAGTCTAATTTCAACGTAGAAATTATACCGTGAAACTATCAGAGTCTCTGAAAGAATCAAAAAAACCTCCCAATACGGAGGCTTTTTTGTATAGAAATTTTGTTGAAAAACTAGGGGCCAATAACCTTAACGCCATTCATGGAGAGGTGGATCTCGTGTTTATCAGGGTTGTTGGTGCCAAAACTGCCCTGGATACTCTTTTTGGTATCTCCTTCAGCCATCCAGGCGAAAACATAATAATAGCCTTGTTTTGGGGCTGCAATAGCTGCGCTCTGGTTTTTCTGAAGAACAGGAACAGGAATATATCCATAATAACCTTTTCCGTTCGAACCTTCTGAGAGATATAGAGAAATGGTAGCAGTGCCCTTTGTGTTATTCACGAAAAGAAGCCTTGTAGAATCTCCACTCCATTCATAGAGCATCTTGATTTCGCCTTCTTTGGTCGCTGTTGCCAAAGGCGTTGCGGTAAATAATGGCGTTGGCGAGAAGATGGGGGTTGCAGTGAATACAGGCGTAAATGTTGCAGTGGGAGGAACTGGCGTAAAGGTCGCCGTCGGTATTGCTGCCATTGTCTCGGCTGCCATTGTCCATGCCATGGAGATGGCGGTTGCCTGGATGTCTTCTCCGGTTAATGGTGGAGGAGTTTCTTCTGCGGGGGTACATGCGCTGAGCAAAAGGCTTAGCGCAATTATGGTAAATATAAGTTTCTTCATACTTCTTATTTCTCCTGGAAATTATTTTGCAATTTTGATGTCATCTTTGTTGATGGTGATCTCAACCGTATTGCTGCTGCGAACAGCTACATGCCCATAGATGGGGTCGCTGCCAACATAAACAACAACCGTATAATACCCTTCGGGGACAACGATTTTTACTTTTTGCCATGGAGCAAGATCATATTCAATGATGGGTTTGTAGCCGCCTTCTGTTGAGCCATGTAACGAAATGAAGGTACGCACCTTTGTATTATTTCTGACTTTAATTTTATGGCGCGGAACACTGGCTGGCGGCTCATTAATGCTCACAGGGGATGTCGCTGTTATTTCGACGGTTGCTGTCGGCTCAGGGGTAACTTCGAGTGTCTTGGTTGCCGTTTCTGCGGGGAGTGTTCCCTCAGGGGTGGGGGTACCCGTTTCAGCAACCTGAGTGCCATCGAGTGTTTCTGTGATCTCAACGGTAGCTGTCTCGGATGGGGTTGCCGTCTCTGTGAAGGTGGCTGTCGCCTCGTCCATGGGCGGTTCCGCTGTAGGTTCTTCCATTGTCGGCGTAGGGAGTGCTTCAAAAGTCTGCACAGCTTGGGTGCTCGCAGCGGCGTCCACCGTTGCGGCAATATCAACTGCTTCAGCTGGGGCATCTTGAGTCTCTGAATTTAAAAAATCAGGCACACATGCACTTAAGCCAAAAAGAAGAATCAAGGCAATAAAGAATACTTTTTTCATGGCGACCTCCCTCGCAATGAGCGAGCCTGGTTATTGAGAAACTGCAAGGAACTGTTTAATTGTATTTCTTAACATAGGTTCAGGCAATGCCCCAACTTGGCGATGTGCGATTTTCCCTTTTGCTACAAATAGCATAGTAGGGATTCCTTGAACACCGTATTTTTGTGCCCATTCGGGGTTTTCATCGGTGTTGACTTTTGCAATTAAAACTTCTCCAGCCATTTCTTTTGCTAATTTATCCAAAATGGGGGCGACCATTTTGCAGGGACCGCACCACGGTGCCCAAAAATCGACAATGACGGGCAGTTCTGACTGCAATACGGTTTTCTCAAAGGCAGCATCTGTGACGTTAATTGGTTCGTTGATCATTTTATTCTCCAAAATTATTCTGCACTTCCTCTCCCTTTGGGGGAGGGTGGGGTGGGGGGCGCAAGAATTTGATAGTCAGAATGAATTTCTGCTGTTGATTTTAGCATAGCACTAACAGAACAATACTTGTTTTCTGAAAGCTCTATTGCTTGTTCTACATCTTTCTCTTTTATGCCCTCTCCCCAAATTAAATATTTAACATGGATCTCTGTATAAACTTTCGGATGTGTATCGGCTCGTTTACCACTTACCCTGATTTCCAGGTCACTAAAATTGACACGCTTTTTCTGCAGGATATTAACCACATCCACGCCACTGCATCCAGCCAAAGAAGCCAAGACCATCTCCATTGGGCGGATATTTCCTGGTCCTAGATCAGCCTTTCCATCAGTCTCATTTTCTGCTAGAAAATCTCTGCCGCTTTGCCAAGTAGTTTTGATATTTGTAGTCATAGGAACTCCAATTTTCTTGATTCAGAGCAGTATAACATAACTCAGCATGTTATAATCGTTCCCTATGACTGACACTCTTTCACGCTGGCGAAACGGCCTTGCCAAAACCAGCAAATCTGCCTTTGGGCGCGTTGCTTCCTTGCTTGGTGCAACAGAAATAAGCACAGAAACATGGGACGATCTGGAAGCCCTCCTCATCCAAGCCGATTTGGGAATAGCGACTGCTACCGACATCATCGAATCGCTTCAGCGGCACACTCGTGATTTGGGCTTGCTACGCTCCGACGAACTTAAAGATGCCCTCCGAGCAGAGCTCCGCTCCCGCCTTGATGAGCAGTTGGAAGCGTCTCTGGCAGAATCCTCTCCGAGTGTGATTTTACTCGTTGGCGTGAACGGGTCTGGTAAAACTACATCTGCCGCTAAATTAGGGGCACGCTTTCTCTCTCAGGGTAAAAAAGTGCTCTTCGGAGCAGCAGATACCTTTAGGGCAGCGGCCGTTGAACAGCTTCAGGTTTGGGGCCAGAGATTGTCCGTTGATGTCATAGCAGGTCAACCGGAGAGCGATCCCGGCGCGGTGGCATATAACACTGTTCAGGCCGGAATTGCACGCAGCGCAGATATCATCCTGATTGATACAGCCGGTCGCCTGCATACACGCTTTAATCTAATGCAAGAGCTAGAAAAAGTTGAACGCGTAGTTGGGAAAGCCCTCCCTGGTGCGCCCCATGCCCTTTGGTTGGTCATGGATACCACAACGGGGCAAAATGCTCTTCAGCAAGCACGTGCTTTTAAAGATGCGGTTAACGTGACGGGCGTAATTTTGACCAAACTAGATTCGTCGGCTCGTGGCGGTATGGTCTTTGCCATTCAGCGCGAACTCGGCTTGCCCATCCTTTTTGCGGGATTAGGCGAGAAAACAGAAGATCTGGAAATTTTCAATCCAGATGCCTTTATAGAAGGCATTTTGGCGGCATTTTAATTGGAGATACCATGCAAGAGATTTTAGGACGATTAAAAGAAGCAGAAAAACTCACCCTTCAGCTTATGGAGCGTCTTTGACCTGATTACAAAAGAAAAAGAACTTAAAGAGTTGCAAAAAGAAGCTGCGGCACCTGAGTTTTGGAATAATTCAAATCATGCACAGCAGGTGATGAAAAAGGTTAGGGCTTTGCAGGACGAGACAGAATCCTGGAAGCTCTTTGATGTACAACTGCATGATCTGCTCGAACTCGCCGAAATGGATGATGCGAGCATTTTAGGGGAGCTAGAGAGTGAAATTGATGCGTTGGAAAAGGATTTAGAAAAACGCGCTTTTCGTGCCATGCTTTCAGGTAAGTACGACAGAGAAGATGCCCTGCTTGCTATTCACGCAGGGGCGGGCGGAACGGATTCACAAGATTGGGCGGAAATGCTTCAGCGCATGTACCTACGCTGGGCAGAGCGGCGCGGCTATAAAGTAGATGTTTTAGATTTAACGGTTGGTGAAGAAGCTGGCATTAAAAGCTGTACTCTCGCGATTTCTGGTGATTATGCTTTTGGCTATCTTCGCTCTGAAAAGGGAACGCACCGCCTTGTGCGTCTCTCACCTTTCGATGCGGCAAGTCGAAGACACACATCTTTTGCCTTGGTCGAAATCCTGCCCCAGATCGGCGATGATGATGTAGATATCGAAATTAACGCCAAAGACTTGCGTGTGGATGTCTATAAATCATCTGGCGCAGGTGGTCAGAGCGTACAGAAAAACTCAACCGCTGTGCGAATGACACATATCCCAACAGGGATCGTTGTTACCTGTCAAAACGAACGCTCGCAACTCCAAAATCGTGAAAATGCGCTGAAAGTGCTCAAAGCGCGTTTGCTTGAACTTAAAGCTGCTGAACAAAAAGAAGAGATTGACGGTTTACGCGGCGAGTACACTAAAGCAGAATGGGGCAGCCAGATCCGTTCTTATGTTTTACATCCCTATCAGCTAGTTAAGGATCACCGAAATGATTTTGAGATGGGCAATACCCAAGCCGTTTTGGACGGTGATCTGGACGGTTTCATGGAAGCCTACTTGAAAATGGCTTCGCCCTAAGGTACTGAAAACTCAGCAAAACTTTTTTTTCTAGTACTAACGTTTTTTGTGGTTTGTAGAGGTTTTTGAAAAAGAGCACTGATTTCTTAGTCCGAAGAGACTTCGCAACACTAGCATGGTCGATCTTACCGCCGTGCGGTCGCCGAAATCAACAGAATACTTGTGTAAAAACAATATCTTGGCAGTTAATTTCACCCGCACGGACGTAAACGAACCGTGCTATGTCTGCGGAGCCCACTAAAGTGGACTGGGAGAACTGTGACCACAAAATCCGTTAGAAGCAGCCTTTTTTCATATTATTGAGGATGCCATAACCAATCCAATTTGAACAGAACGACTTTTACTGAGTTTTCAGAAATGGAGAGACTGTCTTATGCTCTTTCTTTTTGATCTGTCAAAGTCGACAAGTTGGGGAGAGATTGCGCATAACTGGAGTGCTCTCCTAAATAAAACAGTCTCCTGGTGATTTTTCACTAGGAGACTGTTTTCGCGTTATTACGCTCTGCGGTCCCGACGGGATT
>CAZOOX010000136.1:0-10511 GCA_964581545.1 uncultured Anaerolineaceae bacterium
TTATTCTCGTTACAAATTACGGCATGGGAAAGTCTAATGAAAATCTACAAATAAAATTATTGAGTAAATACTTGCAACTCATTACTGATGGAGACCTTCTACCCAATAGTATTTGTTTTTATGCAGATGGCGTTAAATGCACTACGGCTAACTCTCCTATTTTATCTCCACTCAAAATCATCGAAGAAAAAGGCGTACGCCTAATCGTTTGCAGCACCTGCCTTGAAAATCTTGATCTTGAAGCATCCGTCGGCATTGTAGGCGGAATGCCCGATATTATTGAAGCCCAATTTAGTGCAGAGAAAGTGATCACGCTCTAATTCGCCAAAAGGAGACCAAAATGAATTTTGACCTGACCGAAGAACAGAAAATGTGGCAAAAGATCGTCCACGATTTCGTCGCCGCCGAAGTGCAACCGAAGGCACATGAGATCAGTGAGAGCGGCGAGTTCAACTGGGATGCCGTTCACAAAATGGCAGAACTGGGAATGCTCGGTATGATGGTCTCCGAAGAATATGGCGGCTCAGAAGTTGGTACAGTCAATATGTCTATCGCCATCGAGGAGTTGGGCTGGGCATGTGGCAGCACAGCGCTCGCCATCGCTGCGCATACCGAGCTTGGCTGCGCGCCCCTCGCCAAATATGGCACACACGAACAAAAGAAGAGATTTCTTGAGCCTGTCGCCACTGGTGAAGGAAAACTTGCCGCACTCGCGCTAACTGAACCTGGCGCAGGGTCAGACCTGAAAGGCGGCGTAATAACCAAAGCAGAAAAAGATGGGGATGAATGGATTATCAACGGTCCAAAAATGTGGATCACAAATCCAAGCGTTGCCGATTACATCATCACGCTGGTACGCACCAAACCCGGAACTGCCTCAGACTCAATGAGCATGATCATCGTCCCCGCTGATGTGCCCGGTCTCATTATCCACCCGCCCGAAAAAAAGATGGGGCTTCACGCTTCCCAAACCCATGCCCTGACTTATAAAAATGTCCGCGTCCCCGCCGATTATCTGCTCGGCGAAGAAGGGCGTGGTCTCCACCAAACCCTTGAAACACTGGATGCAGGCAGGATCAGCATTGGTTCGCTCTCAGTTGGCCTGGCGCAAGCTGCCCTCGAAGCGGCAGTTAAATATGCTAGGGAACGCGAGGCTTTCGGTAAGCCCATCGCCGATAAACAAGCTATCCAGTGGATGCTCGCAGATGCCGCCACCGAGATCGAAGCCGCGCGTCTGATGATGCGCCAGGCTGCCTGGCTGCACGAAAACGGACGTCCCTTTAGCCAAGTCGCGGCGATGGGCAAACTTTTCGCCACAGAAATGGCCGAACGCGTCGCCCGAAACGCCATTCAAATTCATGGTGGTTATGGCTACAGCCGAGAATATCCTGTGGAGCGCATCTATAAAGATGCCCGCCTGATGACTATCGGTGAAGGGACAAGCGAAATTCAAAGAATGGTAATTGCAAGAGACCTTCTAAAAAGCTAATATGAATAACTACAACAGCGCAAATACGCATATCACTTTAGATTTACCCGATTGGGCAGTCGAAAAACACAACAAGCTCCCCGAATTCTTCAAAACGAATGAAGAAAAAATGGCAGCCGTTATTGAATTTTCAAGAATGAATTTTCAACAAAAAACAGGCGGCCCCTTCGCTGCGGGGATATTTGAGCGAGATAGCGGAAAACTTATCGTGATCGGTGTCAACCGAGTAATGCCCTTTAATTGCTCTTCAGCCCACGCTGAGGTTATGGCAATCTCTCTGGCACAAAAGAAATTGGGCGTTTATGACCTAGGTGCCGAAGGGCTTCCAGCCCATCAAATTGTCGTAAATTGGCGTCCCTGCACCATGTGTTTTGGCGCAGTTCTCTGGTCTGGCGTGCGCTCATTAGTCATTGCCGGTGATGGCCCAGAGCTGGAAGAGATCACGGGCTTTGATGAAGGGCCCATACACCCAGAGTGGAGAAAAGAACTAAGCAAACGCGGCATCGGCTTAACAGAGGATGTCTTGCGTGAAAATGCAATAGAAGCATATAAAGAATTCTCTGCCAGCCGCGATTTTGTCTATAACGCACGACTAGGTTCAAGTGAATAGCACAAAACTCCCCGATTGGTAAGAAAAAGCCTTCCATAACGGAAGGCTTTAGTTATCAAATGAGCCTATATCTTCTTCACAACTACCCAGGCATTGAAATCTTCAGAATGCACATCTATCTCAGCAGCATCAAAAGGGAAAAGGTTGGCGATTTTTTGCGGCGCAAGAAAGTGGCTTCTCATTAGCGCAAGTTTCTCTGCAATGGCGATCAATTTAACCGAGAACCTGCGGATATCTGGTTCCTGGATGACGATTCGGCCACCCGGTTTGATGATGCGCCAGAGTTCGCTCGCGGTTTTAGCTTGGTCATTGACATGATGAAGCGCGTCTACCATCAAGACACAATCGAAATAATCGTCGGCAAAAGGCATTTTCTCGGATAATGCACAGGTGGGGCGCAAATTATCTTTTGCGGCTGCTTCTTTCAACATTCCCATCGAAATATCAGAGAGCACTACCGAACCAACGTATTCCTGTAAAACTCCAGAAACTCTCCCTGTACCACCGCCAGCATCCAGAAGACGACAATCTGGACTTGGTTCTAGCTCTCGTAGCATAGCTTCGGTCGCAGAAGGAGGAATCACTTTTTCATAAAAGGGGGCAAGAAAGTCAAAATGGTCAAAAGGCATGAAACTTCCTAATCTACAGTGATTAAATCTTTGATGCGGTCATAGGTTGAGGGTCCAATTCCGCTGACATCGGTAAGCTCATCTGTGCGTTGAAAATTGCCGAATTGTCGGCGGTGATCGATGATGGCTTGCGCCGTTGATGGACCAATTCCAGGCAGCGTATCCAACTCGTCGAGGGTGGCAGTATTGATGTTAATTCTACCTGAGCCGCCCCCTCCTGAACTATAGGCCGCGCGTTTTTCAATGTTAATTTTTGAACCATCTTCAAGAATTGCCGCAAGATTAACTTGCTCTTGATCTGCTATAGGGAGAAATCCGCCAGCGGCGTTGATTGCATCCACAACGCGGCTGCCTTGGGGCAGGTCGTAGACCCCCGGAGAGACGACTGAGCCGGTAATATGTACAGAAAGGGGAGCAGGTTCGGGTGGAGGGCGAAGCGGCACCGCATCCCCTTTAGGTTGGCGAGCAGAAATCCATACAGCACCTGCGAGGAGCATCCCAATTAAAATTCCCAAAATGGTGTTGGCGAAGGTTTTCATGCCCCAAGTATACCTGCCGCGAGCAAAATCGTGAATGAGCCAATATACCAATGAATCAAAAAAGGATAGATGAAGGATTTGCCGCGCCAGGCGACCCAGCCAAAAGCGAAGCCGCCAAAGATGGTGGAGAGGGTTTCGATCTCGGGTTTGCCGACGTGGGCAATTGCAAAGGGCACAGCTTGAAGCCAGAGGGCTTCTGCGCCGAATTTTCGGGCATAGCCAAAGAGTAGAAAGCCGCGAAAGAGAAATTCCCAGCCGAGAAGATCCCAAAAGGTATTCCAGGGGAGGCCGGGGGCAAGATGGAAATAGTAGGCTCGCATAGAGTTATCTTTGCCGAGCAGCCACCAGAGAATGGGCGTCATCAACAGAATGCCGCCAAGGGTCAACTTTAGCCCTTCACGCCAGTCACCGAGTTGAAAGCCATATTTGGCAGGGTTTTCTCGAAAGATGAAGATAACGAAGAAGAGCGGAATTAAAAGATAGAGAATAGTCCGGTCTATCAATTTGGAAGCGGTGAAGCTGTGATATTTATCGAGGATCAGCAAGGTAGTGCTGGCAATGGTGAGCGTGGCGATTTTCCAGTCGATGTTGAGTTTGGCTTTAGTCATTAGTTTTCAGTTCGTTTTTTGATAAAAGCATATCCATTAAGAAGTGATTGGGAAAACGTATGATAAAACGGGATATGCGAAGCGAAAAGTAATATAACAGAAAAATTCCCCCAAAACACCGAGTCTGTAACATACAAGGCAAGAAGGTGTGCTACACCATACATCACAACAAATATCAAAAAAGAGAATTTTACAGGAAAAACTTTATTCTTCTTTTCTGCATTAGACATTATATTTGCCGTCACAACACTTAAAAAAACGGTAATTACCATAAGGCCAAAGAGCATAATCGCGGGGGTGCCAGGATCTTCTCCCATTCTTTCTATTCCAGCAACTATCAAAATTGATGTAAAAAATGAATATAGAAAACTAGCTACAAAAGTCGAAACTATATGAATGGCTGTTGTCATAATTCTCCCTAATTCAAAAAAGCCTTGCGAGAGTATTGAGCTCTCGCAAGGCTGCTAAACTTAGACTTTCAACAAACCAATCTTCGCAACTTCATCGCCAAATTTCTGGTCAACCATTTCCGCATCGGCGGGCGGGGTGGCAAAACTGATCTCGACCGCCAGCGTTTCACCGCTGATGTAGGCGCGGTGTGCGTCCACGGCAGAGTGGATCTCGTCGGAGGCCGTCACGAAGACCTTTATGCGGTCAGAGACGTCGAAATCGGCGGCTTTGCGCATGTCCTGTACGCGGCGGACAAATTCACGAGCGAGACCTTCGGCAACAAGCTCGGGTGTCAACTCGGTGACGAGGGCAGCGAGATAAGCACCATCGGATGCGACGGCATAGCCCTCTTTTGCATCTGCCTGGACTTCAACTTCATCCGCTAAAATTTCGAGCGTTTCGCCTTCGACCGCAACCTGAAGTTTGCCCTCGGTCAAGAAGGCTTTGGCTGCATCTTCAGCGTCTACCGCCATGATCGCTTTACGGACGAGCGGGAATTTACTCTGGTATTTCTGCCCTAATTGTTTTGGATAGGGCTTGACGCTGTATGCCACAGCTTCACTGCTCGCATCCAGCAGGCGGACGGCTTTGACATTTAGCTCACCTTTGATCAAGTCAGCATAAGTTTCGATGGCGTGGCGTTCTTCAGCGTTACCGACAAAGAAGGCAACTTCTGCCAAGGGCTGGCGGACTTTGAGTTCCGATTTTTGGCGAGCGGCATGACCGAGTGAGACGAGTTTCATCACGGCTGCCATTTCTTTGTTAAGGATTTCGTCGATCAGACTTTCGTCGAGTTCTGCCCATTTTGCCAAATGCACAGATTCGGCGGCATTTTCATCACCAGAGCGCACAAGATTTTGATAAAGCTCATCGGCAATGAAGGGCATGGTAGGTGCCAGGAGCTTCGACAATGTGGTTAGTGCGGTATAAAGCGTATAGTAGGCGGCTTCTTTATCGGCATCCGCTTCGGAACGCCAAAAACGTCGGCGAGACAAGCGCAAGTACCAATTGGAGAGCGAATCGACAAAATCCGTTATTGGGCGGGTTGCATTGGTCGCATCATAATTTTCGAAAGCATCCGTCACATCCCGTACCAGCGCATTTAATGAAGAGAGCAGCCAGCGGTCGAGGAGATTATCCACTTTGGCAGGCTTTTTCAGCGTGGGCTGATCGAGATTTGCATAAGTTACAAAGAATGAATAAACATTCCAGAGCGTGAGCGTGAAGGAGCGCACCACTTCGTGAACCAACTCGACTGAGAAGCGGCGGGGCTGCCCGGGCGGAGTGGCGGTGTAAAGATACCAACGGAAAGCATCCGCGCCGTGATTATCGAGAACATCCCAGGGATCGACAATATTGCCGAGGCTCTTGGACATTTTTCGACCCTCGCCATCGAGGATGTGACCGAGCGAAAGAACGTTCTTGAAGCTGACACTGTCGTTGAGCAGCGTGCTGATAGCATGGAGAGAATAGAACCAGCCGCGAGTTTGATCAACGGCTTCGCAGATATAATCGGCCGGATACTGCCCTTCGAATTCTGCTTGATTCTCGAAGGGATAATGCCACTGAGCGTAAGGCATTGCACCCGAATCGAACCAAACGTCGATCAACTCTGGCACACGGGTCATCTTACCGCCACATTCCTGACAGCCAAAATGAACATTATCTACATAAGGGCGATGCAAGTCGAGATCGCTTTGGTCGCTGCCTGAGAGCTCACTCAACTCTTCACGAGAGCCGATGGCGTGCTGGTGATTACAATCCTCGCACTGCCAAATGGGGAGTGGCGTGCCCCAATAGCGTTCACGCCCCAGCGCCCAGTCGATATTATTTTCAAGCCAGTTGCCAAAACGTCCCTTTTTGGTGTGCGCCGGCACCCAATTGATCGTGTCGTTGAGTGCAACCAAACGGTCTTTCAGCGATTTCGTGCGGATATACCAAGTCTCACGCGCATAATAAAGCAGCGGGGTTTTGCAACGCCAGCAGAAGGGGTAGCTATGCTCGTAATCCTGCACTTTGAACATTAGCCCACGATTTTGCAAATCTTCGATAATCATCGGATCGGCATCCTTCACAAAGACACCGCTCCACGGGCGAATTTCAGGGAAGAAAGTACCATCAGGTGCAACAGTCTGGATGACAGGCAGGTCAAATTCCATCGCCATATCCATATCGTCCGCACCAAAGGCAGGCGCCATATGAACAAGACCGGAACCATCTTCTACGGTGACAAAATCACCCAGCATGACATAATGAGCAGGTTTGTCAGGAGGCATAAATGTGAAGAGGGGATGGTATTTCACCCCGTTCAGTTTCTTGCCCTTAAAGGAATCGACAACCCGAACTTCTTCTTCTCCGAAAACTTTTTCTACCAAATTGCGGGCGAGAATCAAACGTTCTTTAGATTTGCTACCGTTTAATAAGACATCTCTCTCGACCTTGACATATTCCACCTCCGGCGCAGCGGCAACGGCGACGTTGCCGGGCAGTGTCCAAGGCGTAGTCGTCCAGACGAGGAGCGAAGTTCCTTCCTCGTCTACAAGAGGCATCCGTACAAAGACAGATTCTTCTTCGACATCTTTATAACCCTGATTAACTTCATGATCAGAGAGCGGCGTTCCACAACGGGGGCAATAAGGCACAACCTTATAGCCCTGATAAAGGAGGTCTTTCTCCCAGAAGCTCTTCAAAATCCACCAAACGGATTCGATGTAATCGTCCGTGAAAGTGACGTAGGCAGTCTCCAGATCCACCCAAAAGGCGATTCTGTCCGTTAACCGTTCCCAATCCTGAATATAGGTAAAAACCGAATTTCGGCAAAGCTCGTTAAATTTATCAATGCCATAATCTTCGATCTGCTGCTTGTTGGTGAAGCCAAGCTGCTTCTCAACTTCCACTTCGACGGGGAGACCGTGCGTATCCCAGCCACCGCGACGTGAGACATGGTATCCCTGCATGATCTTGTAGCGCGGGAACATATCCTTAAAGGCACGCGCCAAAACATGATGCACACCAGGCTTGCCGTTTGCCGTGGGCGGACCTTCGTAGAAGACGTATTCTTTACCGCCTTCATTGGCAGCAGTTGTTTTTTTGAAAATATCCTGTTTTTTCAAGAACTTCAAGACCTCCGCTTCCATGGCGGCAACGTCGAGTTTAGGGGATACGGGTTTGAACATAAGAACCTCCGAGTTGCAAGTTGCAAATAAATATAAAATCTAGTTCGCCGGTTGAGTAGGATGACGGCTTTATCCCTTCGACAGGCTCAGGACATTGCATCATCCGTATCGAAACCAAGAACAGCATTTGCCTGAACCGCTCCGCCTTGATTACGATACGCTGCGCCACGATAATGCTGAGTCGCAGCTACTCAATCAGCGGCTGCGCTGAAATTAAACAAAAAAGCTCACGTCTCAACAGAGACGCAAGCCATGCTCACGCGGTACCACTCTGATTCCCGTTGAAACGGTGTTTTCAACGGGCACTCAATCCATACGGCCGATTTATTGAGACTGCGTTGCACTTGAAAAGTGCGTTGCAGTCGAGCTAGATTTACTAGACCCGCAGTGCAATGCATCTTTCAGATGCAACGCACTACTACATTCGGCTTATACGCTCATCCCTATAACGGAGAATGACTCCGGCTCACCTACTCAACATGCTTTCAGTTCACAGCTCCGGAAGGATTTTCAATTCATTTCACTGGCTCGGCTCTCACCATTCCCGAGTTCGCTAACAGCTAAGTGAATTTACTCGTTTCCATCATTGCCTTTAGATGCCGTATTATACTCACATCATATAAAGATGACAAGCATCGCTGGTAATTTACAGCAATTCCAAATATGACTCCGCGAGGAGCACGCACCCTGCACTCGCCGTATTTGCGGGTGTGCGACGAAGCGGTCTCATACTTAGTACCTATCCTAAAATAAAAACCAACCCTTAACTATAGAGAGCCCCATGAAAAAAGAAATCACCATCCCCCTTCCCTCTCCCCCAAAACGCTACTATCGTCATGGCTGGCAAAGCTGGTCGCTCGCCGCTTGGCAAGATGTCGATCAAAAGATCGCTATCCCAAAACCTGCCCTGCTGCACCCTTTGCAATATGACCCTGTTTACATCCACGAGCAGCGCCCACATGGTTCGTCCGTTGGCGCAGTGGAAATGGAGAATGGCAAAATTCTTCTGCTCGGCGCACTTGATCTCGATGCCCACGTTTTCCTTGACGGCGACAAACTCATCGGGCAATACGAGCATAAAGACGGCCAGTGGTTTACGGCTGAAGGCAGCGAGCGAGAAGTTTTCACACAGTATGCCGCAGCCTTAAAAGAAACCGAGTCTTTTGAAAAAACTCGGTTTCTCCACCCCACATCCCCTACCGTCTGGTGCTCATGGTACAGCTTTTATACCCACATCAGCGAAAAAAATCTCAACCAATCCCTCAACGACCTCGGCGACTTGCCCTTTGATGTTTTTCAAGTGGATGACGGCTGGCAGCATGCCATCGGTGACTGGGTTCCGAACGACAAATTCCCCAGCGGCATGGATGCGCTTAGCGCGCAGATCCGCCGTTCGGGACGCACGCCGGGACTCTGGCTAGCGCCCCTCCTTGTGGTGCCCAACTCAGATATCTACCGTCAACACCCCGATTGGCTCCTGCGCGACAAAAACGGGAAACTCATTTCCGCTGGATTCAACTGGAACGAGCCACTCTACGCTCTCGACACAACGCGCCCTGACGCGATTGAGTGGCTATCCGCATTGATGGAGCAAGTCCGCGCCTGGGGTTTCGATTATGTCAAATTGGATTTTCTATACGCGGGTGCTCTGCCAGGGGTACGGAAAATGTCGATGACACGGGAGCAAGCCTACAGACTTGCGCTCGAAACAATGAGAGAATCGCTTGGCGATGCTTATCTGCTGACTTGCGGCGCACCGATCATTCCATCCCTCGGTCTCTGCGATGGGATGCGCATCGGACCGGATGTGGCATCCCATTGGGACAGCTATCGCGATGATGTGCTCCTATCCAATTTCGCCATCCCCAGCACACGGAACGCAATCCGCACGACGATAAATCGCCTTTGGCTAAAACAGCTTGTCCACACCGATCCCGACGTAACCTATTTTGCATCTGACAAAAACACGATGAATGCAGAGCAAGAAAAAATGCTTCAGGATTTAGCGCAGGTTTGCAACTACAAAGCTACTTCGGATACGCCCGCTTGGTGGAGTGTGGAAGAACGCAAAAAGCTGCGAGAATTTCTACAGGAAACGCCGCAAGTTGAGCGAAAAGGTCGCTATCAATTCAATCTCAACGGACGCATAGTAGATTTTTCCGCTGCAATGCCAATCCCGCAAGCCAAGGGATTATTAGAAAAAACCTTGGGCGCCTTGCTCGGCTGGGTGGGTAATCAACAATTGATTTTACGTTTTTTCAGTTGGCTTGGCGAGAAGGAAATCAAAAAGAAAATTGCTGAGTAATTAAAAGTGCTCTAGGGGGATTTGAAATCCCCGCTTTCCTTGAAAAATCGCTTAGGCTTTTTGCAAAAGACTAATTTTGACTACGCTCCCTGCGCCGAGGACGCGTGCCCTTTGGGTACGGCGCAGGAATATATGAGAGAGATCGCCGCCGCACTCCTGCGAGTATGCTGCGCGAGGGACGGCGGCTAGAGCAATTTTAGGATAGGTACTAATGCATCCCAACCTTGCGAGAGTTGATCTAAAAATACACCCCAAGAAAAAGAAACTCTCGCAAGGTTTAATTATGCATTAGGCAAGCTAATTTCCCCCATCTTCGCCTTTGTCAGCTTCACCAGATCATCCACCCCCAAACGGATATTCAATCCACGCTGCCCACCCGATATATGGATTTCATCATGCGCCCGTGCTTTGGCATCCAAGATCACGTCAAAGCCCTTATTGACCAACACCAACGGGGAAATTCCACCAGCCTGTAGCTTTGTCATCTTCTCGGCTTCATCCTGTGTTGGCAAAAAGACTTTTTTCTCACCGATAAATTTGGCAATTTTCTTCAAATCCGCTTCGCTATTTCCGGGAATAACAGCTAAAATCGCTTTGCCTTTTTGGCGTTTGACCACAATGCTTTTGTAGACGATATCGGGCAAGACATCTAATAAACGTGCAGTTTCCATCGCTCCGCGCTTTTCTGCAGATAACTCAAAAGCA
>CAZOOX010000137.1:0-10420 GCA_964581545.1 uncultured Anaerolineaceae bacterium
AGAATAAAGATGTAGAGGATGGTGTGCGTCTTTGGCTATCTGATAACATTGCTCCAGATTATACACTGGAGTAATACTAAACCTTTCTTTTTTTCTATTACGATTGTTGCAAATAGGACAGATGGCGTGGATTATGCGTTTTCTTACTTGCTTGGCATAGGAACTTCGCTTGATGGAAGGCGAGAATCCAAACTTTCCAACATATCCAGAAATTGTTGATAATTTATTAATTCTGAATCTACATTTGCCAAAATAATTATGACAAGATTTTTATGTTGTTGTATATAAGTGCAACTTGTAGATGGCTTACCATTAATTTCTACATTCCTACATCTCAATGAATATTGACCTTCTGGGTTTTGGGGTACATAAGTTATGTCTGGCTCATTCCACGCATCCGCAGGCCAAATATTTACCCAGTCAGGAAAACTACTTTTAGCTAAATCAGCATCAGGATAGATTCTGACTTGGTGACTTATACCTTTACCAACTCTGTCTGGATCACTCGAATAACCAACAATATGAGTAAACATCCCTTCTTCTTCAGGGAAAGAGCCACCTGTTCTGACAAAGCCTTGCGGTAAATCGGAGCTTTGAAGCATTAATTCATAGGGAAAATCAGGAGGTGCCATTGGCTCAATTGTGCATCCTGATGTAAAAATCATCAGAAAGATAAAAGTGATTGTGTTTTTTATTTTCATAGCCTCTCCCCAATCTCGGGAAAAGTAGGGGCAGACAACCGTCCGCCCCTACTTTCAACTTTCCAATCTAAACCTTCAACCTAACCAACCCACTCCACAATCGTCGCTTCGCCCTGACCAACACCCACACAGAGCGTCGCCAGCCCATAATAGGGCTTCGTCTCTTGCGGAGCGCGCCTTCTCATCTCGTGCAGCAGCGTCGTCAAAATACGTGTCCCCGAACAGCCCAGCGGATGCCCAAGCGCAATTGCCCCGCCATTGACATTTACAATATCGGGATTCATGCCGAGTTCGCGCATCACGGCGAGTGATTGGACAGCAAAGGCTTCGTTCAACTCGATCAAACCAATATCATCGAGCGTCAAGCCTGCGCGTTCGAGCGCCTTTCGTGTGGCTGGCACAGGTCCCATTCCCATCGTGCGCGGGGGCACACCCGCCACAGCCGATGTAACCACGCGCGCCGTCGGCTTCAAGCCGAGTTCTTTTGCCTTTTCATCGCTCATTATCAGCACAGCGGCAGAACCATCGTTCAGGCCCGATGCGTTGCCCGCCGTGACCGTGCCGCCCTCTTTCTTAAAGGCAGCGCGCAATTTGGCGAGCTTCTCCATACTGGTATCACGCCGCGGGCGTTCGTCGGTGTCAAAAATAAGGGGATCCGCTTTTCGGCGGGGAATGGAAACGGAACAAATTTCCTCGCCGAATCTCCCGTCATCTATAGCGGAAACAGCCCGCTGATGAGAGCGAAGCGCAAAGGCATCCTGTTCTTCGCGCGAGATAAAGCCAAATTCTTGCAAATTTTCGGCGGTCACGCCCATCGCTTCCGTCCCATAAACTTCTTCCATTTTTGGGTGCGGAAAACGCCATCCAAACGCCGTATCCCACATTTTTGTGTTTCCATAGGGATAGCTCACTTCGGGTTTGCCCATCACGAAAGGTCCGCGCGTCATATTCTCAACGCCGCCCGCGATGAATATATCGCCTTCACCGACCTTGATCGCACGCGCGGCTTGATTGACGGCGTTCAGCCCTGAAGCGCAAAGGCGGTTGATCGTCATCGCGGCAATTTCGACGGGGAAATCGGCCAGCAGGGTCGCCATGCGCGCCACGTTGCGATTATCTTCGCCCGCCTGATTTGCACAGCCGAGATAAACTTCCTCGACGAGCACAGGGTCAATGCCCGTGCGCTCGACAATGGCTTTCAGCGCAACGGCGGCAAGATCATCGGCCCGGATGCTGGCGAGCGAGCCGCGAAAATTTCCAATTGGCGTACGAACGGCATCAATAATGACTGCTTCGGGCATGAGAAAACCTCCGGTTTTAGGGAGTAGTTGATTAGGGATTAGGAATGAGTGGATTCTACCACTGCGGGGTATAATTCGCTTTGGATGAATGACCGTTTCGCACGTGATTTTTGGCTTGGTTCCGTATATTTACGTTATCCCGTTATTCGGTCTTTTACGTTAAAACGCTCCCCCTTCGACTTGCAACTTTCAACCTTCAACTTGTGACTAACTTATGAACTTTCTCATCACCGGCGCTGCCGGGTTTCTCGGCTCTGCCCTCGCGAATCATCTTTCCCGTCAGGGACACCAAGTCCGCGGGCTTGATGACCTTTCCACGGGCGACCGAGTTGCCCTTTCCCCCGATGTCCACTTCACACGTGGTGACGTGAACGACCGCCCCAAACTCTGGACGCTGCTCCAGGATGTGGATGTGGTCTATCATCTTGCGGCACGAGTTTCCGTGCCAGAGTCAGTGCTTTATCCGCGTGAATATAATGCCGCCAACGTCGGCGGGACCGTCAGCTTAATGGAAGCGATGCGCGATGTGGGCGTGCGACGGGTGGTGATGGCTTCTTCGGGCGCAGTCTATGGAGATTTGGCAGCACAGCCCATTAAAGAAGATTCTCCACCTAATCCACGCTCTCCCTATGCCGTTTCAAAGTTGGCAGCCGAGCATTATATTCACACGATCGGTGCCTTATGGGGGATGGAAGCAGTCAGTCTGCGCATCTTCAACGCCTACGGTCCCGGTCAGCGGATGCCAGTCTCTCATCCGCCCGTTGTACCGCATTTCATCAAACAAACGCTCAGCAACGGGACACTCGTCGTCCACAGCGACGGGATGCAAACCCGCGACTACGTTTATGTGGACGATGTCGTCAAAGCCCTTGTCGCCGCCACCACCGCCCCCGGTCTGGATGGCTTGGTCATCAACATCGGTTCGGGAACAGAAACGAGCGTCCGCGACCTGGTCAACACCGTCACCGAGGTAATTCCCGGGAAAGCGGAAGCGATCTATAATCCGCGTGTTTCGGGCGGGGTATCAAAAATGTGTGCAGATTTGACTTTGGCGAAAGAGAAGTTGAGTTACCAGCCTTCGATCTCGTTGGAAGAGGGGTTGAGATTAACGTTAGAAAGAGATTCAAGGTTTAAGGTCTAAGGTTAGAAGGTTGAAAGTTTCTGCTTCTATCGTGTCCCGTGATTTTTATCACCGTCCCACATTGGTTGTCGCGCGTGAGTTGCTCGGCGCAGTGCTCGTCCGGGTGGAAAATGGCGTGCGCATTTCAGGCAGAATTACTGAAACGGAAGCCTATATAGGTGAGAGTGATCTCGGTTGCCATGCTAAAGCAGGCAAAACACCCAGAACAGCGACCATGTACGGGGAGCCGGGCAAAGCTTATGTTTATTTCAATTATGGCGTCCATTGGATGCTGAACGCGGTCACAGAGCAAGAAGGGTTCCCCGCTGCGGTTTTAATCCGTGCTATTGAGCCATTGGAAGGCATGGAGATCATCGCATCCCGACGTGGAAAACAACCCCGCGCCAAATGGACAAATGGTCCCGGCAAGCTGGCACAAGCATTGGGGATAAATAAATCTTTCAACGGCATAGACTTATGCTCTCAAGAAAGTGCTTTGTGGATAGAAAGGGGAGAAAGAATTTCGGATGAGCGAGTAATAGTAACTCCACGCGTGGGGCTAAATAATGTGCCAGAGCCGTGGAAGTCAAAGCCCTGGCGTTTTTTAGTCAAATAATTATTGTTCCAAAGACTGACAAATTTCTTCTCCAGCCTGTACGATGCCCATGATGTCACGATCATCGCTATATTGCGATCGCACTATAGCCATTATATCCATTGCTTCATCACAATGATTTTCTTTGGGGCGGCTAAGCGCGGCAAGAACAGAGCCATAAGTGTAATAATAGACCACGGTATTTCCCGAAAGCTCCAAACCTATCACTTCTGATGGCTCATCATTTGGCCCACATCCACCACGCCCATCACAAGATTCTTCTGCCGTGCAGCCACGAATGGCACATTTAAACGCAGGAATCGATCCTTCATAATTGCGAGATTTGAAATATACAATACCCAGTTGTCCGTAAATATCGGCATTTGATGGGTCGATCTCGAGCGCTTTTTGTACGTTTCGTGCGGCGATGAAATATTCACCTTCCTGTGAATATGTTTTGGCAATAGAAAGATAAGGTACGGGGTCTTCGATACCTAATTGCTGATTCAGCCGAGCCGCTTTGGCAAAGTATTCCAGAGAACTCTCATAAAGCTGGGTGCGCGTCTCATCGTTTTGGCTACCAAAGGCAAGGCGACGATAATTTGCCCCTGCACGGAGATGTAGAAAAGTCAGATTTGGGGAAATGGCTATAGCTTTGTCATATTCCTGAATGGCTTGATTATATTGTCCCAGTGATTCCAGCACATAGGCATAAACACGATGCACATCCATGAGAGAATCATCTTGCTCCGCAGCTTGCGTAATATATTGCTCGGCTTGCCCCCATTTTTGTTCGTCTACTAGTATCTCGGCATAAAAAGCGAGAGCAAGAGTATTTTGATTATCCTGTTGGATAGCGCGAACGGCTGCTTGCTCGGCTTCGAGGAGATAGTCTTCGGCTTGGTCAACACCAAAGAGAATGCTATTTGCGTTCCAATCTAGCACAAAGGCATAGATGGCATTTACCGCGCTATCGTCCGGGGCCAGTTCCACAGCTTTTTCAATGGAAGCAAGCCCCTCTTGGAGTCTGTCCCGCTGCTGGTCATCCGTTGTTAAAAGTGTGGAGGAATATGTCTGGATCCGCGCCAATTTTGCCCAAACTTCTGCATCGTTGGGATCAACACGAGTCGCTTCCTGATAGGCAGTGATAGCGGCATCCAATTTGCCGGCTTCGAATTGCGCTTCGCCTTCGAGCGCATAGGATTGCGCAACGCGCGTGGGCGTGGGCGTGGGAGTAAATGGACGCGTGATATTGCCCTGCTCCATCTGCCGGATCAACCATACCATCCCCATAATAAGGAGCAGCAAAATAAAAATGCGATAGGGGTTCGTGGTTGGTTTACGAAAGAAAATATCTCGTTGATTTTTCATGCTTCAGGGGTGGGAGTCTCTTCCTGGGTTGGAGTTGGCAAGATCTCTTCTGTCGCAGTAGGCGCGTCAAGATTTTCCTGGCAGAGACGAATTGCTTCGTTGGCATTGAATACAGCCAGTTCGTTTGCCGGAATTGTGCCGATAATTTGCTGCGAAACTTGAAGGGATTCTCCGCAACGGTTAAGACGAGCAAGCACCAGCGCATAGGTAAAATAGTATTCGGCAGTGCGTGTATTTGTATCGAGGGGGAGACCTTCTATTTCTAGGTCTTCACCTAAATTTCCACCATAAATTGCAAGCGAAAGTTCTTGCATGGCTTCAGGCCATTGAAAATTATGATAATACATTACGCCCAAGTTCCCATGTGAACTTCCATTAATGGGGTCATCTTTAATGGCTTGCTCACCATATTGAACCGCTTTTGCGTATTCACCGATAGTGGCATAGGTGCGCGAGATGAAAAGATCGGGCAAAGGGTCGGCAGGGTTAAGGGCGTTTGCACGGGTAAACTCTTCTACTGCTTTGTCGTAAACTTGCAGAGCGCGATAGTTACGTCCCAGTGCAAGATGCAGATCAGGGATATTGTCGTTGATATTGATCGCAGCCTGATACTCACGAATCGCATCCTCGTAGTTACCCGTGATCTCAAGGACGTAAGCGCGAGCTCGGTGCGATTCCATTGTGTTGGGGGCCAAGCTAAGCGCCACACGAGATTCTTCGGCCGCAAGTTCTATGCCATCTAAAGCACTTGAACCAGCCAAAAAAGAATCCGCTAGAATTTCAGCATAATAAGCATGAGCGACGGCGTTATTCGGGTCAAGTTCTAAAGAACGCTTTACAGCAGCCTCGGCGGCGAGGTAATCACCGAGAAAATCAAGTGCCCAAGCCCTGACAGCATGAGCCATTGAATTATTAGGGTTGAGCAATAAAGCCCTCTCTGCGCTGCTTAGGGCTTCTTCATATTGCCCCGTGAAAACCTGCACCCGCGCCATCTCTATATATGAAGAGGGGTCATCTGGACGAGCGTTAATGGCTTCTTCATAAGCGGTAATAGATTGTAAAAGCTTCCCCTGTTCAAAGAACTCTTCTGCTTCTGCAACCAACGATTCTGGTACACGAGTCGGAGTGGGCGTATCAACAAAGGGTGTTGTGATTTCTGGCGCAACATAACGATTAAAGTAGGTAACCGCAAAAATAGCCAAAATCAAAACGGTAACCCAAAACCAGTTAATGCGCCTTCGTCGGCGCGTCATAGACCATTTATTTCTTTTTAAATACATGGCTGCATCTTACCATCGGGGGAGGAAGGGCGCAAGAAGTCATCCTTTGCCAAAATATGGGCTTGCACCACCATCCACAAAAGGCTAGAATGAA
Organism: uncultured Anaerolineaceae bacterium; assembly: GCA_964581545.1. Taxonomy (GTDB): domain Bacteria; phylum Chloroflexota; class Anaerolineae; order Anaerolineales; family Villigracilaceae; genus Desulfolinea. The sequence goes on from CAZOOX010000137.1 coordinate 6,463, forward strand.
GCCATGCAATTTGATGTCTTCACCCTCCTCCCCGAAGTTTTCCCCCCCTACCTCAACAGCAGCATCCTGAAACGCGCCCAGCAAAACGGATATCTCAACGTCAACGTCCACAATATCCGCGATTGGACACACGACAAACACCATGTCACCGATGACAACCCCTACGGCGGCGGCGGCGGGATGATAATGAAACCAGAACCCGTTTTTGAAGCCATAGAAGACGTGATCGGCTCACCGCCTACGCGCCGCATCATCTTGCTAACCCCGCAGGGTCGTCTCTTCACACAAGATATAGCGAATGAACTCTTCCATGCTGCGCACGCCTGTACCCGAAGTGAAACGGAGCGGTATGACCCTGGGCTTGCTCTGCTTTGTGGACGCTACGAGGGGCTTGATGAGCGGATCCGCACCCACCTCGTCACTGACGAAATCTCCATTGGCGACTACGTTCTCACCGGCGGAGAATTACCCGCACTAATATTGATCGATGCTCTAACACGCCTCATCCCCGGCGTACTCGGCGATGAAAACGGCGCAGCAAACGATTCCCATGCATCAGGTTTGCTCGAAGGACCCCATTACACCCGTCCCCCCGAATTTCGCGGATGGGAAGTTCCCCCTGTATTACGCTCTGGCGATCACGCCAAAGTAGCCCAGTGGCGGCGCGAACAAGCCCTCCTTCGCACTCTCGAACGAAGACCTGAAATGCTAGAGAAAATTGAACTCAGCAAAAAAGACCGCGAATTTCTAAAAAAACTAGACTGGCCAACAGAAAAAAATAAATAACCACAAGGAAAGTTTTGGCAAAGAATGAAACTATCTAAGATTTTACTGGTCGATGCCTTCATTAACCTTATTTTAGGGATCCTCTTGCTCCTGCTAATCCCTTTTCCTGATCAACTTCCTGAATTACTTGGCGTACCCACAGTTGAACAAATCTTTTATCCAAGTATTATGGGTGGCGTTTTCATCGGGATCGCAATTGCACTATTCATTGAAACGCAGAGAAGGACAGAATATGGCCTTGTTGGTCTTGGCTTAGGAGGCGCGATCGCGATCAATCTCAGTGGTGGTGCTGTACTAATCGGCTGGCTCATTTTCGGAAAGCTTGATATTCCTTTAAACGGAAAAATCTTTCTATGGATCATTGCAATAATATTAATTGTGATCAGCAGCATTGAACTCATTATGCATAACAAAAGAAACAAAGGAGAACACAATGAAATTTAGATACGGTAAGATCTTTCTACTCGGCTTTGGCTTTTTTGGCGTAAGTGTCGTTTGGGGTGTTTACAACGCCTTTGTCCCCATCTTCCTCTCCGAAAAATTCGATCTTGCCCCCGCGTGGATCGGTTTCTTCATGACCCTCGATAATATCGCCGCTCTTTTTATCCAACCGAGCGTTGGCGCATGGTCAGATCGTTTACGCACAAAAATTGGTCGGCGTATGCCTTTCCTCCTCGTTGGCGCACCTATTTCAGCCGCGGCTTTTGGGTGGATTCCCCTCGCTTCGGTGCTCCCGCTTTTCGTTGCTGGAACGACCACGCTCCTCTTAAGTATGGCTCTCTGGCGCACACCAGTTGTCGCCCTCATGCCCGACATCACCCCATCGCCCTATCGCTCCCAAGCAAATGGCATCATCAACTTTATGGGCGGTATTGGCGCTATTTTCTCCTTTTTAGGTGGCGCAGCTCTCTATGAAATGAATCCCGCCTTTCCATTTTGGATGGGTTCTGGGCTTGTGCTGATCTCTGCGCTCATGGTTTTCCTCTTCATCAAGGAACCAAAAGAATATGAAAAAAGCGAAGAACAACCTGGCCTAATAGCCAGTTTACAAGAAGTTTGGGCAGACAACGATAAAAGTGCCATGCGGCTTTTTGGCGCAATTCTATTCTGGTTTGTCGGCTATAACGCCATTGAAGCCTTTTTCACCCTCTACGCAAAAAATCACTTGGGGATGAGCGTCGGAGATGGCACACGCCTACTTGGGCATCTCTCCCTTTTCTTCGTTCTCTCCGCATTAGTTGCAGGATTTATCGGAGGGAAATTCGGGCGGCGCAGCACCATTTCTATTGGGATATTAACCCTGGCGGGACTTTTTCTTGCCCTATACTTGCTTCCGCCAAATTCACTAACACCGGTCTTGACCACTTTACCAGTTCTTGGCGACGTGCCCGTTATCAGTCTCTTTTTAATGGGCGCGGGTGTGGCTTGGGCATTGATCAATATTAACTCCCTCCCAATGGTCGTTGATTTGGTAGAAGATTCTCGAATCGGGACATATACCGGTCTTTATTACCTCTTCTCAACAATAGCTGCTATTTTAGGCCCGAACGTCAATGGCTGGATCATTCAGGCAATGGGCAGCAACTATAACTCGATCATGATCGTTGCGCCAACTTTTATGGTACTCGCCTTTATCATGATGCTCGGCGTAACACGCGGCGAGGCAAAGCCTGCAAGTGTTGCAGAATAGGCAGTTGGATATTCTTTCACAAAGGACTTTCGTCATCTTGCCGAATATTTCGATAGCCTGTATACTTGCTATTCGTTGGCGTAAACACTCGTAGATTTACGTCAAATACTCTCATTCATCTTTTAGAAAGAGGAGAAAGAAAATGAAAAAGTTTTACCTAGTTTTTGCGGTACTCGCAATTGCCGCCCTCACACTTTCCGCTTGCGGTGGTGGCGCTGCTGAAGTTAGCGAAGACAACTGCGCTAGCGAAGAAGTTCTCTGCGTAGGTCTCGTCACCGACGTGGGAGAAATTGACGACAAATCCTTCAACCAATCGGCATGGGAAGGCGTTCAACAAGCCGTTGAAGAATTAGGCGCATTTGCAAAATACGTTGAAACCAAAGATGCAAAAGACTACGCTGCCAATATCGGTCTTTTCGCAGAAAAAGACTATGATGTTATCGTCACCGTTGGTTTCGCAATGGGACAAGCAACTGTAGAAGAATCTGCTAAATACCCCGAGATCGACTTCATCGGTGTTGACCAGTGGCAGGGCGAAGAACTCGCCAACGTTGCCGGTTTGCTCTTCCCTGAAGACAAAGCTGGCTTCATGGCTGGTGCATTAGCTGCTCAAATGAGTGAAACCGGTACCATCGCTGCCGTTCTCGGCACCGACTTGGTTCCCCCTGTTGTTGCCTTCAAAGAAGGTTACGAGGCTGGCGCTCTTTACATTAACCCTGACATCAACCTGATCTCCACCTATCACCCCGGTGGTATGGATGTTGCATTTGTTGACCCCGAATGGGGTGCAACCACCTCCAAGCAAGCTATTGACCAAGGCGCAGATGTTGTTTTCGGTGCCGGTGGTAAAACTGGTAACGGCGCGTTGATCGAAGTTGCTTCTCACGAAGGCGTTTACTGCATCGGTGTTGACACTGATCAATGGGAAACCGTTCCTGAAGCACACCCCTGCCTGATCACCAGCGCAATGAAACTCATCACCCCCGGCGTATTCGGCTTGATCGAATCCTCCGTTGCTGGTGAATTCCCTGGCGGCAACTACTTTGGCACCACCGGCTTGGCTGGCTTCCATGACTTTGATGCTGATGTTCCCCAAGAAGTCAAAGACAAATTGGCTGAAATTGATGCTGGTCTGTTAGACGGCTCCATCTCCACTGGTTACGGTCAGTAGAAAGAGCTAATTTAGTAAGAAAAGAAGAGTGTGGTTTCATCGCCACACTCTTTTTCTTTTTATCAAGAAATTCCTTGACACAATGCCCCCTTAACTATATAATCTCGGTCGCCTTCCTCATTAGCTCAATTGGCAGAGCGAGCGGCTGTTAACCGCTAGGTTCTTGGTTCGAGTCCAAGATGAGGAGCTTTTTACTAAAAAAGATGCCTTTAGCATTTTGCGAAGGCATTTTTTCTTTAATCTATGAGCTTGGGCCATTATTTATTATGCGAAGCAGAATACCCAGTAGCTTGCTACGGGGTTCCACGCTC
>CAZOOX010000138.1:0-10385 GCA_964581545.1 uncultured Anaerolineaceae bacterium
GTTCACTCTGCTAAATCAATGATTTCTTCGCCCTAAGTGGCGAAGGTATTGATAAGACATATCAATTTATAAAAACCTAACGAAAGCGCAAGATATTATCTTCTTTCACCATGCTATAATTCTATACTTCTTTTTTTCCTTGACGAAAGGATCTGAATTATGGCAAATACCAATTCTCTCCGTGGCGGAACCGGCTTTTTACCCCCAACAATTACGAGCGTAGAAGATACAGGCTTGCCCGCTCTTTGGCTGCAAGACCTGGCTTTAAAAATTCTCTACTCACAGGGCTATCTTTCCGGTTTTAAAGTAGCAGAAGAACTTGCCCTGCCCTTTGCCGGGGTAACGGACAAAATTCTTGCTGAATTGAAAAAAGAAAAACTTGTAGAGATCAAATCAGCTCAACAATCGGGGCTTGGCTCCAGCTCTTATCTATACGCGATGACAAGTAAGGGAAATGAGCGCGCTCAAGAAGCGATGGCACGCAGCCAATATGCAGGTGCTGCACCCGTCCCGATCGAAGTCTATAACAATGCTGTTCGCAATCAATCACAGGGTCGTGTTGTTGTCACATCCCGCTCTATGCGTCAATTGATGTCTCAGCTCGTTCTTTCTGAAAATACATTTCAGCGCTTAGGACCTGCGCTCAACTCTGGTGCATCCATCTTCTTATACGGACCTCCCGGCAACGGCAAAACCAGTATTGCTCGCTCTTTTGGCAATTTGGTGATGAGTCAAAATATGTATATCCCCTACGCCCTTTACGTAGATGGGCAGGTCATCAAAATGTACGACTCAGTCAACCATCAGCTTGTAAAAGAAGAGGACACTACAAAACGCGGCACAGGCTCGCTCAAGACAGGCATTCGTCGTGATCCGCGCTGGGTAAAAATTCGCCGCCCATTCATCGTTGTTGGTGGCGAGTTGACTCTTGAAGGTTTAGACCTTGTCTTTGACGATACCAATAAATTCTACGAAGCCCCATTTCAGGTTAAAGCCAATGGCGGTATCTTGTTGATTGATGACTTTGGCAGGCAGCAAGTCCGTCCGCGTGATCTGCTCAATCGCTGGATCGTGCCTCTCGAAAATCGCGTAGACTTCCTGACTCTTCACACTGGGCGAAAAATTGAAGTTCCTTTTGATGTGTTGGTCGTATTTTCGACGAACCTCCCGCCAAAAGACCTTGTAGATGAGGCATTTTTACGCCGCCTACGTCACAAGATCGAAATTGGTGACCCCTCCTTTGAAAGTTACAGAGAAATTTTCCGTCGTGTAGCCCAATCTAAAAAAGTGCAATATAACGACAAAGGCCTCGCCTATCTTTTGCAGGAATGGTATATCAAACCAAACCGAAAATTGCGCGCATCGCATCCCCGCGACATTTGCGACCAAATTCTCGACATCTCGCAATATCTCTCTGTTGAGCCTATTATGACCCGCGAACTCATTGACCTTGCCGCTCAAGCCTATTTTGTTGATCTCTAAGAATGACCATCAATGATCTCCCCACGCCCACCATCTTGGCCCATCGTGGCGCATCTGCTTATGCACCAGAAAATACCCTCGCGGCCTTTGAGTTAGCGCGCGAGCAAGGTGCAGATGGTATTGAACTGGATGTAAAACTCAGCGCAGATGGAATCCCTGTCGTCATTCATGATGAAACTGTAGACCGCACAACCGACGGGACCGGAGCGGTCGCGGATTTAAGCTTGGCAGCCCTCAAAGAGTTGGATGCCGGTAATGGACAACAGATTCCCACCCTGGCCGAAGTTTTCGAGAGCGTTGGGCAGGATCTCTTCATCAACATCGAACTGACCAATTACACGACTAGTGATGATAATTTGGTTGAAAAAGTTGTTGAAGTTGTAAAAAAATATAGTCAGGAAGAAAATGTTCTTTTTTCGTCCTTCCTACCGAAAAACCTGAAGCGTGCAGCAAAATTGCTTCCCGAAACCCCACGTGGATTGCTGACCATGAATAATTTTGGTGGCTGGCTCCTTCGCACTTTCCTTTTTGGCTTTGGTAATTATCAAGCTTTGCATCCCAATTGGAAAAATACAAATCAATTTAATGTTAAGCGGGTACGTTGCATGAAACGCCATGTTTATACCTGGACGGTCAACGACGCTGATCTTATGTGTCAGTTTGTCGAATGGGATGTGAATGGCATCATCACCGATGACCCTGCGCTGGCAGTGAAAGTTTTACGTGAATCGTAAAGCGTGATATTTCAAACGAGAATTACTGAACACTGAATACCGAATATTGACTTATGCTCCCTACCGAATGGCTTGAAGCCGCTTCTCAACGTTTAGCCGGAAAGATCAACAAAACCCCGCTCACGCACGATGCAGAGCGTGGTTACTATATTAAGTGGGAAAACCACCAAAAGACAGGTTCCTTCAAAGCTCGTGGTGCCTTAAATCGCTCGCTTATTCTCGAGGATTGGGAACGTGAATTGGGCTTGGTAACCGCCTCGGCGGGGAATCATGGTCAGGGCGTGGCTTTGGCCGGGCAGATCATCGGTGCAGATGTGCGCGTATTTGCTTCTCAAGGTGCGCCTGCCGTCAAAATTGATGCAATGAGAGAGCTTGGCGCAAGAGTAGAACTTATTGAAGGCGGCTATCACGATGCAGAAGAAGCGGGACTGGCATTTGCAAAGAGAAATGATGCTGTTTGGATTTCCCCCTATAACGATGGACATGTAATTGCAGGACAAGGCACAGTAGCCAGCGAAATTTTGGCAGAACGCCCTGAGACGGCCGAGATGACTTGGATCGTGCCGGTTAGCGGTGGTGGTTTATTGGCGGGTATCGCGTCTGTTCTCGCCGATCAAACCCCAAACACGCGCGTGATCGGTGTTCAGGTTGCCGCATCCGCTTTTATGCATGGACTCTTTTATCGAGGTAATCAGGATGGGGTCGAAGACCTTCCTACACTGGCAGATGGGCTGGCAGGAGCAGTAGAGGCAAATTCCATCACCGTTCCGCTTATCAAAAAATATGTAGATGAGATTATTTTAGTCTCAGAAGATGAGGTTGCAGAGGGACTCGCCTTTGCCTGGACAGAATATGGGGAAAAAATTGAAGGCTCCGGTGCAGTAGGGTTGGCGGCAGTTTTGAGCAAAAAAGTACCGCAAGAAAGAAGTGTAATTGTGGTTTCAGGGGGCAATATCCAGCCTGAAATTCATGCTGAGATTTTGACACGTTATGAAAAATAGACATCCTTTTTACTCATGGGCATTGATCCTTTTACTTTTTGCCTCTTTCTTTTCCCCTCTTTCTGCGCAAGCCCAGGAAAACCCGCCTCCACCTGAAGTTACTGCGTTGATCGAAAGAATGACTCCCGAAGAACGGATCGGGCAGCTTTTCTTGATCAGCGTTGATGGGGACACGATCAATCGTGAAGATGAAGAAGAAGCATTGATCACTACTTTTCTTGCCAGCTATCCTGTTGGTGGTGTGATCCTTAATGGGGAGAATGATAATTTCAGCACAGAGCCGGAGAATGCAGAAACGCTATATCAACTCACCGCTGATTTGCAGGAAAAGGCTTGGGATTTCTCAAAAGAAAAGGATTGGGTTTATATTCCGCTTTTTATGGGGATCTCGCAAGAAGATCAAGCGCTGATCGACCTTTCTCCACAACCCAGCCCAATGGCGATTGGCGCAACATGGAACCCTGAGTTAGCTACACAAAACGGAGCCGTTTTGGGAAAAGAGCTTTCGGCTTTGGGCATCAATCTTTATTTAGGACCTTCTCTTGATATTCTTGAAGACCCTAACCCCGCAAATAACGGTGATATAGGCATTTTTTCCTTTGGAGGCAACCCTTACTGGGTCAGCGAAATGGGAAAAGCCTTTATTAGCGGATTGCACACGGGTAGTGAAAATAAAATCCTCGTTGTCACAAAGCATTTTCCTGGAAGCGGAAATGCTGACCGCCTGACACAAGAAGAGATTGTCACCATTCGTAAAAGTGCTGAAGAACTCGAAGAAGTTGAGTTAGTTCCCTTCTCTGTCACAACGCGAAATTTTTCTGATTCTGATAATGCTGATGGGCTGCTGATACCACATATTCGTTATGAGGCTTTCCAGGGCAATATCCGTCCCACAACACGCCCCATCAGCCTCGATGAAAAATCGCTCAGCGAAATACTTACCCTTAGCCCTGTCGATGAATGGCGCCAAGCAGGCGGACTGACGATCAGCGACGATCTCGGCAGCCGTGCTATTCGCGATTTTTACGCGCCAGACGGCAATGATTTTTCCGCACACCTTGTTGCACGTGATGCTTTTCTCGCTGGCAATGACCTGCTCTATATGGGCAATATCATCTCATCCGATACCTCTAATGCTTATACTTCTCTAGCAAAAAGTTTCGACTTTTTTACGCAAAAATATAACGAAGATTCAGCCTTTGCCACACGTGTAGATGAAGCCCTCGCGCGCATATTAGCGCAAAAACTTAAACTTTATCCTTCTTTTTCCCTCGAAACAGTACGCCCCGATGCTACAGGGCTCAATGAGATCGGGCAAAATATAGAAGCATCTTTTAATGTTGCTCAAAATGCTGCTACATTGATCAGCCCTAATATTGATACCCTCGATACTGTTCTCCCTGCTCCACCTACACTTGAAGAACGGATCATCTTTGTCACCGATACGGAACCGTTCTTAGCTTGCAGCGCTTGTGCGCCAAAAGAAACCCTCTCAGATAAAGCTCTTCCAGAAGCCGTTTCACGTCTTTATGGCACAGAAAGCGGGGCAGAGATCAGCGAAGGAAATCTTTCTTCCTATTCCTTTGCAGATTACCTCCTCTCTCTCGAAAATGAAGAAGACATCTTTTTTGAAAACAGTCTCCGCCAAGCCGATTGGGTCGTTATCTCTCTTTCAAATACATCCAGTTTGCCGACCTTGCAGCAACTACTGAATGAAAACCAAACCATCCTGCGAGAAAAAAAGGTCATTCTTTTCTCCTTTACAGCCCCTTATGCCCTCGATGCCACAGACATCTCCAAGCTGACCGCCTACTATGGCCTCTATTGTTATACACCGCCATTTGTAGATATAGCTGCGCGTCTTCTCTTTAAAGAATTGACCCCCGTGGGCGCTGCGCCGGTTTCTATCTCCGGGATAGGCTATGAGCTGGATACCGCTACCCAGCCTGCGCCGGATCAGCTCTTGACCCTAAACTTGGCCTTGCCCCTTGAAGCTCCTCCCACCCCCGCAGCGGATTCTGCCACCCCCGCCCCCACCGCGATTCCCATGTTCCAGGTTGGTGATACGCTGGCAGTACGCACAGGCGCTATTCTCGATCATAACGGCAATCTTGTTCCCGACGGGACATTGGTCACTTTTTCGCTCAATACAAGCAACGAGAGTGGCATCCAACAGTCAATAGAAACAGAAACATCTGGCGGTACCGCCCGTGCTGATTTCCAACTCGATCAAACAGGGATCTTGAATATCCGCGTTTCGAGTGGAAAAGCAACCATCTCCGAAACCCTTCGTCTTGACATATCAGACGAAGGGGTCGCTGCCGCGGTGACCATTATCCCTCCAGCTTCGCCCGAAGCGCCTACGCCCACGCCTGCTATTTTCCCAACACCCACGCCAGAATCCGCAACCTATATTGACGGAGGAAAACTCCGTTTTGGGGCATGGTTTATTGCACTGCTGCTCTGGGCACTTGGGGCATGGCTGGCATTTCTTGCAGGCAAACAAGCAGAATCCACTCGATGGGGTTTGCGTTGGGCGCTCTCCACACTTTTGGGTGGGCTTGCTGCCTATAATTATCTGGCCTTTGGCTTACCCGCAGCAGAATCCATCATCACAAACGGAATTGGCGGAGTTATCATCTTTGTTTTATTTGGGGAAATTCTTGGCTGGTTTGCAGGCTGGATGTGGCTAAGAAGGTCAATTCAGTAAGAAGCTGATAACGAAGAAATGAAATCTATAGATAAAAAGCGAGGAAAATTCTCCTCGCTTTTTATTTGTCACCATTCTTCATCTGGACCTAATAATGGATCGTAAGCGGTAGGAGTTATCCCCTCTTCTTTCAACTGTTCTCGTAGTTTCGTGATCACTTTTTTTAATTCAGACATCCGAACTTCGCGCCCGGTCATGAGCTCAACCATAGTATTCAATTCCTGAGTTCGATCCTCTACACGTTTATCCAACGCAGCGGCATCACTGCGCACTTTCTGATATAAGCGTGCGTTTTGCAAAGAAAGAGAAATCGTAGAAGCCAGAGTCTCCAAGTAGGATGCTTGCAATTCATAATCTCGAATTTCAGTGTTCCCTAGACCAAGTACGCCAATAACCTCATTATCACTATAAAGAGGTAAAGTTGCCCCTGAGATTATTCCAGCTTCTTTACACTCATCCCAAGTGCAACGCTTATCGCTATAAATATCTTTAGAATAAACAGGATGTTTGTCTCGGACAGCCATACCGCATAAACATTCGCCAACAATATGTTTCGGAAACTCTACAAAAATTTTGTCAGGCTGCTTAAACTTCGCACCTGCGAGTTTAAGGTCATCACCATCACGTAAAAGCAAAAAAACTATACTGGAACTAGTTGCATCAAGAATGCCATCCAAAGCTGTATCGATAATATGTTCTTGGGAAAGAAACTGTCTCATTTTATTACTTAGCTCATTCAAAACAGCCAATTCTTGCATATATTGTAAATTTTCTTCTTCAGCAAGTTTGCGTTCGGTGACGTTATTAATCAAAGTGCTAAGATAATCTACTGAGCCATCGCCCTTGCGTGTTGCGCTGGTTGATAACTCAGAGTATAAGATGCTGCCATCTTTACGGAGAAAACGCTTATCGAGAGAATAACCATCAATTTCTCCTGACACCATTCGATTAAAAAGCAAAAGATTAGATTCTAAATCTTCAGGATAGGTTATATCTGCCCATGTCAGGCTTAATAATTCTTCGTGTGAATAACCAAACATCTCACAGAGTGCATCATTGACCTCTATCCAGGCTTTTTCACCTGAAGTGATAGCCATGCCAAATAATCCCTGCTCGAAATATCTTCGAAGTCTCATCTCGCTTTGTTGCAATGTTTTTGCGGCCTTATTGGTTTTGGTTATGTCGCGCATGAAAGCTGCAACCAGTGGAGCACCCTCTTCTTGCATGATGGAAATACTAACATCCAGGTCGATCACTTGTCCATCTTTATGTCGATGTTGCGTTTCAAAACGATCTGAGCCTAAACTGACCATTTGCTCAATGCGACGTTCAACTTCTTCTGGGGGTGTTTTTACCTCTAACTCTCGGATATTCATCTGAAGTAATTCTTCTTCACTGTAACCCACCATAGCACAATATGCCGAGTTAACCCTGATAATTTTCCCATCCGTATCAGCCAGAATAAACCCGTCCAACATGGCGCCGAGAATCTGTTTGTTGCGTTGAGCTTCAGCTCGAAAAGTTTTCTCTGCTAGTTTACGCTCGGTAATATCGCGTGCAATGCCTGAAAACCCAAGGACTTTTCCAGCATCATCTTTGATCACAGACGACACAAGTTCCATAGGCACCAAGGAACCATCCTTAGCGATCATCTCTAATTCATTCGGTGTGTTTTCTCCTGCTATCCTTGCTGCCATTTTTTTCTGTAACATAGGTAAATCTTCCGGCTTGAAATAGGAGAAACCAGACGTTTTTTCCATCTCCTCTGGTTCATAGTCCAAGATATTCCTTACAGCAGGGCTTAGATAAGTGTATATTCCTTTTTCATCCATTTTCCAGATAATAATATCGTCTATATTTTCAATAGTCGTACGAAGTTTCTCTTCACTACTTTGCAAATCATTTTCCATTTCTTTGCGTTCAGTGATATCGATCATTCCCGCAATTGATCCTAGATATTCACCATCCTTGCCTGTGATTGGAGCCGTCTGCATAGTCACAGTAATACGCTTGCCATCTTTTCGAATAAATTCAGAATCGAGTTGTTCAGCAACACCTTTTTTACGATTTGCAATTTTTTGAGTAGCGATTTCAATACCTTGTTCATCCTTAAAGGAAAATACAGGTTTCCCCAGCATTTCACCTGTATCATAGCCCAGCATTTTTTCCATACTTGGGTTTACAAAGGTTGTCTTGGAATCTTTATCAATTACCCAGATTCCCTCCTGAGCAAGCTCTACCAATTCTTGATATTTTTTTTCACTCGCGATCAAAGCTTCCCGCTGAGAGCTAACCTCCTCTACTAATTTCTCGCGCGGTAAACTCCATAGCTCCGATAAATGAAATGGTGTCTCCGAATATTTCGCTAATCTTTTACGAAAAACGAGTGAAAAGAGTAATAATGGCAGACTATACGACGTTGCCAACACGAACTTCCCTCTTATATTCCCGATCATGATTTCTTTAAGTTCCGGGGAAAAACCAATTCCCAGTACGGGAAATAAAATACCATCTAAGGAAAGAGTCGCAATAAAAATTGCCACGAAGAGCAAAGAGAGAGTAAAAATATTTTGGAGCTTTCTTTTTAGATATTCAAAAGCATAGAGCATCATCAATAGCTCAAGAATAATGAGCACACCACCAAGAATTACGAATTTTGCGGAAACTTGAAATAGCGCAGCGTTGGTTAGAAAAGGATTTTTAATAGATTCATTGGCCAACGCCCATCCAATTGCTAAAAAGAGCAAAACTTTAAAGACATTAACCGTAATCACGATCCGAACGGTATTACGCATCACATCAATATCACGCTCCAGAATGACTAACAAGATCGTTGTCATCATAAACGCCCCATAGCTGATATTCCCACCCGAAATGTTAACCATATCCGTAAGAGGAAAAGAATAAACGGCCCCCGTAAAGCCCCCAAAGGCAAGCACCAAGCTAAGGTAAATATAAAAGCCGATCAACCGAGCAGGTCGTTTTAGCGTAGCTAGATAAAAGGGGAAGATAGAATAAACAATAATTTGCAGAGCGAAGAGCGTTTTTATATCCATTTTCTACAACCTCATCGGGTTTCGTCTACGAATTTCGTACGCTAAAAACTGCATATCTACTTTATACTCTTTTTAAGCCCCCGTACCAATAGTCACTTCCTACTGCCGCTCACTCTCCACCCACATTTGCTCACCATCCGTCGTGATATGCAGCCAGCCATTCAGGTCTGTGCGTAATAAGCTGTATCCTTCCACAGCATCCAAAACACTTTCATCGGGGAGACCATAGTCATCATCAGCGGCTACGCTCAGAATAATTAATTGCGGCTTTAAGGCATCGACCCATTCAGAGGGATTAAGCGGCGCATATCCAGAATCTGCTAAAAGGAGCAGCGAGACTTCTCCCCGCTTTTTGGATTCCTCAAGACTCTCGAAATCCATGCCGATTGGCAGCAAAGCACGAAAAGAATCCCACTCGATCTGGATGACCGCGCCGCGCGTGCCCGAGGCTTGTATCCGTAAAAAGAGATCCTCTCCCAGCTCCAGGCTTTGTCCCGTCTCCGCTACCGTGATCGGGATGGCGTTATTCGGTTACAGTACTTGAAAACTCAGTAATATTTTTTTCATAGAGCAAACTCCATAAAGTCGCTCCATTCGTCGGGTCTTAGGCGATCTTTCTCTCGAAACCGTTCAACTTGCTGATGAATGAGCAGATTTCTAAGCCCTTCAAGAAAATAATGCCGTGTTATTTTTCCTTTTCCACCACCGAGTTGACAAAGCCAGAAAATAACCGGATTATTGGCAAGTTCTGGTTCAATTTCATAAAAATAGCCGCCAATGAAAAAGGCCAACGCAATGATATTTTTGATTGATTCCCAATCTTGCACTTGGAATTCTTCCCAGCAAGCGCATTTTTTAGAAATTTGAAAAGACCTTCTATTTTGGCCCGCTTCAAATAGATAAGATAAGTTTCGATAGCATCCTTAGCCTTTGTAACGGGAAGATTTGTAATCAGCAACATAGGCTGAAGAAATATTTCTTTCCCTTCTCAAGTTACCAAGGTGATACGCACAACAGAATAATCTTTTTCTTCAAGATTTAGGCTGTCCCATTCAATAATCCGTGTCACATCTTGATAGATTTTTTTGTTTAGGCGGATTTTCTCTATCACTTCAACATGTTTGTGAGGCAAGGAAACGTCTTTCAATTTGATTACTACTTCATCTCCTTCTTCATTTACAGTATTTTCATTAGAATTGCGTGATATTTTTGCACGAATGACAAAGAAATCGTCAAGTTCTTCATCTATGAAGGAAAAATAAGGAACGCCATCCATTTGGCGGTCTATAACATGGCAAATTCCAAGATTTGATTTTCCCGTTTTCAGCTCTTCACTTACTCTTTTCATAGGGCAATCGCATGAAGTTCAAGGAGAGAGCACCTTGAGCAAGTATTCTTCGCT
>CAZOOX010000139.1:0-10318 GCA_964581545.1 uncultured Anaerolineaceae bacterium
CAGGTCTCTAAAAGCAATAGAAACAGTCTCTATGGGCGCAAAAATAAGGTGACAATGCATGGCTGGAAGAGAACTACATCGCATCCTGGCTGCAAATGGGCACCATGGAAGGTCCCGACGGCGCAATGATGGCTGGTGTTTGGGCACGCGCAAATGGCAAATCCCTCGTCTTCTACCCGAAGGCTGAGTTTGATGCTGCTGGCTACGAAGTTCCCGCAACCTGGGACGAGATGATGACCCTCACCGAAACCATCGCTTCTGATGGTGACACCCCCTGGTGTATCGGTATTGAATCTGGTGCAGCAACCGGTTGGGCAATGACCGACTGGCTCGAAGACACCATGCTCCGCACCACTTCCCTTGAAAACTACGATGCTTGGGTTGCTGGCGAACTAGCTTTTAACTCACCTGAAGTACAGAACGCTCTTGGTTACGTGACCGACATTTGGTTCAACGATGACTATGTATATGGTGGGCAGGCTTCCATCCCCACTACCTTCTTTGGTGATGCCCCCACCCCGATGTTCGATTCACCACCAAAATGCTGGCTGCACCGCCAGGGCAACTTCATCACCTCCTTCTTCCCCGAAGGCAAGGAAGCAGGCGTAGACTATGACTTCTTCTACCTGCCCCCGATTGATGAGCAATACGGCAAACCCGTTCTTGGCGCTGGCGACATCTATGCGATGTTCAATGACCGTCCCGAAGTACGTGCTGTCATGCAATACTTCTCCACTGGTGATTCAGTAAAAGACTGGATTGAATCTGGCGGTATGATCGGCACCCACAACGACGCCAGCCTCGACTGGTATGGTGATCCCACCACCCGTGGTGTTGCTGAAATGCTCCAAAACGCAACCACCTTCCGATTCGATGCTTCTGACTTGATGCCCGGCTCCGTTGGCGCTGGCACATTCTGGAAATACATGACCGATTACGTTAGTGGTTCTGTTAACCAAGAGGCTGCCCTGCTACGAATTGATTCATCTTGGCCATCTACTGAAGCTGCTAGACAGCCTTTTGATGGTGAAGCCGCCCCAGAAGCAGGGCCAGAATTAGCTGCTGCTCTTGATGGCGAATATGATGGCGCCGTTGTAACCATGGCTGGTCCTTTCACCGATGTAGATGCCGTCAAATTTGACAATGCCGTCGTTGCTTTCGAAGAAGCCACCGGCATTGATATACAATACGAAGGCTCCAAAGAATTCGAAGCCTCGATCACCATCCGCGTAGATGGCGGCGATGCACCCGATATTGTTGACTTCCCGCAACCCGGACTTCTCGCCACAATGGTTGCCAAAGATCAGGTCATTGACCTGAGTACCGTTATTGAACCCGCCTGGCTCGAACAGAACTTCAGTGAAGCTTGGCGCAACATGGCTCAGATAGACGGTATCACTGCCGGCATTTGGACCCGCGCAAACGGCAAATCCCTCGTCTTCTACCCGAAGGCTGAGTTTGATGCTGCTGGCTACACCGTCCCCGAAACCTGGGATGAGTTGATGACCCTCACCGAAACCATCGCTTCTGATGGTGACACCCCCTGGTGTATCGGTATTGAATCTGGTGCAGCAACCGGTTGGGCAATGACCGACTGGCTCGAAGACACCATGCTCCGCACCACTTCCCTTGAAAACTACGATGCTTGGGTTGCTGGCGAACTAGCTTTTAACTCACCTGAAGTACAGAACGCTCTTGGTTACGTGACCGACATTTGGTTCAACGATGACTATGTATATGGTGGGCAGGCTTCCATCCCCACTACCTTCTTTGGTGATGCCCCCACCCCGATGTTCGATTCACCACCAAAATGCTGGCTGCACCGCCAGGGCAACTTCATCACCTCCTTCTTCCCCGAAGGCAAGGAAGCAGGCGTAGACTATGACTTCTTCTACCTGCCCCCGATTGATGAGCAATACGGCAAACCCGTTCTTGGCGCTGGCGACATCTATGCGATGTTCAATGACCGTCCCGAAGTACGTGCTGTCATGCAATACTTCTCCACTGGTGATTCAGTAAAAGACTGGATTGAATCTGGCGGTATGATCGGCACCCACAACGACGCCAGCCTCGACTGGTATGGTGATCCCACCACCCGTGGTGTTGCTGAAATGCTCCAAAACGCAACCACCTTCCGATTCGATGCTTCTGACTTGATGCCCGGCTCCGTTGGCGCTGGCACATTCTGGAAATACATGACTGACTATGTCAGCGACTCCATTGACCAAGAAGGCGCTCTGCAACAGATCGACGACTCTTGGCCCACTGAGTAAGATTTATCTCTTTTGAGATAAAGTAGAAAGAAAACAGAGGGGCGGGATTTATTCCTGTCCCTCTGGATTTCGCGCCGTATCGAAGGTGATTTGAGCTTGGGTGCTGCTCCCAAGCATTTTCTCGGCAAGATCTGGTAAATGTTTAGGCCAGGTAGATGCTGACAAAAAGCACACAGGTTGAAATCAAGGGCGATGCGAGGCTTTTCGTCCCGCAAGCATTTTTTAGAAATAATTCTATTGGAGGTAGAATCTTATGAACACAAAAGATACTCCCGCTCCAGGGAATATCATTGGTGGCATTGCAATGACCATTGGGCGGATTCTTGTTTCGCTCTTTGTGCCTGTCGTCACCTTTTTAGTCCTGTGGCAGGTTTTTCTCTTCCTACGTGATAGCGAAGCACCGCAAATCGTCATTATTTTGGTCGCTATCCTTTGGGGGGTTGGCGGTGTAGCTGTTCTCTTTGTGGTCTCCAACTGGTTTGTGGAGCAATTACCGGGAGAATGGGGACGAAAGCTCCAACCTTTTGTCTTTATCGGTCCAGCAGTTGCGATTATGGGTTGGTACCTTGCTATTCCCGTTTTCCGCACACTGGCACTTAGCTTCAAAGATCCACTTGGGCAAGAATGGATCGGTAAAGGCTGGGCAATATTTGACAATTATAAATTCGCCTTCACTGATCGCATCATGCTTGAGACCTTCCGCAACAACCTAATGTGGATGATCTTGGGCACCTCGCTCAGTGTGGGGTTTGGCTTGCTCGTTGCAGTCTTGGCAGACCGTACTCGCTTTGAATCGGTTTATAAATCGATCATCTTTATGCCAATGGCGATCTCTTTTGTAGGCGCAGGCGTGATCTGGAAATTTGTCTATACTTACAGAGGCGTGGGCGTTGGCATTCAGGAGATCGGATTGCTGAATGCCTTTGTCCTTGCAATGGGAGGGGAATCACAGCCGTGGTTGAGTTTGCCGCCCTGGAACAACCTTTTCCTAATCATTATCATGGTCTGGCTCCAAACAGGCTTTGCGATGGTTGTTATCTCTTCCGCGATCAAAGGCATCCCCGATGAACTGCTTGAAGCTGCCCGCATTGATGGCGCAACCGAAGTGCAGGCTTTTTTCAGAATTACCATCCCTTATATTAAAGGGACACTCATTACGGTCACAACAACTATCGTTATCTTCAGCTTGAAACTCTTCGATATTGTCCGCGTAATGACTGGTGGCAACAATGGCACAAACGTTATCGCCAATGAGTTTTATCTCCAACGCTTTACGTACGGAAATACAGGGCGTGCATCTGCGATTGCGATCATTCTCCTTATCGCTGTTATCCCTGTCATTGTTAACAATTTACGAGAGTTCAACAGAGAAAGGAGGGCTTTCTAATGGCTAAAAGTCTGAAAGGTCAACAAAGAAAATCATCTTTTCTTATCAACGGTGTTTTAATTCTGATCTGTACGATTTGGCTTGTCCCAACACTGGGTGTTTTTATTACATCTTTCCGAGACAGCCAGGATATTTTTAACTCTGGCTGGTGGGCAATTCTCCCTCATAAAGAAGATGCGGACACAGGCGAGATTATCCTTGATGATAGCTACGACGTCAACGGTGTGATGGAGATCGAAGGTGCTTCAGCCACCTTTGAAGAATTGCGTGAAGGCGTTGTTTTACCCGATGGGCGCAAGCTGACCTGGTATGGTAATAAGCGCACGCGAAAAATTGTTGTTAGTGAAGAAGTTTGGGTGGGCTTTGCTACAAACTTATCCCTTAGCAACTATAAAGATGTTGTTACAGGGAAAGAAATCTCCTTCACAGACGCAGCAGGAAACGAGATCACACGCAAAGGCAATAACTTGGGCAGTGCTTTCCTGAACTCTGTAGCGGTAGCTGTCCCAGCGACAGTCATTCCCATTCTCATTGCCGCATTTGCTGCTTTTGGCTTCTCATGGCTCAAATTCCCCGGCAGAGGCTTGCTCTTCACAATGGTGGTAGCAATTCTAGTTGTCCCCCTCCAAATTTCGCTCGTGCCAATCTTGCAGGACTATACCAAACTGGATTTGAACGGCACCTTCCTCGGGATTTGGTTGGCGCATACGGGATTTGGCTTGCCACTTGCTACCTATCTTCTCTTCAACTATATCAGCACATTGCCCCGCGAATTGCTTGAAGCTGCCTTCATTGACGGCGCATCTAACTTCACAATTTTCGTGCGATTAATTCTCCCGCTTTCGGTGCCTTCGCTGGCATCATTCGCCATCTTCCAATTCCTCTGGGTGTGGAACGACTATCTCGTTTCCCTCGTCTTCCTTGGCGAGAAAACACGGGTAATCACCTACGCCCTTGCGTCTATCGTTGGTGAAAAAGGACAGGACTGGCATCTACTTACAGCTGGGGCTTTTGTCTCCATGTTGCTCCCCCTAGCAGTATTTTTTGCCCTACAAAGATACTTCGTTCGGGGTATGTTGGCCGGCTCGGTAAAAGGTTAAATAAACCGAAACTCCCCAGCCGAAAGGTTGGGGAGTTTTTTATTCTGCAGATGTGCAACGCATCCAAAAGCGGATGCAATGCACATCGGGTCTATCGAATATATGAGCGCCTCTTTACCAACCCGGACTGCAACGCATCTTTGAGATGCCATGCAGTTCTATCGCCACTTGAATAACTTTATGACCACACTCAAATTCCCAAAAGATTTTCTTTGGGGCACGGCGGCATCTGCCTATCAGATCGAAGGGGCATATAACGAAGATGGCAAAGGCGAAAGCATCTGGGATCGCTTTGTCCGTTGGGATGCGCATGTACTCAACGGAGATACAGGCGATATTGCCTGCGACCATTACCATCGAATGCCACAGGATGTCGCTCTTTTTAAGGAGCTCGGGATCCCCGCCTATAGCTTTACCATCGCGTGGACACGTGTTCTGCCAGATGGCCGTGGACGAATCAACCCCAAAGGGCTGGGTTTCTACGACAGGCTTGTGGATAATCTACTTGAAGCGGGCATCCGACCCAAAGGCACTCTTTATCATTGGGACCTGCCCCAAGCCCTTCAGGATTTGGGCGGATGGGTAAACCGGAACTCTGCGCAGTGGTTTGGCGATTATGCCAAAGTCATCTTCGACAAGCTTGCAGACCGTGTAAAAGTCTGGGGTACGCATAATGAACCCTGGGTAGCATCCTTTTTAGGCTATGCCCAAGGTTTCCACGCACCGGGTATTTGTGATTACACTAAAGCATATCAGGTTGCTCATCACTTGCTAATGGCGCACGGAAAAGCTGTACAGACTTTTCGTGAAGGAAACTATGGCGGGGAAATCGGTATCATTCTTAATTTAAACGGTTTGCTACCGGCCAGCGACAAAGAAGAAGATATTGCCGCCACCCAGCGGGTCTACGACGAGACACACAGCATCTTTTTGGATCCCGTTTTTAACGGTAGGTATCCACAGCGGCATTTTGACTATATTGGTGCGCACCAACCCCAAATCCGGGAAGGTGACCTGCAACTCATCCAGCAGCCTATAGATTTTCTGGGATTAAATTACTACAACACAGACCTTGTCTCCTTTGATGTTTTTGGCGGGCTAAATAAGGCGCGTATCACACCTTATTCATCTCCCGGATGGGGAAAAACGGATATGCACTGGGGCATCCATCCCGCAGGCATTAAAACCGAAGTATTGAATATCAAAGAGAATTATGGCAACCCCGATCTGTATATCACAGAGAATGGTTGTGCCATGCCCGACCTGCCCGATGAAAATGAATTCGTGGCAGACTGGGACAGAATCCGCTATATCAAGGCACATTTGCGGGAATTGCACGAGGCGATTGAAGAGGGCGTAAATTTGAAAGGCTATTACGTCTGGAGCGTTTTCGACAATTTTGAATGGGAACGTGGATACAGCAATCGCTTTGGCTTGGTGCGGATCAATTATGAAACGCAAAAACGCACACCGAAACAGAGTGCATATTGGTTTAGAGATGTGATCGAACGAAATGGGATAGAAGTGTAAGGAATATTAGCAGCGGTTGAGTAAACGACGCTCTTCGCTGTATCGAAACCAGAGCGAACTTATCTTCTAACCCGCTTTGGTTTCGATACGAGAGACGGTAGAGTTGTCTCTCTACTCAACCGCCGCTAACAAATGATTTCACAAAAAAACTATGACAAAACACAATTTTGACGCCGTAATCTTTGACCTTGACGGAGTTATCACTGACACCGCCGCTACACACAGCATCGCCTGGAAGCAGATGTTCGACGAATTTCTGCAGACCCAGCCAGACCCTTTTAGGGAATTCACGCATGAGAATGATTATCTCCCTTATGTGGACGGCAAACCTCGCTACAAAGGTGTGGCTTCTTTCCTTGAATCTCGTGAGATTGAATTGCCTTTTGGCGCCTCATCCGACACGCCCGACAAGATAACGGTCTGCGGTCTCGGCAATAGAAAGAACGAGCTTTTCAACAAAAGGATTCAAGCAGGCGATGTGCGTGTTTATCAAGGCACCGTTGATTTAATGCATGCCTTGAAAGATGCGGGAATCCGTATCGGCGTGGCTTCATCCAGCAAAAATGCAAAAATCGTGCTCGAAACGGTCGGTTTATTGGACATGATCGAGACTCGTGTAGATGGCGTTGTTTCTGCCGAATTAGGCTTGATGGGAAAACCCCAAGCGGATATTTTCACCACGGCCTGTGATAATCTGGGCATCGTCTATGATCGCGCCGTCATCGTTGAAGATGCCATCTCTGGTGTACAGGCCGGACGCAATGGCGGCTTCGGTTTGGTAATTGGTGTAGCCCGTGAAGATAATTCGCATCCGTTGCGCATCAACGGGGCAGATATTGTCGTTGAAGATCTTGCTGAAATTGATATTGCTAAAATTGACCGCTGGTTTACCGAAGGGCTGCAAGATGAAATGTGGTCAATTTCTTATGATGATTATGCTCTTGAGCTTGAAGGAACCAGAGAAGCTTTGCTAACAGTCGGAAATGGTTTTTTCGGCACGCGTGGTGCACTCGAAGAGTCTTTTGCGGGTGAGACAAATTACCCGGGTACTTATATTGCAGGGTTATATAATTGTCTTGAATCAGAAGTTGGCGGACGAACGGTTTCCAACGAAGATTTTGTGAATGTGCCAAATTGGTTGCCGATTACTTTTAAAATTGGTCACGGGAAATGGGTTGAGCCAAACAAGACTGGGATTATGCAAATCTCCCGCTGTCTTGATTTTCGGACAGGGATTTTGCGCCGAGAGATGATCACTGAAGATACTCAAGGACATCAAACGAAAATCATTTCGCAGCGTTTGGCGAGTATGAGTGATCCGCATTTGGCGGCGTTACGTTACGAAGTTACGCCACTAAATTATGGCGGGAAGATTTCTATCCGCTCAATGCTGGATGGCGACATTATCAACGCTGGGGTAGCGCGTTATAGTGACTTGAGCAACAAGCATCTCGAAGGGATTAAAGCTAAAGGGGAAGGTTCTCAGAGTGCATTGTTAGTAAAGACCAATCAATCGGACGTGTTGATCGCAGAAGCGGCGCGTTTGGACGTCGCGCTTGGAGGGCGGGAGATTGCGCCAGCGTTTGAGCAGAACCATGACCCAGCCAGAGCAACGACCATTTTCACGGTAGATGTCAAAGAAGGCGTCCCTTTAACGGCAGATAAGTTGGTGGCGATTTATACATCCATCCAGAACCAAGATGAGGACACCTTCGAAGCGGCGCAGGATGCACTATCCCAGATAAAAGGCTTTGATGAACTCTGCCAAGCCAGCGCATTGGCGTGGAAATCCATCTGGGAAAAAGTGGATATCCAGATCACGGGGGATAGGGTCAGTCAAAAGCTGATCCGTTTGCATCTTTATCATAGCTTTGTAACTTCTTCACCGCATAATGTCGGGCTGGATGCAGGCATCCCCGCGCGCGGCTTGCATGGTGAAGCGTATCGGGGACATATTTTTTGGGATGAGTTGTATATTTTGCCTTTCCTGAATTTGCATTTACCAGAGACCGCCCGCTCTATTTTGATGTATCGCTACCGCCGCTTAGATGCAGCGAGAAAATTGGCGCAAGAATATAGCACGCAGGGTGCGATCTTCCCCTGGCAGAGCGGCAGCAGCGGCGGTGAAGAGACGCAAACCCTGCACCTAAATCCGCTTTCGGGTGAATGGGGCGCCGATCACAGCATTTTGCAGCGGCATGTCAGTTTGGCGGTTGCGTACAATATATGGGATTATCTCTGGGTCAACGAAGATCAGGAATTTCTCGAAAATTATGGCGCAGAAATCTTTCTTGAGGTTTGCCGATTTTGGGCGGGCAAGGCCACGCTCAATGAAAATGGGCGCTATGATATCGCTGGCGTAATGGGGCCGGATGAGTTCCACGAAAAATATCCCAACACCAGCGAAGGCGGGCTAAAAAATAACAGCTATACCAATATCCTTGTGGCTTGGTCGCTACAGCGGGCTTTTGATCTGCTCGCCAAGATGAGCGCAAAGGCGAAAAACACCTTGCTCACAAAATTGCAGCTTGACGATAACGAGTTGGCACGTTGGCAAGAAATTTCCCAAAAACTGACGATCTCGATAAATGCCGAAGGCGTTTTGGAACAATTTGAAGGCTATTTCGATCTCAAGGAACTCGATTGGGCGCATTATCGTGAGAAATACGCCAATATCCACCGCATGGATCGCATCCTGAAGGCCGAGGGAAAATCGCCCGACGATTATAAGGTTGCGAAACAAGCCGATGCGCTGATGATCTTTTATGTACTCGGCGAAAAAGCGGTAAAAGGGATATTGGATGACCTGGGCTATCTCCCGCCCGATGATCTTTTGCGCCGCAACTTCGACTATTACTTGCCCCGAACATCCCACGGCTCGACCTTAAGTCGGCTTGTTCACGCTTATTTGGCTGGGTTGCTCGGCGAAGAGCAATTATGCTGGCAACTCTACTCCCAAGCTCTCGAAAGTGATTATGTAGACATCCAAGGCGGCACGACGAAAGAAGGTATCCATGCAGGTGTAATGACCGGCACAGTCTTCTTCGCCCTACGCGCCTTCGCCGGGATCGATTTCAGCGACGATACCCTTTCAGCCTCCCCGAATTTGCCATCGCATTGGCGAGAGATGAAGTTTAATCTTGGATTTAAGGGTAAAAGGCATCATTTTGTTGTCGGCGTTGGGGGTGTCAGAGTCAAAACATTGTAGAACTGCATTGCATCTGAAAAGATGCGTTGCAGTTCGGATCTGGAAAAACACCAGAAGACCTTAGGCAATCCGATGTGCAACGCATCCAAAAGCAGATGCAATGCACATCTGGCGCACAAATAAAAGGAAAATCACATGCTCGGAGACGTACTACTCATCACAGAAAAACATAAAAAGGCTGCCAAAACCATCGTCGAACACGCTCAGAAAATAAGCGGCGATAAGATCGTCATTGCCGTTGGCGGGGAATCGGGTTCGGGCAAATCAGAACTCGGTCACGAAGTGGCGCATCTGCTCAAGACGCAGGGCACGCCCGCAAAAATTATGCATATCGACAATTACTACAAAACTTCCCCGCAAGAACGTAATCCCTGGCGCAAAGAGCATGGCGTAAAAAGCATCGGCTACAGCGAATACGATTGGGAGACCATCAACCGCAATCTTGCCGAATTCCGTGCCGACGCTGATGATGTCATAATGCCCTGCATTGACCTACTCACCGACCAGGAAGATGTTTTGCGCACCAGCTTCAAAGGGCTACGCTATATGGTTATCGAGGGGCTTTACGCCCTCCAAGCCGAAGCCGATTGCCGCGCCTTCATCGATCTAACCTATCATGAAACCAAGAAAGCCCAGTTTTTACGCGGCAAGGAAAATATGGATGAATGGCGGCTCCAAGTCCTCGAGCAGGAGCATCAGGTGGTGCAATCTTTGCGCCCCAAAGCCGACTTGATCGTCACGCCTGATTTTGACGTGGTAAAAAACGGATAGTCTCCCTGTTAAGTGTTGCTAACAACAGGGACTGGAACAGATAGCAACA